>JAYUOV010000260.1:0-28586 GCA_043760535.1 Chitinophagaceae bacterium
GGAACACGCCTCGAGGCGTGTTCCTACGAGGCGTGTTCCTACAATCGCTTCACCACAATTTTCTCATTTATATCTGCTTCTACGGCTTTACTAAATTCAAGCAATTGCGGGTAGGATGCGGCTTTAACCACATGTTCGGTTATTTCGAGGGTAGTAGTTACAGTTATCAGTTTGGTGGCTTCGTTCCATGTATAGGCACAATTGTATTTGCCAAATGGATAAGTAATTATTTTTTCTTTTGGTAAATTATCTATACCAAACCCTTCGGGTAAATGGTAAACCGTCGTGTCTTTTGCCTGATAAGGAAAGGCGAAATAATAATCCTGTGTTCGCTTTTCGGAATCAGGAATGTCTTCATTAAAAAGCGGATACAGCCTTGGTTGTAAAAACATTTTACTACCAGCTTTAAAGGCAGGAAGTTGGTCGTAGTCCATTTTGGCAGTTATCTGGTAGGGCTTTTCAAAACGGCTGCTATTGGTAATTGTAACCAGGTCTGGTTGTTTCCATTCAATGGCTTTTATCAGATACCGTCTTTTGTCGTCGTCGCTTTGCTGGTAAGTGTAGGCCACCTGCTGTTGCTTATATTCTCCGGTGCCTGTTATTGTAGCATCGGCCTTACCTGTGCCATCGTCGTTTAAGTATATATGGGTGCTGCTGGTAAAAATATTGTTGGCAGCCTTGCTGGCCGGTGTATTTACCAGTACGCCTCCATTTTCTGTAACCAATAGTGCCTTCCTGTTTTCGGTAAAATTGCCTAGTTCGCCAAAGTCGGCCGTGGTACTTGTACACTCCAGCCAAATAGAATCTTTGGGTTGTGGTATGCAGAGGATGATATGGTCAAATGGGTCCGCCGGGAAATCTTCTAAAGCTGGTACAGCATTGGCACCGGAGTTAACAATGGCATAATGGCTTTTTATACCCACCACATTTAGTGCCGCCTGCATATAATTGCTGAGTGCTTTACAATCGCCGTATTTTTTTTCCTGTACAAAATCTGCCGGAAATGGCTGTAACCCTCCGATGCCTAGTTGAATACTTACATACCGCATATTTTTTTGCAGGTAAGTGTAAATTATTTTGGCTTTTTCAATATCGGTAGTGGCTTCTTTGGTAAGCGATTGAATTACGGTTTTACCTTTTTCCGATAATTGGTTTCTGGCACCAATAAGGCGGTTGTTCCATTCGCCAAAATTTTTCCAGCTGGTCATATCTCCTTCGTAATCATCCATTTTAAATTTATTAGGTGCCAATAGTATTTGTGGGGCATATCTAGAAGAAGAACCGTTGTGTTTTTCCGATTTTTTTGCCACTAGGTTGTTGGCTTCCCAGCTAAAAGTAGTGGCACCTTTTTTTGCTATTAGCCCGGGCACCTGCTGTTCGTTTATTACTTTGTAGCGCATCCCAAGTTCTGCAGGTACCACCACACTATATTTAAAATGCTCTACCGATGTGTAGGTGTTTTGTATGGTATTTTTAGGGTAGTTAATAATGCCTTTGAACTTCATACGGTAAATTTTTTCAACTGTAAAAGGGTACGATGGGGCCGTTACTTTAAAATAGGTTGTTTTGCCATCTTCTACCAGCCCTTCACCAAAAGATGTGGTTTGCATTTCTTTTTTGGTGTAGGTATTTATTTTAGTGCCCACTGCATTGTACACGTTTATTTCGGCATCGTCTAGGTAACTAAACTTGCTAGATGTGGCTACAAAAGTTAAGTGGTGGCTGCCATCTTCGTTTAATACAGTTACTATTTCATGTATTTCCCATAAGGCACTGTTTATGTCTTTTACGGTAAAGCTCTGATAGTCCTGCCTCATAACTGCATCTGCATTTTTTTTCAACGAATCTGGTATGCTAAGGGCCGAATATTTATTACCTACTATATAGCCGGCCACCTGCGCCATGGCCATGTGAGAAAAAAGCAGACCTGCAAAAAGGAAGCAAATTTTTCTTATCGTCATTATTTTGAATATTATTTTTTCTTTTTTATTACAATCTGTTCATTAAGCAAAGCCGCTAATTTTTTATAAAACTCTTTTACGTCGGGGTATTCTTCGGCACTGTATTGTGGCCTTCTAAAATCTATGGTTATTCTAAAATTGAGGGTGTTTTCATCTTTCTGCATAATGCGGGTAAGTACAATGCTGGTGTCGGGCATTATCATTGTCATGTTTTTAGGCAATTCATCAAATTCGTAATTATCGGCAAGTGTGTAGCCGCCCATAATGGTATAGTATTGGTTAAAGCCAAAGTCCACATCGGTTTGGCGTTTATCTGCTACAAAAGGGTTTTTACCAAATTTATTAAATAGGTTGTAGGGTATAAATGTGTATTCGCCGCTAGATTGCAATTGACCCGAAAACCCAACCTTTTGTTCGAAAGGGAGCGAATCGTTGTTGATGTTTTTTACTTCTATCGTATCTATTTTTAGTTTCATGCCCTCGTTGGCTGCCAACAGTTCTTTTAGCTTTCCGCTTTTGTAGTTTTTGGTACTAATGTTTCTGGCGTATTCATAACAGTTAATCAGTGCTTCTCCTTTTATTTCGCCTTTTTCATCCACTTCTATATGAATGGCTGTGGTTTGTTTAAGCTTACGGTTGTAATCGCTGATGCTTATAAATCCGCCTATTTTGTTATCTACTACAAAGCCTTCTGTAAGCTGTACATCGTACGGTATTAGGTAGGCTGGGTTATATTTGTCTGATGCATCTAGCACATACGGCATTTCGTCTGCTACGGCATACACATATAACGCATCAAACTGGCTTAGTAGTGGATAGGTGGCATTTACCTTTCCGTTATCTCTGGTGCTTACCAAGCATGGGTAAGCTTTTATGCCAGCATCTTTAAGCAGGGTAAGTAGTATTAGATTAATGTCGCCGCTGGTACCGCTTTTTTTATCCCAGGCTTGTTTTATTCCATCAGATCCTCTGCTGTTTTGCCCGTTCCAATCCATATTTTTTTGTACAAACTTATAAATCAACTCCGTTTTTTCTTTAGTAGTTTTAGCCAGTTTTGTAAGAATGTTTATTTCATTTAACCCCGACAAATTTTTACCTATCTGCTGCCCAAACCACGATGCTTCTAACAGTTCTTCTGTCAGTTCCCCCCAGGTGGTGCGGTAAGACTGGCTTTTGCCACCGGGTGGGTTATATCCGGCAAGTTGAAAATCAATCCGTTGAAAATAATCTTTTAAACCTGAATGATAAGGCTCATTACGAAGTGATGGAATATCCCGCATAATGTACCAGGTGCCTTCTCTTTCGTTCTCCGGTTTTATAATTTCTACGGCTTGCCTGCGGGTAAGCTGGTACGTAAAATCGAAGTAGGATGGGATAATTAAGTTATAGGCACTGTATTTTACGGCCATATTGCTCTGAAAAGTCCAATCGTCGATGCTAACATTGCCGCTTTTTTTGTAACTGCGATATTTATATTCTACTACGCTACCCACTTTTACATTAGGAAAAGCAAACGACATAACCGAGTAATTGTCATCTACTTTTTTATCAAAAATGAGCGACTTGTCTAGCTTGGTTGTAACTATATTTCCAGCATCATCTAGGTTGTAAACGATTCCGCTAAGGTCGCTAATATCTTCGTAGCGGTCTTTACTGTAATATGTAATTTTTATGTCGGCTTCCTGAATGCCTTTTTCTTTTAAAATTTTAATACGTACCCGCCTGTCGGTTTGCACATTCCACGAAGTAAGGTTTTCTACTATCTGCACTTCTCCTATATCCATCAGGTATAGGGCTTCACTATCTGGGTCAAAATCGCAAATCTTCATTTCCAGATCGGCTTTGTCTATTTTTCCAAAGGCCGGTAGTTTATCCTGTGCTACTGCTTGATACACTAGGATGAAGGTGCATAAAGCAGTTAATGTCAATTTCATGGAATCATGTAAATGTTAGTCACCAATATTAAGCGATTCAAAGGTATTGGCCATCGAAAATGAGTAACTTTCTAAAAACTTAAAACAGGCTAAATAAAGTAGGCAAACATGCCTAATGAGAAATGCGAGTAATGGTAGTGGTAAATAAAAAGGGCGGTGAGGCCGCCCATTTTATAAAAAGAGAACTAAAAGGGCAGCAGTTGTGCTTGGGAAATTGCGGCCTGTAATAATGTTTGAATATCTTTTAAACAACTAAACGCCCATTACTTAACAACACTGCCTTTTAATGGACAGAAGGCTGCAACATTGCAACATCTTAAACGCCTGCTAGTGGTGCATCGGATAAGTAAATAACATCGGTACACCCAAATATTGGTTTGAGGAAAATGGGCAGCTCAAACACTCACCTTAACAAACAGGATTTGCTTTATTTTAAAAAAAGGCAAATTTTTATTCGGGCAAGTTTATCCGCTTATTTTTGAGCCTAAACCTGATTGTATGAAAATGAGTTTTGTGATGAGTTTGTTAGCTTTTTTAGGTATCAGTTGCAGTTCGCAAGCAGTGCCAGAAAAAGCATTAGACAACAATACATTGCTATGGCAAGTAAGCGGTAACGGACTTCAGCAGCCTTCTTATTTTTTTGGCACTATGCATATCCTTTGTTCGGCGGATGCTACCATTAGTCCCAATTTTAATAAGGTAATTAATAATGTAGGCCAGGTGTATTTTGAAATAGATATGGACGACCTAGTGCAAATGTTTGGTGGCATGGGCGCCATGGCTATGACAGAAGGCAAAAAGCTAAAAGATCTCTATACAGAAGCCGATTATCAAAAAATTAAAGCTTGGTTTGATAAACACGGGCAGCTGCCTTTTAGTGCCATCGAAAGTTTTAAACCATTATTGTTAAGCGCCATGGTAGGCGAAGCAGCTATGGCCTGCCCCGAAAAAGATGGTATGGAAATGCGTATTATGGAACTGGCCACCAAAAAGAAATTGGAGATTAAGGGTTTGGAAACCATGGCCTTTCAGGCGGGAATACTTGATAAAATACCCTACGAAGAACAGGCCAAGGAACTATTAGAAACAATAGATAGCGCCGCTAACCAAAAGGTACTAATGAAACAGTTAGTGGCAGAATACAAGGGGCAAAACCTCGATTCGATAGACGCCCTTACCAAAAGCGAAGAAGGCGGTGTAAGTAAATACCTAGACATTATGCTTTACAGCCGCAACCGTAATTGGGTAGCGCAATTTGATGCTATTGCTAAACAAAAATCCACCCTTTTTGCTGTAGGTGCTGGCCACTTGCCGGGTGATGAAGGCGTGCTAGCCTTACTAAAGAAAAAGGGTTATGTGCTAACGCCCATTAAGAACTAAGACAACTGAATAAGCTGTAAAATAGGAGGTTGTAAGAAAAAATTAGCTGAAACCAAACCAGTTTGGTTAGCTTTAAAAAATAATAAATACTAGAATGAGTAAAGCGACTACAAAAAACACAGCTAAAAAAGCTGCACCAAAAACAGGAATGGTTACACCTGGTGGCATACCCGGCAGTTTTGGAAAAAGCCAATCGGTGCTTCACAACAAAAATTTTTCTTCTTCTAAGAAAGGGGGTATGCAGTCTATACCACGAAAGGCTAAGTAGTATATTTCGAAACTTGGATTTTTCTATCATCAAAACCCATTCATCAGGCCCAACTTCAGAAATCCTTACCCTTGGCAGTTTTGATTGATTAGTTTTTTTTTGCCTGCCCCGCTTGTTGCGGTGGAACTAAACGAAAGCCGTACCCTGATGGAGCGACATTGCCGAACGTTGTAAATCCCGTAGCATTACGGGACTCCGTTCAACAACACACCCTTGTACCGCTACCCTTTTCAAACGCAATGGCATCCATTTCCCTTCTCCATTTGGTAAAGGTGCCAAAGGCGGATGAGGCTGATACTATTTGGCTTTTTAGACTGCGAATAATAAGTGATTTCAGTTCTCTGGGTAAGGAGTTCTGAATTTGGGAAAAATGGCCGAAAGCCAGGAGTTTACTGAATGCGGTTTGGTTGATGGTTTTTATTTGTCTTTACCTTTTTTAAGTTGCAAAACGGTTTTGGCATTGATGGCGGTAACTACTTTTTTGCCAGTTTTTGCTTCCAGTTCTTTCATTGCCACTTTGCTGTACCACTTTTTTGCTGCCACCAAAAGTTACAGGGTTTACTACAGTAGAAATTTCTTTTGCCGATGCCTCGGCCAGCATGTATAAAATCAACTCGGTATTGGTCATATTATCCCCAAGGTTTTCCTTTTACAAGCCCTTGAGTGTTTTGTATTCTTTGGTGGTTTTGTCGCCACATGCCATGGTGATAATATCCGTTAAGGTAGCAAATTGAACGCCTTCTTTTACACCTCTTTTTTTTCATTTTTCGGTTAGTTTTTTTCTTATCTCGATGCTCTTAAGCCGTTGGTTAATCCAATTTTCGCTGTAGCCGAGTTGCAGGTATTGTTCTAAACCCCTGTCTATACTCAGTTCCGGATCCTGCATTTCATCTAACCTTTCGGCGGCTATTTTAGCCAGCCAAAGTTTAAAAGGTTCCGCCTTGGGCGAAGGGATAGATTGGATTAGGCGAAAGAGATGCTCGGTATCGGCTACATCAGTCATTCTCATTTTACCATCCGATGCCTGCATTTTCAAACCGTTACAATTTGTAACGGTTTCATTTCCTTCATCTTTTAATCTCTTTTTCAATACCCGCCAGTACACCTGTGGGTTAGGCCTATCAGTTAAAACAGCAATTACAACTACTATGGCTAAATACCATTTTTCCTGCTCGGCATCTCAAAGGGTACGAACTTTTTTATCTTCAAATATTTGGACTGCGTCTTGTTGATTCATGGTGGTGTGTTTTGGAAATGGGATTCAAAATAAGGATGTTAGGCAATGTTTTTGGTTGGTTTTGTCTTGTTTATGAACAAGTTTTCGGTACTCATTTCTCGGTATACTGCCTAAACGCTTAACTTTATCAAAAAACATTTTTATTACGGACGAACAGATGATGCCCACCATAAAACTTTTGCTGGATGCTTTAAAAAAGAAGTGCTGCACTATGTAGAGTTTATTACGAGAAGGTATAGTAACATAAAAAATGAAGCCATTAACAAGCCATATCGTACTGCTGGCTCTGCTATGGGCAAATACACATTAGCAAGTGACTTTGATGCTCCGCTTGAAGATTTTCACCTTGTTTTGAAGGCCTGCTTTAAACCATAGCAAATATTGTAAAATTCATCTAATTCGTGGTCAGTAAGAACATCGACCATTTCGGAAAGTGGCGGCCCTGGCAATATGATAGGCACAAAATGACATTATTGAATAGCTATGACTTTTCTAATTTTTTAGTAAAAAATGCTAAAAGTGAATTAAAATTATTTCATCATAAGTGTGTAATCAAATAAATTAGCTAAATAAATTAGGAATACTTGTAAGCCATTTCTAAATATTAATTAATTGGACTAATATTTGGTATTCCAAATTAAACGCCACTATATTTTTTCTTAATTTATAAATTAAGTTGAAAGTATTTTTTGAAAAATTGATGATTTATCGAACAATGAAGTTGAATTCTACACTGTACGATTGGGAGATAATCCAGTTAGTGAATTTGAGTTATTTGATGAAAAAAAATTTCCAAAACATGTTGAAGAGCTCCAAATACTTTATGCTGTTATTAACCAAATACAATTTAGGGGTGCAAAACATTTTTTCTTTAAACCAGAAGGTTCTGCCAACGCTCTACCAAGAGTCGACCAAGTAACAATAGATGCGAACAAAGAAGATTTAGGAATAAGGTTATACTGCATTCGGCTTACAGACCATGTACTCGTTTTATTAAATGGTGATATTAAGACAACAAACAAGCCAAAAGATTGCCCAAATGTGAAGCTGCATTTTGAAAATGCTATAAAAATTGCTAAAAAACTTGATGCATTTTTGATGGATAAAGAAATAGATTAAGAGCAATACGATTGTCTTGTGAACTTCGAAACTGAAATATGAAACTTAAAAAATTCCATACCATCATTGAAACCACCCCAAAAGAAATAAGCGAGGGGGTTAACCTTTCGATGGATATCCTTGAGCGAATTCATGAGTTATTAGATGAAAAATTCGGCGGCAAACAAAAATTGTTAGCGGAGAAACTCAATAAAAGCGAGGCGGAGGTTTCGAAATGGTTATCAGGTGTCCAAGATTTCACTACTAAAACTTTAATAAAGTTGCAGGTAGCATTTGGCGAACCCATTATTGCTGTTTGTTCAAAAAGCGAAAACTCTACTTTTGTACAGGTTAAAATCCCTTACAATACATGCCATACCAAAATGCTAATAGATGGGAAAGGCAAATTGGAAGAAGAACGAACAGAATATAAGGAGGTTAAAAAAACAGGGCTGAAGGAAAACTTTACAAGTAGTTTAAAAAGTAGTTTATTGTCATGAGCAACTTTGATAATTTTAAAATTGAGCTATTAAAGATTACTGATATCGTAATAAATAAAGCTGCAATAGAAAATAACACCAAGTTGTCACAATTAGAACCGGACAGATATTATTTTGATATTGAGTACGGTTTTATCCCTGGTATAAAAATGTTAGAAAAAAAAGTCAGGCTTATATTTAATTGTGATATCAAAACCTTTTCAAACACAAAAGAAAAAATTGACATAAAAGGGAGATTTGAAATCTCTTTCTTTTTTGATGTTGATAACTTAGATAAATTAACTATTCCGGGAGATGAAATTGTAGTCGATAGCAGTTTGATGGAAAGTCTCGCAAACATTACATATTCAACTGCAAGAGGTATTATTTACACAAGATGCCAAGGCACTATATTGAAAAGTTTGATTTTGCCAATAATATCAACAAAGATTCTCGTTGAAATGCTCCCTCTAATAGATTATCCTGATTCCTAAAATTTTAAACTTAGGCGGAGTCTTAATTTTTTTGGGTGGGTATTCTAAAAATCACAACCCTTTCACCAATCCCCCCACTTCCTCTTTAAACGCCTTTAACCCTGCATTTTCCTGCTTAATAAAACTATTGTCGGTTAACTTGCCCATTACCTTGTTCATTTCTTCATTCGTGTCGTACACCATTTTTCTAAAGGGGCTGTTGTAGTCTTTGGCACGGCTATCGTGTATGCCTTTGGTCATCCATTCCCGGGTGGGTATGGCTTGTTGCAGCAGGGTTATCCAGGCGGCTTTGTCTAGTTGGCGTAGTTTTTTACCGGTAATTTCTTGCAGGGCGGCAAGGGCATGGTTCAGCTTTTGTTGCGGGTAAGCGTCGCCTTGTTGGGTGTAAAATTGGTGTACACCATCCCAGCTATCTATTTTATTCTGCTCTATTTTTTCAATGCATTTATCTACGTTATCTTTTGGTATTAACTGTCCGCCAATGTTGGTCCATTCGGTACGTTTAAAGGTTTTAGGTAATTGTAGTTGTAAGGCTTCGTAGGTATTAATGCTGCCACGTTTCATCCAGTTAATGGTTTCGGTAATGCCATAATAAGCTATAAGTTCTTTAAATAATAAATAGGCTTGCAGCGGTTTTGCAATCACTGTGTTGCGTTTGGTATTTTCAAAACCATCGGCCAGTATTTCCAGTTCATCTACAATATTTTTTTGGCCTTCTAATAATTTTTTGCCAATGGCAATGGCCTCAGTATCTGTAAATACACCGGTTCTTTCCCTTTTACAATAAGCCCTGCCTGCATAGAGTTGCAGCAGCCGAAGGCTGTCAAACATTTCGTTAATGGTATCGGGTGCTAGATAGCCGTACTCTAAAAACTGTGTTTTGTCTGGGCGTTGGTCACGGTCGGTGTATTTCCAGGCGTTACGGGCCAGGGCATACATATTGTACATAAACCAATAGGCAGGCATTACCACCAGTTTATCGTTGGCCACATCATTACTAACCAGCGAAAAAGGAATGGGAATATCCAGTTCGGCCGGGTAATCGCCTTTGGCTAAAATGGTAAAACTTGCAAATTTTGAGTTGTGTTTGAGGCTAGTACAAAGCCCTGGCCAAAAGCCCCGGCCTGCAATTATTTCGCCATCGGCGGCACGGCTATTATGATTGCTGCCAATAGTGGCACCAGCAGCAATATTACTTTGGCCCATTACTACGGCCGCACATAAAAACGAATTGTTATGGTGCTGTTCATGTGCCGGAAAAATAAGGCTATTCAGCACTTCGCAGCAAGAGATGGTGGCGTTGTTACCAAGGTAAGAGTTGATAAGTCGGGCACCGTATTTAAGCTGCGAATTATCGGCCATTACAAAGCGTACTGCTTTTACGCCATAGAATATACGACATCGAAAACCGATAATGCCGTTTACTATTTCGCAACCCTCGCCAATCTGGCTTTTTGCCGCCGGCCCACTGTTAATCCATACGTTTTTTATTTTGTTGGCACCTTTTAAATAAGCATCACTACCTATCCACACGTCTTTAATAATCTTACAATTTTTAATAACTGTACGGTCGCCTATTTTGCCATAGTAGCCACGTAGTTTATCAAATTTTTTTTCTGTAAAAACCTTAAACTGTTCCTGTAGTTTATTATGGCTGCGGTACTTGCTCCAAAGCCATGCATCGCCGGGCAGCATACCATTAAACGGTATAACACTACGGCCTGCGTTCTCGTTACAAAGCTCCATCCATATCCGTACAGATTCCGGCTCTCCATCTTTTACCACTCCGTTACCAAACTTGGCTATAGGCGTGGTTTGCAGTTCGTTTACATTTACAATAATGGCTTCGCTGCCGATAATGTAATGGCTCAGGTAATCCACATTATCTATCACCACATTATCACCAAAATCGCAACTGATGATAGTGCTGTTGTACAGTCCTACAGGTGATCTTAGCCTGCTAAATTCAAGGAAATAAGGTTCCAGTTTACCAATGCGTACAAGGCCATAAAACTTACAGCTTTTTACCAGCTCCGGGTTAAAGGCGTCGCTTACTAAAATATTGTTCCAGTTGTCGCTGGTATTGCGGTTACGAACCAGCACTTCTATTTCGTAGGCACTTAACTGCCGGTACTCAATACCGTTTCGGTTTTGGAAATTGCGTAGGTAATATTCATCTTCCCCTTCGGGTAAAAATTTTGGCTCAATAAAATTGTAGCCTAGGGTAGCAAGGGGTAGTTTTTTTATGTTGTTCATGAGGCAAGGCTAGTGGTTAGAGGAGAATTGCAAATGGGAGAATAAAGTGTGTGCCGACTAAGAAAATGGAAATTATTTCAATTCCAAAACTTGAAAAAATTATACCTCTTATGATATAGCTTTTGATTATTCCCCCATACCTATTTCAAGATTCGTAATCATTTTTGACATCATTCTAAAACAGGATTCTAAATATGCTTCTAATTGCTTTATTTGGTTCAATTGTAAATATTCAAGCAAAAGCGAAATTTCTATCTGCGTATCGATTTCTACTAGAGAACTACGTGAAATTTCATAAAATCTACACTTTTCTTTTTTACTTTTTCTGGCAGCACCTTCTGCCAAATTGCTGCAAACCGATACAACAGCCCTTCTTAACTGATTGACTAACAAAAACCGTTCTTCCGACGGAAATACCTTTGTTAGCTCGTACACTTCTTTTACTAATTTTAATCCATACTGGTAAACGTCGAGCTGTTTATGAGATAGTTTCAACATGGCTACCTTTATTAAGTCTTTTAAAATTAATTCCTGAAAATTTCAAGTATTAAAATAGGAATTCTTTACCCTAACTCACTTCCCCCTAGCTATTCCCCACTAGCCACTAGCCGTTACTCCACCGTAACTGATTTCGCCAAATTCCGTGGCATGTCCACATTTATTCCTTTGGCAGTGCCAATGTAATAACTCAATAACTGCATAGGAATAGTGCTCAGCATCGGGCCAAAAATTTCGTCGGTATCAGGTACAAGCATTACATCATCTGCCATGCCGGGTATAATGGTATCGCCTTCCGTGGCCACGCATATAACCTTTCCACGGCGGGCTTTTATTTCTTGTACATTACTTACTATTTTTTCGTAAAAAGCATCTTTGGTGGCTACAAAAACTACTGGCAATTGTTCTGTTACCAGTGCTATTGGGCCGTGCTTCATTTCTGCGGCCGGGTAGCCTTCGGCATGTATGTAGCTAATTTCTTTCAGCTTTAATGCACCTTCTAATGCCACCGGAAAATTATAGCCACGGCCGAGGTATAAGAAGTCTTGTGCGTCTTTGTATTTAGCCGCTATCTGCTGTATGTTGGTGGTGTCTTTCAGTATCTCTTTTACTTTGTCGGGTATGTTTTCTAAATCTTTCAGCAAGGCCATGTAATTGTCTTTTGTAATGGTGCCTTTGGCATAACCAATTTTTAGAGCCATCATGGCTAAAACGGCTAGCTGACCTGTAAAAGCTTTGGTGGATGCTACACCAATTTCGGGGCCTGCATGGGTGTATGCACCAGCATGGCTCATACGGGCAATACTGCTGCCTACTGCGTTTACCACGCCAAAAATAAATGCACCTTTTTCTTTGGCATTATCTAGCGCCACAAGGGTATCAGCGGTTTCTCCGCTTTGGCTAATGGCTATTATTACATCGCCTTTATTTATCACCGGGTTACGGTAGCGAAACTCGGATGCATACTCTACTTCTACCGGGATACGGCATAAGGTTTCTATCCAATATTCGGCTATAAGGCCGGCATGCCAGCTAGTGCCGCAGGCTACAATTACCATGCGTTGAGCAGTGGTTAATGCATCCATGTGGTCTTCTACACCGGCCATATTTATGGTGCCTTCGGCTGCATGTAAGCGGCCACGGAGACAGTCGTAAATCGTTTCGGGCTGCTCATGTATTTCCTTAAGCATAAAATGGTCGTAGCCGCCTTTTTCTATCTTGGCCAGTTCCATATCCAGCTTGGTTATAAAGGGCGTTTGCTTTTCATTGCCTAGGTTTTTCAATATCAATTCGCCGGGGCGAACGATGGCTATTTCGTAATCATTTACATACACCACTTCACGGGTATATTCTATAATGGGCGAAGCGTCGGAAGCGAGGAAATGTTCATCCCTGTTTTTGCCAATACCAATAACCAGTGGCGAACCTTTACGGGCTGCAATAATGGTTTCGGGATCGTCTTTATCTATCAATAAAATGCAATAAGCACCTACGATTCTTTTAAGGGCAATTCGCAGGGCTTCTTCCAGGCTACATTCGTTGTTCAGCTTAATATCTTCTATAAAATTCAGGAGTACTTCTGTATCGGTATCGCTGCTAAAAGTGTAGCCTTTGCGTAGCAGTTCTTCTTTTATTACTATATAGTTTTCTATAATGCCGTTATGTATCATGGCCAGGTTACCGCTATTGCTTTGGTGTGGGTGGGCATTTCGGTCGCTTGGTTCGCCATGGGTGGCCCAGCGGGTGTGGCCAATTCCTATATGGCCTTGTAAATGCTGGCCAACGAGGCTTTCTTCCAGGTCGGCTACTTTGCCTTTCTTCTTATATACTTTCAAGCCATCGTTTAGCAGTGCCACGCCAGCACTATCGTAGCCACGGTATTCCAGTCGTTTTAATCCTTTTAGTATAATCGGGTATGCTTGTCTTGGGCCGGTGTATCCAACAATTCCGCACATATTTTTTTATTTTTTTTTAAAAATTAAGACTGCAATATAAATGAGAAATGGCTTGTTTTATTTCCTGCAATAGTTTGCAGGAAATTGCGGAAAAGTGCTTTGTTGGGTTACTTGGTTTTTAGTTTAGGGTTTAGCGTTTGCGTTTAGCCTTGGTGCCCGGCAAGTAGTTCTTTTCTGGTAAAATGCACATGTATTAAATTAGTATGCTTTAATAAAATGTGCAGTATTTCCGCCAGTTTTACTACAAGCTATCATTGCCCGTGGGCAAAAATTAGTAGTACATTAGCTGCTTAAAAAAACTATCATGAATAAAATTGCCGGCCTCTTTTTGCTGCTCTTTGCGGCCTCTTTCTGTAACGCACAAAACCTACTTACCCCAGAACAACTGTGGAAATTTGGCAGGGTGAGCGGTAAGGGTGTTTCTAAAGATGGAAAATTTGTAATTTATAGTGTAAGTACCCCAAGTATGGAAGAAAATAAAAGCAGCAGTAAAACCTATGTAATTTCCATTAATGGCGGCAATGCTACACAGGTATCCAATGCAGATAGCCTGCTGGTAAATAGTAAAATTTCACCCGACGGAAAATATAAAATCAATAGCGAAGATATAAAGGTGAACAAAGTAACCGGCAGCGACTTTTACCCAACACTTTCTAAAAGCAATGTGGCTATTTACGACCAACTGAATTACCGCCATTGGGACGAATGGGAAGATGGCAAGTTTGGCCATGTTTTTATAAGAAATATAGGTACCGGCATGGATGGCAACCCAATAGATATTATGGCCAACGAGCCTTACGATTGCCCGCTAAAACCCGATGGTGGCGACGAAGATTTTGTATGGAGCCATGATAGTAAAAAAGTGGTGTATGCCACCAAGAAAAAATCCGGAACGGCTTATGCCATTAGCACCAACACCGATTTATATGCTTATGATCTGGCTACAGGAAGCACTACCAACCTTACAGCCGATAACAAAGGCTACGACCTGCAACCATCGTTTTACAAAAGTGGTGCCATGGCTTATTTACAAATGAAACGAGATGGCTACGAAGCCGATAAACAGGATATTATTGTAAGCGGCACCAATGGCAAAATAAACCTGACCAAAGGCCGCGACGATATACATGTGGAAGGCTATAAATGGAGCGATGATGGGAGCAAGATTTTTTTCTATGCCCCTATTAATGGCACTTTGCAATTGTTTAGTGTTACTTATCCAGGTATGCTTAAAATAATGCCACAGATAACCCAGATTACCAAAGGCGATTTTGATGTGAATGGCATTGTAGGCCAAAGCGGTAATACATTAGTAGTTAGCCGCACCGATATAAACCATGCTGCCGAACTATACACCGTGGATATTACCACCGGCAACATGAAACCACTTACCCATGTTAACGACGAAGTGTACAGCCAGCAGGCCATGTGTACTACTGAACGGCGGTTTGTAAAAACGGTGGATGGTAAAAGCATGCTGGTATGGGTTGTGTATCCGCCCAATTTCGACAAAACAAAAAAATACCCAACCCTACTCTATTGCCAGGGTGGGCCGCAAAGCCCGCTTACGCAGTTCTATTCTTTCCGCTGGAATTTATCGCTGATGGCCAGCAATGGCTACATCGTAGTGGCGCCTAACCGCCGTGGTATGCCCGGCCATGGCACCAGGTGGAACGAGCAAATTAGTAAAGACCATGGCGGCATTGTAATGCAAGATTACCTTAGTGCAATAGATGCTTTGAGCAAAGAAAGTTTTGTAAATAAAAGCCGCCTCGGCTGCATTGGTGCAAGCTACGGCGGGTACAGTGCGTTTATGCTTGCAGGTATGCACAATAAGCGTTTTAAAACATTTATAGCCCACGATGGTATCTTCGATTTTCGTAGTATGTACGGCACTACCGAAGAAGTTTGGTTTCCCGATTGGGATTATGGCGGACCGTATTGGGACACCAAAAATGCAGCTGCACAAAAATCGTATGCCCAATTTTCGCCAAGTAATTTTGTAGGTAAATGGAATACACCCATCCTAATATTTCACGGTGCCAAAGATTACAGGGTGCCATTGGAGCAAGGGATGCAGGCATTTCAGGCGGCACAGTTACGGGGCATCAAAAGCAAACTGGTAGTACTACACGACGAAAACCATTGGGTGCTACATGCACAAAATGCACAGGTGTGGCAGGCGGAATTTTATAAATGGCTTAAGGAAACGCTATAAAACCGGTCGTTGGGGTCAATGGTCATTGAGTCGTTTTAAAACCAAATGGTATGAATACTCCAACCAATAATTTCGATTCTTTGGAGCAAATGATTTATGAAAATAAGCTTCGAATCAGTAGTATAGATTTTCATAAAGAAATCAACATGATGTTAGTTTTGTTAAACACAGGTATGGTTTTAAAAACGTGGATTTATAATTTTCCATTACTGAAAAATGCAAGTGAAAGCCAATTGAGAAACTACAGGCTTATAGGTGGTGGCACTAGGGTACATTGGCTAGATTTAGACGAAGACCTTAGCCTGAAAACATTCTTAGTAGATGAATTTAAAAGGCAGGTAATTGGCAACCCAACAAATACAACTTATTCCTAGATTACATTCTTAAATAAATATTCCGCTAAAAATGAAATTTTCTTTTTTTCTTTTATCTGTAATTCCTCTTTTTACCATAGCCCAAACCACCCCGCAGGAAATAAAAACCGATGCCACGGCACAGGTTATAAAAAAGCTATACAACGAACAAAAAACAGACAGCATCTATGCACTTACCGATACCACATTTCGTAAGGCCATTAAGCTAACTGCTCTGCAAAATGCATTGACCATGCAGTTGTACCCTTTTGGAAAGATTACCAAAATGGATTTTGAAAGAAGCAAGGATTCGGTAAATATTTACAAAGCGTACCTTGGCACCACCGCTGTAATGAACCTGCTGATAGGATTGAATAAAGAAGGCAAAGTAAAAACCTTTGGCATGAGGCCCTACAAGGCCGAAGTAAAAGAAGCAGATAAACGAAAAAACTTTTACCATGATAATGCGTTGGCCTCGCATATAGATAGCCTGGTACACGGGTACGCCACAACTTTTATGGAAACTACACAAAGCCCAGGCTTTAGCATTGGAGTTTTAGTAGGTACCAAAAGCTACTTTTATAATTATGGCGATGCCAAAAAAGGTACAGATATACATCCAACACGCAATACTGTATATGAAATTGGCAGCATTACCAAAACATTTACAGCTTACCTTTTGGCCGATGCAGTTGTAAAAAAGAAGCTGGCTTTAAACGACCCCATTACAAAATATTTACCCGACAGCGTATCCCAAAATAAAGACCTGCAAAAAATTACTATTGAGCAGTTGAGCAATCATACCAGCGGTTTGCCAAGGCTGCCACTTAATCTTTACATCGGCTCTAAAGATGCAAAAGACCCTTACGAAGCCTACGACGATAAGGCACTTTTTTCTTTTTTGAAAATATTTAAGGCATACCAAAAGCCCGGCGAAAAATACGACTACAGCAACCTGGCAGTAGGCCTGCTGGGTGTAATACTCGAAAGGGTAAATGGTATGCCATTAGGAGAACAATATCGCCAAACCATTTTTGGGCCTTTAAAAATGAAAGCCTCGTATGTTACTTCTGTAAAAGACAGTTCGGCAACAGCACAGGGCTACGATGAAAAAGGTAACCAAACAAACTATTGGAATTTTAAATCGCTTGCAGCTTGTGGTGCTATAAAAAGTACTACAGAAGACCTAATTAAATACGCAGTACCTTTTGCTTTAATGCCTATGACTAAAGGCAAGAATGATGCAAGAACCTTACTACTTCAGCAAATTACTTATAATAGAGATCCTTTGCTGGTAAGCCTCGGCTGGCATTTTGATACAGAAGATAAAACACTTTTTACCATGAACCATAGTGGTGGTACGGGCGGGTTTAGGAGTAATATTTCAATTGTTCCTGCTAAGCGGCTGGCCGTGGTGGTGTTAAATAATTGCAGTGAAGAACCCGGCTCACCAATAGTAGCTAAACAACTGATGGATGCCCTTAAAATAGAACTTTAAGTGTAGCGAAATATTAATCCTTACGCTTCTTTTTCTTTCTTTTTCCTAATTCTTTCTCGTACACTTTTTTGGCCACTTGAAGCAGCTTTACAAATTCCTGCTGTAATAAATCGGTGGGTGGTGCGGCACTTGTAGCAATAGCTGTTACGGTATCAAAATCGTAATTGGTTGCAAATTTCGATTGCTTTACCAACTGCCCAAACATGGCCACGGCCGTGGCAAAACGTAACTGCCTATCAAGGCCAGTAAAAGTGACGTAATTAAGTGGAATGTGCTTACTGATAAACTGTGGCTTAGCCAATGCAGGAACTTTGTATTGCAGTTTTAATTGCCCAAGAGATGCGGCGGGATTATTGAGCCAATCCACCCTTGTTTTTTTGGTAGGCACTATTTCCACCATGGCCATTAGGCTATGGCCGCTACCTATTTCTCCACCCTCTAATATGCTGGTGCTGTCGGTAACAGATTCTATTTTATTGTCAAAACCAATGAGCCGGTATTGATCCACCCAATCCTTATTAAAATTTAGGTTTAAAAAAACATCGCCGGCCACAGAAACTACTGTTTGTGTAAACTCGGTTACCAGTACTTTTTCGGCTTCCCTCTCGTTATCTATATAAGAAAAATTACCATTACCAAATTTTGCCAGCACCTGTAATTTAGAGTCTTTATAATTACCCATGCCCACGCCAAGGCAGGTAAGAAATATGCCTGAATTACGATAACTGGTAATTAAATCTTCCAGTTCTTTTTCGTTGGTTTGGCCTACATTAAAATCGCCATCGGTGGCCAGTATTACCCTGTTATTACCATTTTTAATAAAATTGCTTTTTGCAATGGCATAGGCCATTTTAAGCCCTGATGAGCCGGGTGTTGCCCCAACAGGTGTAAGCCCTTCTATGGCTTCTATAATTTTTTGTTTTTCGCCACCGCTTGTAGGTTGTAACATAACGCCGGCCGTGCCGCCATAAGTTACTATTGTAACCGTATCGGTTTTGCGTAAATTATTAACCAGCATTCTAAAAGCCGCTTTCAGCAAGGGTAAGCGGTTGGGCATATCCATAGAGCCGCTATCGTCTATTAAAAAAACAAGGTTGCTAGGAGGTACTTTATCCAGATCCATTTTGCGGGCTTGCATGTTAATAAAGAGCAATAAGTTAGCATCATTCCACGGGCAACTGCTAACCCTTGTTTCTACATTAAAAACATCATTACCCACGGGTGGCGGTGTACAGCTTAGGGTAAAATAATTCAGCATTTCTTCTATACGAACCGCATTGGTGGGCATAATAGTATTATTGTTAATAAACCGCCTCACATTACTATAAGATGCCTTATTTACATTTAGCGAAAAACCGGTTACAGGATACCTGGAAGTATTTACAAAATCGTTCTCCACCATATTGCTATAGGTTTCATCAAACACATGGCGGGTAAAGGTTGGGTCTTTAAAAAGGTTATTTGTAAGAGAAGAAAGCCTGCTTGTTCTTTCAAACTTTGTAACCGAAGTAGCCTTCATTACAATCATATTTTTTTGGCCAGAAAATAAAGGCACTTTTAATGTATCGTAACCTTGCAAAAAGCAGGTTGCTGTATCATATTTTTTGGATGAAGGAATACCGAATTCGCCACCATTTCCATTTTGATATAGATAATTAGTGCTGTGTAAGCGCATATTTACCATAGGTAAATGCTTACCCTGATCATCGGTTATTTTTCCGGTAATAAAATATTGGCCACTTGCATATAAAGGCCATATAAAAAGCATGATGTAAACTAATCTTCTTCGCAAAATAGAATGGTTTTTAACAGCGAAGTACAATGTAATTAAAGTAAATGCTTTAAACTATGAAAATAGGGAAATAGAGAAATCTATGGCCGTTTGATGTTCCGTTTACACAGCACCAATCCACCAAAGAACTACTCCGTAACCAGCTGATAAATTTCTGCAATATTGCGGCCATAACCATCATAGTCTAATCCATAGCCCAATACAAACCTGTTGGGTATTACAAAGCCAACCATATCTGGCATAATTGGGTAAATGGTACATTCTTTTTTATGCAGTAATACCGCAATCTTTAAAGATGCTGGCTGCTGATGGTGAAGCTGCGGTAGAAAATGATTGAGCGTTTTTCCGGTATCTAATATATCTTCCACAATAATTACATGGCGTTCGTTAATGTCTATATCTAGCCCAATAGCTGTAATTACCTGGCCCGAAGATTTGGTGCCTTTGTAAGATGCCAGTTTTATAAAACAAATTTCGGCAGGTATGGTTACATGCTTAAAAAGGTCGGCTGCAAACATAAATGAGCCATTAAGAATGGCTATGAACAACGGCCGCTTATCAGCATATTCTTTATTTATTTCAGCAGCTATCCGCTTAACTTCTGCATCTATTTGGGCAGCAGTAAGGTAGGGCTCAAAACTTTTATCGTGTACAGTTATTATAGACATGATGATTTTTTTATGGTTTAAAATAACGTAAGCATCGGCTAGCAAAAAAGTATTTCTATAAAGATTTTACTAACTAAATATTTGTGGTAGTGCCTTATACAATGGGGTTACTAAATAATCCAGTTCCTGCTTGGCCTTTTCTATTAGCAATACAGAGTTTTCTGGCCTTTCTGCCGCTTCGGAAAAAGTTTCTTTTGTAACCGGAACTATCAGGTTTTCATCAAACCCAAAGTAGCCTGCTACTTCTTGAGCCAGTTGAAAAGGTGTGTAAACCGTATCGCCACAAAGATGCACAATGCCCCTAAAATTTTTGCGGATAATGTGGTGAATACCCTGGCACAAATCATTTACATAAGCTACACTACGGTATTGATCTGTAAAAACTTTGATTGGCTTCTGCTGCTGCAGGTTATCTTTTACCCAATGCAAAAAGGTATTATTTTGTCTCTCCAGCTTTTTACCATACACCATAACAGTACGCACAATGGCATAATGCAAGCCCGAATCCGAAACCAGTTTTTCGGCCAGCACTTTACTTTTTCCATAATAATTTACCGGACAATATGTATCAGTTTCATTGTAAGGGCCATTATGGCCAAATACAAAATCGGTACTCATAAAAATAAGCTGGGCATGGGTGGCTTTACAAGCATCAATTATGTAATGTGTTGCTAGTACGTTTACCGTATTGCAATGTGGCTTACGTATTTCGCATTCGTTAGGCTTGCTTAGGGCGGCGGAGTGAATAACCACATCGGGCTGTGCCAAAAGTATAGCAGCTTTTATAGCCACCTCATCAGTAATATCTACAGCTATACTTTTCGTATTTTGTGGTAAAATGGATGCATCAATCGTTCTTGCCACTACTGTTATTTTATAATCAGCATCCTTCCATATTTCCAAAAGATGCCTGCCTATAAAACCCGTTCCGCCAGTGATGAATATTTTCATGTAAAATAAATGGGAAGGTATGTAAATAAATACAGATGTGTGTAAAGTAATGCTATCTGCTAATATCCTTATTTTGGGTACTAAAATTTTTCTTTTTGATGGTATAAGCTAATGGTGGCGGCCACAACAGCATAAGATGGTGCCATTATCCAGCCTACAACGGGCAAGAGATGCATCAGGTAAAAAATAAAGCCATTGCCAATGGCCAGCCCTTTATGCCTGCCTATAAAACTAATACTTTCCAAGGTACTCATCTTATGTCTTTCGCAGCTATAATCCAGCATAGAAAAACCATAATAATAGCACTCAATAAAAAGGCTAAGAACCGGTGCAGCCCAGCCTACTAATGGTATAAAACTTAACAGGATTACTGCAATGGTGTACACCGTTTGCCACAAGGTATTTCGCAATGCAAGCCTTATGCCTCTCACAATATCTCTCAGCAATTGTTTGATGCTGATGGGGAAATCTTTTCCATCCATAATGCTTTCGATTTTTTCGCTGAGGTAAGCAAATAGCGGCGAACCGATGATGAGAAAAATATACTTGAATAGCGAAAAATAAAATAACATTAAAAGTAGCCAAAGTAATAACCCAGCAATAGAAATAAGAAAACTAACCCAGCCAAGATCTATTCTTTGCACCCAATCTTTTAGCAAAGTAGAAAAATGATCTACCGTATTGGTAGCCGTTTTGCCAAAAAAATACATGCTGAAAACAAACAAGGCCATGTATAAAATACCCGGAATAATAATCCATTTCCATAGCCCGTGTTTGCTGATAAACCGATGGGCTTTTATGTATGATTGAAAGGCAATAACTATTTCTTTAAGCACTTTTTAGTTGATTTGTTAAATGGTTTTTTGTATGCCTAATGGCAAATAACCCATTTAAATGATTGGCAAAAATGAGAACAACAAATTAGGTAAACCGGGAAAGGATGTGGATTATTGATCAGCCAGGGCAATGCCGATTAATTACAAGTTGCAAGCAATTGGCTGATTGCAAAAGCTGGGTAAAAGTAAAAAAAAATGCTTTGTGAATTTTAAAAAAACACAATCAAAAATATTGGGCAGTTTTTTATCAGCTGCAAGATGTGGTTTTTGATAACTATTGGCATGCTATTATTACAGTATTTCGGCAAAAAAAGCTTAGACTATTATCGCTAAAAAAAATGCTGGTGATAAAATGCAGTCTGGTATTTACCAATATAAATAAAAAATTTACCTGTAGCCGATTCCCTATGGTAATATTGTAATTTGGTAACACCTTTTTACACCTTAATTAGCACCTTATGCAACAAAATATTTTTTCAAATACAGAAAATTCTCAAAATAAAAATACTGGCCTTGCCATTAGCTCCGGGGGTAAAGAAACGCTTACTAAAAACCAGATAGCCTTTAATAAACTCACAGCTAGGATAGAAAAGCTGCACAAAGAACTTGAAAAAAAGGCAATACAGTTGGATACAGCCATTGATATTTACAGCAATTCTATACACCCGCTGCGGCAGCAAATAACGGAGCAGAAAAGAGGGCTGATAGATACGCTATGGCCTATTTATTTAAGACGTGAAGTATCTAAAAGTGAAATAGGTTATTTAAAAGCGATGCTAAAAAATCTTGTAGAAGACATTTTGCAATCATCATCAAACGAACCCGATACCGAACTTAAAAAAATATTTGGACAACTGGAAGGCGAAAGCTACGAATCTGTAAAAAAAAGGGAAGAGGCTATGTTTAAAAATGAAGTGCAAGACATGTTCGACGGGTTGGATATAGATGTGGATGTAAAAGATTTTGATGTAAATGATAAAGACTTTGCCAAAAAATTAGCCGAAGCTCAGGAAAAAATGAGGGAAAAAATGGAGAGAGAACAGCAGCAATTTATGCACCAGCAACGGCACAAAAAGCCAAAAAAGAAAACTGCAAAGCAGGTAGAAAAGGAAAAAATGCAGCAGGCTTTGGACGAAATGAAACAAAAAAATATTAGCACCATTTACAGGCAATTGGCAAAATTATTTCACCCCGATTTGGAGCAAGACGAAGAGCGAATAGCAGAAAAGGAAGTGCTGATGAAGCAGCTTACTGCAGCATACGAATCCAAAAATCTTCACATGCTACTTAGCCTGGAGCTTAAATGGATACATAAGGAAAACGACCACCTGGCTTCACTTACAGAGGAAAAGCTGGTTATTTATTTAAAAATATTAAGTGAACAGGCCCAGCAACTGGAAGTAGATAAGTTGCAACTTATTCAAAAGCCACAGTATTCCATTTTAATCGAAGATTTTGGCTTCTCCATCATGCATCAGCCATTATTGTATTTAAAAAGGGAAGAAAAGATTTTGGAAGAGGAAATAAATAGCCTTAAAAGCGACATTGCTAATTCGCAATCGGCAAATAAACTAAAGTACATAAAGGCAATGATTAAAAGATGGAGGGAGGAAGATGATGGTAGTAATTTAGATTATGAAGAAGTAGTGAGAATGTTGATGAGACAATAAATTACCATAAGGGCAAACGCTTTTTTAACAACTCTTTATAATGTATTTATCGCAATACTTCTTTTTTTATTTATCCTGTTCTTACTGCACATTTGCAAAGTATATGGTTCCCCCGCCTCAGGTGGGGGATTAAAAGGGAAGACGGTGAAAGTCCGTCGCTATCCCCGTAGCTGTAAGCTCTACACACATTTTGCTCCATCTGCTAACCACTGTGCCACTAAAATGGTATGGGAAGGTTCGGAGTAAAAAGAGTAAGTCAGAAGACCTGCCATAAACAACTAATCAACGAGCTTTCGGGTGAAAGGCCGGAGATGATGCCCCCTAACTCCTCCAAAAGAGGGGATGAAGGCTACATTATTTCTTTTTCTTTTTTCTTGGAGGCTCATTTTTCAAACCAAAATTTTTTGAAAGATGAGCAGGAAACATTTTCTGACAACTGCATTAGTGGCCGCAGGTATTAACGCCACTGCACAGCAAGACACCTTGCTAGGTAAAGCTACAGACCCTGTAGTAATTACCGCCAATAAGGTGGAACAAAAGCAAAGTACTACTGGTAAAGTGGTGACAGTAATTACTAAAGAACAGATAGAAAAAAGCACCGGCAAATCGGTAGCACAGGTGCTTAACGAGCAGGCCGGTATTACCATAGCCGGGGCTTACAATGCAGCCGGTAGTGTGCAAACAGTATTTATGCGTGGTGCATCTGCAGGCCGAACGCTGATATTGATGGACGGCATCCCCGTAAACGATCCATCGCAAATAAGTAACGATTACGACCTCAATTTGTTTTCGATAAACGATGTAGAAAGAATAGAAGTTTGCAGGGGTGCACAGTCCACTTTATACGGTAGCGATGCTGTTGCCGGTGTAATTAATATTATTACCATTAAACAAGATATTAAGAAACCATTTAACGTAAAAGCAACAGGTGTTTTGGGAAACCTTGGTACATACAAAGCCAACATACAGTTATTTGGCAAGGCCAATAAATTTACATATTCTGCCCGTTATGCTAAGCTAAAAACCAATGGTTTTTCGAGTGCTTATGATAGTAGCGGTAAAAAGAATTTTGATAAAGATGGTTATGATGGCGATGCTATGAATGTTACTTTACAGTATGCCGCCACAAAACAACTTAACCTTAAAAGTTTTGTACAACATAGCACTTACAAGGCCGATATTGATGCCGGCACATTTACAGATGATAAGGATTATTCCATTCAAAATAAAAACCTTTCTGCCGGCTTTGGTTTTCAGTTTAAGAACGATGTAGTAACGGTTACAGGTAATTACCAGTATAACCAACTGCAAAGAAATTACCTAAACGATAGTGGCTTTATTGCAGGCTTTAGCAGGTTCGAAAGGAATAAATTTAATGGCCGAACACAGTTTGCCGAGATTTATGCCAGCATTAAATTAGGTAGTGGCTTTACCCTTTTACATGGAGCCGATTACCGCTTTGCGGTAATGAATAACGACTACTTATCTATTAGTTCTTTTGGCCCTTTCACCAGCAAATTTAGAGACACCTCTATGAGCCAGGGCTCTATGTATGCCTCGCTACTTTATGCCAGCGAAAATAAGAAGCTAAATGCCGAAATTGGTGGCAGGCTTAATGTACATTCACGGTACGGCAGTAACAGCACTTACACTTTTAACCCATCGTATAACTTTACCCAAAATTATAGAGTATTTGGTAGTGTGGCCAGCGGATTTAAGGCACCATCGCTGTATCAGTTGTATGCAGGTGGTGGTACCGGCAACCCCAATCTTAAAGCTGAAAAAAGTGTGAACTATGAAATTGGTTTTGCTCAACAGCATAAAAAAATTAGCAGCCGCTTGGTATATTTTTATCGTACCATACAAGATGGTATAGATTATAATTATGTATCGTTTAAGTATTTCAATTTTGTAAAACAAATTGTTCGTGGTATCGAATACGAACTAAACTTTCAGGCTACTGAGAAGCTTAACATTAACGCTAATTATACCTATATCACATCGCAGGAAAATACACAGAGCCGTGTAAATTTTAAAGACACTTCATATAACTATTTACTCCGCAGGCCCAAGCATAATATTAATGTAAACATCGGCTATCAATTTAGCGATGCACTGTACGCCAGCATGAGTGGTAAATATGTAAGTAAAAGAAATGACGTAGGCGGGTACAAAAAACAGGATATAGAAATGGACGGGTACTTTTTATTAAATGCTTATGCAGAGTACAAATTGAAAAATTATTTTAAATTTTTTGTAGATGCTCAAAATATAACAAGCAGAAAATTTTTCGATATCAGGGGGTACAATGCCATACCGTTTATGTTTAATGCCGGTGTAACTTTTAACTGGTAAAAAATACCTCTCCAAACCCCCAAGAAATAGGGGCTTATAAATTTATAATTTATTAAAAATTATTAAACTAAACCCCTATATAACAGAGCGGTTTGGGGAGGCTTAAATACTTAAGCAAACACGAAAACAAACCATGTCCCTGCTTGGCAACACATTCTAATGCAATTGGGTAATATTATCTATTGCAAGTGCCATGCTATCAAGTTAACCGAAACAGTATATGCATTTATATTGAAGCAACAGGCACACATTATCAGTTGGCAGTTACGCAGTCGGCAGTTGACCGGTTTACAGTTTTGGGCAATTCTCACATACCATCTTGTAAATGATTTTTACTGAAGTATTTAATGCAATGCATTTGCCAACTGCCAACTGAATAACTGCCAACTGCGTAACTGGTATTTGCCATCCGGAAACTAATGTTAGCTTTGATACATGAACCTGAACATTAACAAAATTCTTACAGTAAGTTTTACTTTGTTTGCGGTAATAGACATTATTGGCTCCATACCACTGCTAATAAGTTTAAAATTAAAAATGGGGGAAATTCGGGAATTGAGGGCTACACTAATTTCTGGCGTATTGATGATTCTGTTCTTATTTTTCGGAGAAACGTTTCTCAGTTTTTTGGGCGTAGATGTTCATTCATTTGCTGTAGCAGGGTCCATTGTAATCTTCGTTCTTGGATTGGAAATGGTATTGGGTCACGATTTTTTTAAAAGCGACCCCAAGGTAAAAAGCGGTTCTGTAGTGCCTATTGCTTTTCCTATTATTGCAGGTAGCGGTACGCTAATAACTGTAATGAGTTTACGGCCTAACTTTTCCGAAATCACCATTCTGATTGGCATACTGCTGAACCTTATTGTTATTTACCTCACACTGCACTCGCTAAAATGGATTGAAAAAGTTTTGGGAGATGTAGGCCTGCTGGCAGTAAGAAAGTTTTTCGGGGTTATTTTGTTGGCTATTGCGGTAAAAATATTCAGTACCAATATTGTTTTCTTTGGTAAATAACCACTTGCCAAATTCTAAACTTTTTCCTGCACATTTGCAACATAAAAATAAGTTGACAGTTTGTACAATTAACAGTTGGCAAAAATGAAATAGCTGCCAAACTCATGGCCTCGTAGTACAATGGATAGTATAAGAGTTTCCGAAGCTCCAGATCCAAGTTCGATTCTTGGCGAGGCCACTTTACACCTGTTTTAATCGTATGAAACAGGCTAAAAAACTGTACTTGATCGTAGAAATGTTACACACCTTTAAAGTGAACTTTTTGCGTATTAACTGTAAGCCGTATTTGCGGAAAAAATACCCGAATGATAGCCACGGCACTATTTTAATTCGGGTTACTTGTGAGCGTAAAAACGTTTACCACAATGTGTATGAGTATATACTAGAAAAGCAGTGGAACGCTTGTAAGTGTTGCGTTAGAAAGAACCATCCTAATGCAGCATTGATAAACGATGTTATACAAAAGGAACTTCAAAAAATACAAGGGCTGCTACTCACCAACAAGCTAAAGGGCAACGATGTTAGCCATGCTGCCATTAAAGCCCTGGTACACCATAAAAGTAATTTGATACCCTTGGAACAGGTGGTTAAAGATTACATTGTTTTTAATGCAGTAACCAACCGCCGGGCTAGTGCTTTTATGGTTACGCTTAGGCATTGTGCTGAAAACGGTGTACCGGCCAATATTGAGCAAATAAAAGAAAACCATGTAGCGGTTTTAAAAAGTAATCTTTCCAAAAAACTACAACAAAACTCACTAATTGCTATTTTAAGCAGGTTAAAATCTGTTTTTAATTTTGCTGTAAAAAGGGAACTGATACAGAAAACACCAATGGCTAACATTAAATTAGGAGAATGGGAAACCAAAAAAGATTTTTTGAGCGAAACGGAATTATCGCAACTGGTACAAAGTTTTGATAAGTACAACGACTACCAAAAGGGAGTAGCCGCTATGTTTATATTTTGCTGCTATACCGGGCTTAGGTTTAGTGATGCTGTGGCCTTAACGGCGGCTAATATAACCGAAACAGAAAACGGACCGGCAATGCTGTTTACTACTAAAAAAACAAAATCGCAACAACTGGTGCCGCTATTGCCACAAGCCGTTGAATTGCTGCAGCTTGTACTCGGTAAAACATACAGTAACCAATATTACAACCGTACCCTAAAAGAAATAGCCAAAGTGGCTGGTATTGGTAAAGATGTTACAAGCCATCTTGCCCGGCACACATTTGCTACGCTAGGCAGTAGCAAGGGTATTAAATTAGAAGTGATGCAGGCACTTTTAGGCCACGCCAATATTAAAACCACACAGGGTTATGCAAAATTAATGGACGTTACAAAATTTACAGAAATAGCAAAGTGGCACAATTAACCCCGCCAAGGGGCGGGGGGATTTGCCTACATGTGCCGAAACCGGCAGGAAGGGGTACAAAAAAGCAGCTTACAATTTGCAAGCTGCTTTTTTAGTTTAGTTGGTACTTAATGGTATGGTAAATTCTTTTACCGGCTGAAAGTCTGATTTAAAATCCTGCTTTTCACGTTCCAGGTAATAACAAAGTTTTTCCTGACTACGGATGCAAAGGTTTTGCCATTTTTCTTTTTCTATCCTTGCATTGTGTATAGCTGCCAGGTAGCTATCGTTTACCTCCATTTCTTTACGGAGCTCTT
>JAYUOV010000261.1:0-3284 GCA_043760535.1 Chitinophagaceae bacterium
CCTTAAAAAGATCATCGTTATTGTCTTTGGCTTCAATTACCAATTCCACGGCTTCCTCACCTACTTTTTGTGCCATTTTATTAATGCCTTTGGCAAATAAAGAGGACGTGTAAGATTTTTCTGTAGGGTTAATTTTTCTGTCGGTTATGATAGCTTCAAGTTGCTGTAAAAAATCAGTTGAAGTATTGGGTTCTTGAAAACAAGTATCGGCCCCTGTATGGCATGTAGGGCCTTGCGGGGTCACTTTTATAAGCAGTGTGTCATTATCACAATCCACTTTTATTTCCTTTACTAAAAGAAAATTATTACTCGTTTCCCCTTTGGTCCATAGCCTTTGTTTGGTACGGCTATAAAAAGTTACTTTCCCTTCTGCTTCCGTTTTGGCCAATGCTTCAGCATTCATAAAGCCAAGCATCAGCACCACACTTGTTGCATAATCTTGTATGATGACCGGAACAAGGCCATCGCTGTATTTATTGAAATCAATTTTCATTTGTAATATTCGTTTCTGTGTATTCCTTGGCAACTGCCTTATTTGCATTTCGTAATTGATTCATTAAATAAAGATACCTGTCAAGCCTTAAATTTTTTCCTATTTTCCTGTTTTGTATGGTTACTATGCCTACAAAATAAAGTATGGCAAGCGAAAAAAAAACGGTTATTCATAATATAATAACCAGAACATCATATTATACTAAAATAAACTAATTTTTAATACATTTTATTTTTTCTTATGCTTGTATTTTTCCATCGCTTGTTTTAGCTGTTCCTGGTGCTGCCTTTGCTTTGTAACATTACTCTTATTATTGCCCGGCCCCGCCTTACACATCCCAAATAACAATGCCAACACGCCTCCTATAATTATCCATATCATAATCTTACCGGTATTAGTTCATTATAAAGATACTGTTTCAAATTGGGTATTGGTATTTCGCCAAAATGAAAGATACTGGCAGCAAGCCCGGCATCGGCACCGGACTCTATAAATATTTCTTTAAAATGCTCCATTGTACCTGCACCGCCCGATGCAATTACAGGTATGTTTACTGCATCTGCCACCTGTTTGGTAATAGCTTTTGCAAAGCCGGTTTTAGCTCCATCGGTATTCATACTGGTAAGTAAAATTTCTCCAGATCCTCGATTGAAGACTTCAGTTGCCCATGCCACTGTTTGAAAACTGGTAGGTTTTAAACCGCCGTGTGTAAAAACATGATGCTCAGTTATCGGACTCATGGTTTCATTTTTCATTAAAGTATTAACCATTAACCATTCACCATTGATCAAAGAAACCTCTTTCGTATCAATAGCTACCACAACAAACTGGCTTCCAAATTCGGTAGCCAACTTATCCACTAATTGTGGGCGATTTACAGCACTGCTATTGATAGAAACCTTATCAGCCCCGGCTTCCAGCAAACGGCTTGCATCAGCTATACTGCTGATGCCTCCACCTACGGTAAATGGAATATTGATATGCTTTGCAATATCCAGCACCAGATCTGCAAAAGTTTTACGGTTTTCGTTTGTAGCAGTAATGTCTAAAAAAACCAATTCATCCGCTCCTTCTTTTACATACTTAATGGCCAGTTCCACAGGATCGCCGGCATCACGAATATTTTCAAAATTGATGCCTTTAACCGTACGGCCATTTCTAATATCAAGGCAGGGAATAATACGTTTTGTTAGCATGGTTTATGGATACTTTTTATAATAGCATGTAATTTTAATTTTCAATAAGCAATGTTCAACGAACAATAATCAATGAAACGCAAGTCGTTGAACATAGAAAATTATCCGTTGAACATAAAAAATTATTTATTCATAAATTCGTGTAGTTCCTTTAAAGTAATTGCACCTTCGTAAATAGCTTTCCCCACAATTACACCGGCACAACCAATGGCTTTAAGCTGGTGCAAATCTTCCATATTACTTACGCCGCCACTTGCCGTAAGGTTTAGGTTTGCTGCCTCGCTGAGCATTTTTTGGTAAAGATCAATACCAGGGCCTTGCATCATTCCATCCTTTGAAATATCTGTACAAAAAAATTGGGTAATGCCTGCTGTTTGGTAATTTTTTATAAAATCAATGATACCAACATTTGTGGTTTCCAGCCAGCCGCCAACGGCTATTTTTTCGTCTTTTACATCTGCCCCCAAAAAGAATTTATCGGCACCAAAAGTGGTGATTAAGTAAGAAAACAATTGTTCGTCTTTTACTGCCATACTGCCAACAGTGGCCAATGCTGCTCCGCTGTTAAAAACAATAGCTACATCTTCTAAAGCTTTAATACCACCACCAAAATCAATAGTGAGTTTGGTGTTTGTAGCAAGGGTTTCCAGCACTTTCCAGTTGGTTACTTTGCCAGCTTTAGCCCCATCCAAATCTACCAAATGAAGCCGCTGCAGGCCTGCATCTTCAAACATTTTAGCCACTTCTAACGGATGATCGTTATACACTTTTATTTGTGCATAATCACCTTGCGACAGGCGTACGCATTTTCCACCAATAATATCTATTGCGGGGATTATTTGAAAGGAGTTATTCAATTTACGATTTGGGATTTACGATTTACGATTTAAAAGTCTTACTCAGAAACTGATGAAATTCTTTAAAATTTTTTCACCTGTATTAGCACTCTTTTCCGGGTGAAATTGTACCCCATAAAAATTATTTTTATGTAAGGCGCTGCTGAATGGTAAATGATAATCTGTTGTTGCGATTGTGTCTTCGCCTAAAGCTGCATAATAACTGTGTACAAAATAACAAAAGTCGTTTTCATTTAATCCTTGCAACAATGGAGAATGCAAATCAGTTAGGCTATTCCAGCCCATGTGTGGTACCTTACCATCGGTAAATTTTATAACTGGCAAGCTAAAAATACCAAGGCATTCAGTATCGCCTTCTTCACTGTGTTTACACATTAATTGCATGCCTAAGCAAATACCTAAAAAGGGTTGCGTTAAAGAATGCATCAGTTTATCCAAACCTCTTTCTTTTAAATATGGCATAGCACTATTCGCGGCTCCAACACCAGGAAAAATAACATGGCTTGCATTTTTTATTTCGTCGTGGTTGTCGGTCACTTTTGCTTGCTGCCCAAGACGCTCTAATGCAAACAATACCGACCGAATATTACCGGCATTATATTTTATGATGGCTATATTTTTTTGTTCACTCATGGTTATAAAGTGCCTTTAGTACTAGGTAAGAAATTCTTTAACGGATCACGTTTTAATGCCATTTTTATGGCCTTTGCAAATGCTTTAAAAATAGCTTCAATCTTA
>JAYUOV010000262.1:0-9350 GCA_043760535.1 Chitinophagaceae bacterium
CAATGTTTAAAAAAGCGACTTTAAAAGATATAGCTAAGGAGTTAAATATTACCGTTTCAGCTGTATCTAAGGCTTTAAGCAATCATCCAGCTATGAGCGACGTAACCAAGGACTTGGTAAATAAAACGGCTACAAAACTTAATTATCAGCAAAATAGAATAGCTCTTTCGCTAAAGACTGGAAAAAGCCATATTATAGGTGTAATGATACCTAGCGCAGATAAATTATTTTTTGGTTCGGTAGTGCATGGTATTGAAAAAATAATTAACCCTATGGGATTTAATTTATTATTATTCCAAACCAACGAATCAAGAGATTATGAGATAAAAGGGATTGATATGTTTTTGCAAGCAAATGTAGATTGCATCATAGCATCTATTGCAAAAGAAGCAACACATTACGAGCATTATGCCGAGGTTAAAAAGCGCAATATTCCGCTCATTTTATTTGACCGTGTAGAAGATACTTTGGGCGTACATTCTGTAAAAATTGATGACTATTTAGGCGGGTACAGAGCTACGGAACATTTGATTAAAAAAGGATATACCCATATTGGACACATAGCGGGGCTTCAGCATGTGCAAATTTTTAAAGATCGGTTAAGAGGATATAAAGATGCATTAATTGCTAATAATATATTGTATAAAGAAAACATGGTGTATTATGGCAAAAACTCCATTGAAAGCGGGGGAGAGGGGATGAAGCATTTACTAAACAACAATGATAAAATTAATGCTATTTTTTGTGTAGAAGATTTTACAGCACTAGGCGCTATGCAGTTATTAAAAGAGCAGCATATAAAAATTCCTAAAGAAATGGGTGTAGTAGGGTTTGCCAATGAGTCATTTGGTAAATATATTACTCCTAGCCTTACTACCATTGATCAACAAACCATTCACATGGGTGAAGAGGCTGCTAAACTTTTTATAAAACTAATGGATAGAGAAGATATTTACTCATCAATTGAGTCTGTTGTGCTTCAGCCCATTATTGTTGAAAGAGACTCTACTAAAAAAAAGTAATTGAGTAGATTTTTCATCAGATTATCTAGTTTTTTTTAGTTCATTATATTTTTATGCGATTTACAATTAAGAATATTGTAAAAGAAAAAAAAATCAGATTTTAATTTTTTTTGCAGCTATTTGTAAAATAAAATATGCAAGTCAAATGTGCTTTATATCTTTTGATTGTTTTTTTTATTTCTGAATTAAATTACTAGACAACAACATTATTCTTTTCTATTCACTTAAAAAAAATTGCTAAAAATGAAAATTATTTTTTTCTTCGTTATCACATTTTCTATCAGTATTTTTTTTCCTAAAGTTTGCTTATCCCAGAAAATGTCTAAAAAATTTGCTGATAAACAAACACCAAAAAATGCTGTTCCTTTCATAAATTATGACAGCGTTTCAAAAGAAAGCCTAAAAAATATTTGGAAAATAGAATTTTCTGATGAGTTTAACGACAATGTTATAGACACAACTAAATGGAATGTGGAAACTTCTATTAAAAAACGTGTAGATGTTACCCTTTATGCTGATAAGGACCAATTGGAAGAAAAGGATGGAAATATTTATATTTACTATCGTAAGTCTAATATGAGCGATACAGCTTACAATGCAGGAAGGTTTAATTCAAAAAATAAATACGCTCCTGTTTATGGTTTTTTAGAATGCCGGATGCATGTTGTTAAGCCAAATGGACATCAAACTGCATTTTGGATGATGCCTGAGGGTAATGGTATGAAAACAACTGAAGGCGTGGATAGTACTGCTAATGATGGTGCCGAAATAGATATTGTGGAAGCTACAAAAGCTAACGCATATTCTTTAGGGTTGCATTGGGATGGATATGCTAAGCCTGCGCACAAGTCGAATGGCAGGCTAATAAAAGCGCCCAAAATGCACGATACAGAATATCATATTTATGGCTTTGAATGGAATCCAACTTTTCTAAAATTTTATTTTGATGGTAAGGTTGTTGCCACCATGACTGATGCCAAACTTATTCCGCATGTGGCTGAGTTTATTTATTTTTCTGGAAGCTGTTTTGGAGAAAACAATTGGTTAGATGGTGACATAAGAAAAAATAATTATATCCAAAAAGGTAATACAGACAAGGCTTACATTGATTACATACGAGTTTTTAAAACTAAAAAGTAACAAGCAGTATCTATTCAATTGTGCTTTTAAAAATATTCAGTGTTTAAATGCAAATATAAATATAAATGTATTCTTTTTGTACACTAAAGGCATTTAAGTACTCCTTTCGGGGGGTAAAACAAGGTAATGAAGTTATATATTAAATATAAATGATAATTAATTTTAAAACAGCTTTGTTCATTACATCTTTAAAAATCAGAGTATCATTTTGGTTCATAAGCCTTTACCCTGCAAATTGAAACAGCTTACTATTTGCCTTTACTGTACATCTTAGGAATGAAGAAAGTTTTTTAATAGCCTAATAAATACACAAAAATAAAACTACTACTTACTTGATTATTGAACCACGGAATGGATTTAAACATTTGCCTTGCACCTAGTACCCTGAACCTCAAATAAGATAATATTATTTTTTTTCCCATACCAATGCACTAGCACCTAAAATGGCGGCATCGCTTTCTCTTAGTAAGCTAAATAACAGTTTTACTTTATTTCTAAAAATAGGTAGCAGGTTTTGCTCCATAGCCTTGCGTATTGGTACCATTAATAAATCGCCGGCTTTAGTAGGGCCACCAAATAATATGATGGCTTCGGGTGATGAAAACATTACAAAATTGGCAAGCGCACAGCCTAATATGTTACCAGTGTATTCAAATACTTCTTTTGCTATTTCGTCACCTTCTTCTGCGCAGTCAAAAATGTTGCGGCTTTCCAGTTCATCTGCGGGGTAGTTTCGCAGTAAAGATGTTTTTTCGGGGTGTTTGTCTAGCAGTTCTAGGGCTGTAAGCCGCATGCCTGTAGCAGATGCATATACTTCTAAAGAGCCATGTGCACCAGTTCCTTCATGCAGCCTGCCACCAGGAATAATAATGGTATGACCAAGTTCTCCGGCAAAGCCATCATGCCCATAAATAAGTTGACCATTGGCCACAATACCGCTGCCCACGCCGGTTCCAAGGGTTATCATTATAAAATCCTTCATTCCCCTAGCAGCTCCGTACATCATTTCGCCCACGGCAGCGGCATTGGCATCGTTAGTTAGTGAGGCCTCAAGTCCAAACTTTTTAGTCATCAGGTCTGCAAAGGGAATAATCCCTTCCCAGGGTAGGTTGGGGGCATACTCTATGGTGCCAGTATAATAGTTTCCATTTGGTGCCCCAACACCAATTCCTTTTATGGTTTCCATACCTCCTACGGCGTTGATAGCAGGTTCTATGGCTTCATACAATTCTTTTATAAAATCTGCTACCACATTGTATTTACGTGTGCTAATGGCACCACGATAAAGGATATTGCCACGCTGATCTACAATACCAAATTTGGTATTGGTACCACCTATATCTATACCAATGGCATAATGAGCTATTTGTGAAAGTGCAGTTGTCATTATATTAAATTAGAATGAAAGAATATACTGTTATTATTTTTTAATGTCCGCCACTAACCGGCTGATCGTAACCAATGCCTTGTTTTTTTAATATGCCTTTTACCCTAAAAGCAAAGAATGCTAAATATGCAAAACAAATAGCAGATATCCAATATGACTGATGAATACCATATCCTACTTTTTCGGGAGAAGATGATTGTATTAAATCTGCCATTTTACCCTGAATAGGTGGAATAATGGCACCTCCTAGAATCATCATTACTAAAAAGCCTGCACCTTGTGTGGTGTACTTGCCAAGGCCAGCAATAGATAATGAAAAAATACATGGCCACATAATAGAACAAAATAAACCGCCACTTAAGAAGGCGTAAACAGCTACAGTACCTTCCGTCATTATGCCGATTAGCATGGCAGCAATGCTCAAAAGGCTAAACGTTAATAAGGTTCGGGCTGGTTTGTTGCCACCTAAAAAAAATGCAACAATCAAAACCAAAACACAAATGATGTACCAATACAATGGAGACATATCTTTTTGTGCAATTGTGTTTACACCTATAATTATGCCGAAAGCAACTAGTGGTACTATAATTAATAAAAGCTTTTTTAAGTTAGCAGTTGGGTTAAATACATCTATTGCGCCTGCCCATCTTCCAATCATAAGCCCGCCCCAATACATGGAAATAAATGGAGCTATTTGTGATGATTGGTATCCTCCAAACTGTGGTTGCTTTAACAGTTCTCCCAAGTTACTACCGATAGCTACTTCTACACCTACGTAAACAAAGATGGCCAGCATTCCTAAAACTAGTTGCGGGTATTTCATTGCACCCCAACCATCGCCTTTTTTGGATGCAATAAGATTGGCGCCAATTAGGCCAAAAACAATAACAGCAAGGGCGCCAAAAAGCCAGCCCATCCTGTATTTTTCCAATGGCTTTTTAAGTGCATTTAATAATGCTTTTTGGGGTGCTATGGATGCTTCCATGCTTTTCTTTAACTCGATTGCTTCTATTGAAACTGGCAGATTTTTTAAGTGGGTAATGGAATCTATACTAGCCTCAACAGGTGCAATTGCTTTGGCAATTGATTCTATTTTTTTAGATTCTGGCGACGTATAACTTTTAAAAACGGGTGTAAAGGTGAATATTAGTAACCCGGTAATAATTATAAGAATATAAAGCGCCTTTTTGGCTGGCTCTTGTTTTTCTAAACTAATTCCGGGCGGTACTTTTTTAGAAAAATGAAAAAGGGCAGCAGCTGCAATAAATAAACCACCTACACAAGAGTATAAAACCAAAACTTTTGATAAACTAAGTGCAGCAATTTGTGCATCGGTAATATCGGCAGCACTACCAAATAGTGCCAGCCCTATAACAAGTGGGCCAATAGTTGTTCCAAAAGAATTGATACTACCACCAAGGTTCACCCGGGAACTTCCGGTAGAAGGGTCGCCTAGGGTAATGGCAAATGGATTGGCAGCTGTTTGCTGTAATGAAAACCCGAGTGCCACTATAAAAAGACCTAATAACATGCCTGTAAATGTGTTAGCATTTACAGCCACTATCATTGCAACAGCACCTAATGTACTAAAAAGCAAGCCATATACGATACTCTTTTTATAGCCCCATTTTCCTACTAAATCCTTGCCACCTAATGCTCCGTAAGCAAATAAAATTAATGCACCTAAATAATAAGCCAGGTAAAAAGCAAAATCAATTAACTGACTTTGAAATTGATCTAAAGAAAAATAGTTTTTACAAAATGGAATAAAAATACTGTTGCCAGCGGCAATAAATCCCCAAAAAAAGAAAACGGTAACTAATGTTCCCAACGCCCCTGTATTGGTTGGCTGTTTTGTTGCACTCATAATGTAATTTTAAAGGTGTAATTAAAGTCACTGGTTAATTTAGTACTTTGTAATGTAGGCGTATGTTTTTATGCTTGTTTTAAAGCACAATATATAATTTTAGATATTAAGGTTTTAAAAAATTGTATCGGCCAGCTTAAAATTGCCTTCTTTTATTATTGTTTTCTGTATGGCTAAAATTTTTTTTTAATATCCCACTCCGCAATTAAAAAAATCCACTAATTTGTTTGCGAATATTAAAAGAATCATTGCATGGAAATAATACACGTAAGTGCTGAATGTTATCCGGTAGCAAAAGCTGGCGGCCTTGGAGATGTGGTAGGTGCCCTGCCCAAATACCAAAACCAGTTAGGCCACAATGCTAAAGTGGTAATGCCAATGTACCGCACTAAATTTCTTTACGAAAACGAATGGGAAGTAGTTCACGAAAGCGGTACATACTTAGGGTCGCAATGGTTTCGTTATGCTATTATTAAAGAAGTTACAAACAAGCTTGGCTTCGACCTGTACCTTGTAGATATCAATGGATTGCTAGACCGTGAGCAAGTGTATGGCTATAGCGATGATACCGAAAGATTCCTTTCTTTTCAGATAGCTGTTTTACACTGGATTAACCAATGGCAGCAGCTGCCCGATGTGCTTCATTGCCACGACCATCATACCGGTCTTATCCCTTTTATGCTTAAATATTGTTACGGTATAGATAGGTTGCGGAACATTCGTACCGCACTTACTATACACAATGGACAGTATCAGGGCTGGATGGGTTGGGATAAAAAGAACCTAATCCCTGCCTTCGACAATTGGAAAAGTGGCTTGCTGGAGTGGAATCACATGATTAATCCTTTAGCAAGCGGAGTACGATGTGCTGATGCTGTAACAACAGTTAGCAATAGTTACCTCCAAGAACTACGGTATTCTGCCAACGGCCTCGAAAAACTTTTTGAATATGAGAAAGGTAAATGCAGTGGTATTTTAAACGGTATTGATAACGATGTTTGGGATCCTGCAACAGATAAATACCTGGAACACCATTTTAGTGTAGCTACAGTAGACGAGGGGAAAGCCGCCAATAAAAAATGGCTTTGCGAAAGATTTAATCTGGAAGAAAAGATGCCCCTAATTATTTTTATAGGAAGACTGGTAGGGGAGAAGGCCGCCGAAATTTTACCACAAGCTATAGGCGAATCCATTGTACAATATAACGGTAACGTGAATTTCTTAATACTAGGTAGTGGCGATAATCTTATAGAAACGCAACTGCAAAATATGGTAGCACCATTAAAAGGTAAGTTCAATTGCTTTATTGGATACAACGAACAACTGGCTCACAGAATGTATGCCGGTGCCGATTTTTTACTAATGCCAAGCCGTGTGGAACCTTGCGGCCTAAACCAAATGTATGCCCTTCGTTACGGTACAGTTCCTATGGTTCGTAGTACAGGAGGGTTAAGGGATACAGTTATAGATATTAGTGAGCCAAACGATATTGGATTTGGTTTGTGCTTTGATAATGCTACAGTTAATGATGTGATTTTTGCCACTGGCCGTGCCGTAGGCTGGTATGCCGAAGCCCCTGAAATACTAACAGCGGCCCGAACCCGCATGATGCAGATAGACCATAGCTGGGAAAGAAGTGCACAAGCCTATATAGATGTATATGGTGTTACAAAGGATGATGTAGTTAAAGAAGATGTAGCTTTAACAGTACCTGTATCCATTCCTAAAAAGAAAGTAGCGAAAGCAAAAAATGTAGTCTTAAGTAAGAAGCTGTAAGAATGAATTTAATACCATTCTGATTAAAATATCTAATCGTAATTCGTAATTCATAAATCGTAAATAGAAATGTTTTTATCAACCCGTAACGCTAACAAAGCAAACAGTTTTCGTATGGCAAAGTCAACCATTGCAATTATTCTCGGTGGCGGAGCAGGCAGCCGCTTGTTTCCATTAACCGCTACACGTAGTAAACCTGCGGTGCCTATTGCCGGTAAATACCGTTTGGTGGATATACCCATCAGCAACTGTATTAATAGCAATATTAACCGCATGTTTGTACTTACACAATACAACAGTGCATCGCTTAACAAGCATATTAAAAACACCTACGCATTTAGTAATTTTAGCAGCGGCTTTGTAGATATTTTGGCAGCAGAACAAACTCCCGATAACCTTGGCTGGTATCAGGGAACTGCAGATGCAGTTCGCCAATCGCTTCGCCATCTAGATCAGCACGAATCAGATTTTGTATTAATACTAAGTGGTGACCAATTGTACCAAATGGACTTTCAGGAAATGATAGATAATCACATAGCCTGTGGTGCGGATATCTCTATAGCCACTATTCCGGTAGGCGATAGAGATGCACCGGAATTTGGAATTATGAAAGTGAGTGAAGAGGGCATGATTACGTCGTTTATAGAAAAGCCCAATAAGGAGTTATTGCCAGAATGGGTAAGCGACACTGGCGATGCAAAAAAAGCACAAGGGCTAAATTATCTGGCATCAATGGGTATCTATATTTTTAACCGTAAACTGCTGTATAAATTATTATTAGATATGCACCCCGGCGCCACAGACTTTGGTAAAGAAATTTTGCCCGGATCTATAGATGAATTTAAAGTAGCTAGCTACCAATACGATGGTTACTGGACCGATATTGGGAATATATATTCTTTCTTCGAAGCCAACCTTGCACTTACTTTAGACCTGCCGCCATTTAATTTATTCGACAACGAAAATGCTGTGTACACAAGGGCAAGGATGCTGCCACCAGCCAAAATTAGCGGCACCACTTTAGAAAGAACCATTATAGCCGAAGGCTCTATTATTAATGCTTCTAGAATAGAAAATAGCGTAATCGGAGTAAGAAGCCGCATTGGTACAGGCACCACCATTGTAAGCTGTTACTTAATGGGTAGCGACTATTACCAAACGGTAAACCAAATGGCAGATTCTGTAGAGCGGGGAATACCTAAAATAGGCATTGGCGAAAGATGTTACCTGCGTAATTGCATTGTAGATAAAGACGCCAAAATAGGCGATGATGTAAGTATTAATGGTGGTGATCATTTAGTACCTGGCGACCATACTGCATACACCGTGAAAGATGGTATTGTAGTTATTAAAAAGGGGGCAGTAATCCCCAACGGATTTAAATTGTAACACTACATATAGCATAACTTATTTAAAACAGCCTCGATATTTCGGGGCTGTTTTTTGTATTACCCCTTAAAAATTTTTTTGTCTAGAATTTACACAACAAAAAAAATATTTTTAGCACTGCTTGTTAAACCAATTCCTTCAATTAAAGAACGATTGCCATATCAGGAATTGAACACAAGCACCGCCTATCTATTTGGCAAATCAACAACATGAGTGTTGGTTTTTTAGGCATTCAGTTTGGATGGGATTTACAGCGGGTAATTTCTAATAAAAGGTGTTTACAGCTATTTCGAAAAAGAAAAAGTAAGTATTAACTATCTCGGCATCAAAATAGATAATGTAATTAAGCAAGAGAATGGTCTATTTACCTCTAACGGCATCAGTTTAGCATCCACGGCTAAGCTGGGCAATGTAACCAAACAATTTTTCGATAGCAAAAAGCATAACACATTTCAAAGAAAGCAATATTAAATTAAGTGTCGTCTGTTATTTGACTAAATATCAATATACATATAAAATTTTATTAATAAATGTCTTTAATTAGTTGCAATATGTAAGTTCAATTTATACTGCAACTACATGTTGGTTTTTTTTAAAATTTGAAACTGGTAAGTATTTGCCCATTTGCCAATGGAAATATGGATTATAAATCGAAGTTTCAATTTTTTATAATGGGCATCTCTAAAAACCCATATTTTGTAAGTGCCGCATTTTAAGTTACAATTTTATTTTAATATGTTATTTTCTTTTTACTCTTGTTTTTCTGTTT
>JAYUOV010000263.1:0-3274 GCA_043760535.1 Chitinophagaceae bacterium
CATGGCATGCAAGAGGTCAGCGGTTCGACCCCGCTATTCTCCACTAAAAATAAAAAACCCATTTTTAATGGATTTTTTGTTTGACAATTTTTCCTAATCTCTACACCCAACAACTGATCCCTCCTAAATTTCATTTGGCCAATATCTACCCCCTGTTACCTTTACGGCTCAAAAATCATTTTAACCTCAAAAAAATAGTTGTATGAAAATTACTGTTGTTGGTGCAGGTGCAGTGGGTGCTACTACTGCCGATAATATTGTTCGTAAAGAATTAGCTACCGAAGTGGTGCTGCTGGATATTAAAGAGGGCATTGCCGAAGGTAAAGCTCAGGATATAATGCAAACCGCCGCCCTGTTAGGTTTCGATACCATAATTACTGGCAGCACAAACGATTATAGCAAAACTGCCGGAAGCGATGTAGTGGTGATTACAAGTGGCTTACCCCGCAAACCAGGCATGACCCGTGAAGAACTGATTGGCGTAAACGCAGGTATTGTAAAAGGTGTGGCCGAAAGCATTTTAGCCCATTCTCCCAATGCCATTATTATTATAGTGAGCAATCCGATGGATACCATGACTTATTTGGCTTTAACGGCTACTGGGTTGCCAAAAAATCGCATTATTGGTATGGGTGGTGCTTTAGATAGTGCCCGTTTTAAATACCAGTTAAGTACTACAATAGGTTGCAGTGCCGCCGACTTAAATGCAGTAGTAGTGGGCGGTCACGGCGATACTACCATGATTCCGTTAATACGACTTGCTACCTGGAATAGCCTGCCTGTTACAGATTTTCTTACCAAAGAACAACAAGATAAAGTAGTGGCCGATACCATGGTGGGTGGTGCTACATTAACCAAACTGATTGGTACTAGTGCATGGTATGCACCCGGTGCTGCCGGTGCTGCAATGGTAGAAGCTATAGTACGTGACCAAAAGAAATTATTTACCTGTTCTGTATTGCTCGAAGGTGAGTATGGCCAAAACGATATCTGCATGGGTGTACCTGTGGTTATTGGTAAAAATGGCTGGGAAAAAATATTGCCAATGCATCTTAATGAAGAAGAGCAAGCCGCATTTGCAAAAAGTGCCGATGCCGTTCGAAGCATGAATGATGTGCTGAAAACACTCTGATTTCAGAATCAATAATTTTAAAATGAGGTTGTCTCAAAAGTATGAGACAGCCTCATTTTTGTTAAAACAAATTGTAATTGCAATGAACCAAAACCACGAAGTGGATTAATTACAGAACTCCTTACCCCTCGCAGTTTTGATTGGGTAGCTTTTCTTTTTTTGCCTGCCCCGATTATTTCGATGGAACCCAACGAAAGCCGTGCCCTGATGGAGCGACATTGGCGACGCTCCGTTCAAGGACATACACTTGTTCCGCTTCCCTTCTCTGTAGGAGAAGGTAGCCGAAGGCCGGATGAGGCTGCTACTATCGGGCTTTTAGATTGCGAATAATAAGCGATTTCAGTTCACGGGGTAAGGAGTTCTGAATTATAATAGCCACGGCTAAAACCCGTGGTAAAATGAATTTTTCACAAAAACCCCAAAGGGGTTGAATAAATTATTTAGGCTGCGAAATTTTGGAAATCAGTAGTTTAACCTCTGCGGGGTAAGATTTTATTATTACTAATTTTACCACGGGTTGCACCCGTGGCTACTTTTGTAAAACCACTTCGTGGTTAAATTGAATACCAAATTGATTAGGCTTAATTGTAAATGCTACTGGTATAATTAGATGAAAGGCAATCAGCAATTGAAAGCAAATCCTATCTTCAAAAATTCTACTACTAAAATAATTATGTATGAATAGAATGACAAGCTTTTTACTTGCTATTGGCTTATTAACTGGTAATTTTTCGATGGCTCAAAAAGCGGATTCGATTTTAATTGCCGCTATTGTAAAAGAAGCCAACGAACATTCGCAGCTGGAGATTTTGGCAAATGAATTAATGAACGGAATTGGACCACGATTGGTAGGCTCTCCCAAAATGCAAATGGCACACGAATGGGCAGTGGCAAAATACGATAGCTGGAATATAGCAGCCCGTAACGAAAAATGGGGCGAATGGCGTGGCTGGGAACGTGGCATTACGCACATAGATATGATGAGCCCATGGGTAAAATCGCTGGAAGGAACCCAACTGGCATGGAGCCCCAATACGGGTGGTAAATCCATAACCGCAGAGTTAATTGTAATTGCAGATGTGGCCGATTCGGTTGCTTTTCTGCAATGGCTGCCTAATGTAAAAGGCAAATTTGTACTGATTTCTATGCTGCAACCCACCGGAAGACCAGATTACAACTGGGAAGAATTTGGCACCAAAGAATCGGTAGAAAAAATGAAAAAGGAAAGAACGGTACAAACAGATGCCTGGAGAAAACGCCTTAGCAAAACAAAGCTGAGCAATAAAGAACTGGCATTGGCTTTAGAAAAAGCTGGTGCGGCAGGTATTGTTGGTTCTTATTGGTCGGCAGGTTTTGGGGTAAATAAAATTTTTAGTGCCAATACCACCAAAATACCAACTGTGGATATTGCCCTAGAAGATTATGGCTTGTTGTATCGCTTATTGGAATCTGGCCAAAAGCCTAAAATTAGCATGCGTGCCGATTCTAAAGAATTAGGAATGATGCCAACTTATAATACCGTAGCCGAAATAAAAGGAACTGAAAAAGCCGACCAATATGTAATGCTTTCAGCCCATTTCGATTCGTGGGATGGTGGCACCGGAGCCACAGATAACGGCACCGGAACTTTAGTGATGATGGAAGCTATGCGGATACTTAAAAAATTATATCCCAACCCAAAACGCACCATCCTGGCCGGGCATTGGGGCAGCGAAGAGCAAGGTTTAAATGGTTCAAAAGGCTTTGTAGAAGACCATCCGGAAATTGTAGAAAATTTACAGGTGTTGTTTAATCAGGATAATGGAACTGGCCGTGTGGTAAATATTGGTGGCGGCGGCTTTTTACATGCTTACGATTATGTAGGCCGTTGGTTAAGCAAGGTTCCCGAAGATTATAAGAAAGGTTTGGAAACTAAATTTCCGGGTTCGCCTGCTGGCGGTGGCTCGGATTATGCATCGTTTGTAGCGGCTGGTGCACCGGCATTTAGCCTAAGCAGCAACAGTTGGTTATATGGCAGTTACACCTGGCACACCAACAGAGATACCTACGACAAAATTGTGTTTGATGATGTACGCAATAATGCCATACTTACCGCTATTATGGTGTACCTGGCTTGCGAAGATCCGGCCACTACGCAACGTG
>JAYUOV010000264.1:0-3273 GCA_043760535.1 Chitinophagaceae bacterium
AACGTTCGCCAATGTCGCTCCATCAGGGCACGGCTTTCGCTGGGTTCCACCGAAATAATCGGGACAGGCAAAAAAAGAAAAACTACGCAATCAAAACTGCGAAGGGTAAGGAGTTCTGAAGATTCAGAAATCCTTACCCTTTTAACTGAAATTGCTTATTCTACGAATTATAAAAAGCCAAATAGTAGCAACCTCATCCTGCCTTCGGCCACCTTCTCCTTCAGAGAAGGAAAGCTGAAAAAGGGTATACTGTTGAACGGAGTCCTGTAATAATCGGTATTAAAACGTTCGCCAATGTCGCTCCATCAGGAAAAGGCTTTCGCTGGGTTACACCGAAATAATCCACCGATAGTCATCGGGGCAGGCGGGGCAAGAAAAAAAGAAAAACTACGCAATCAAAACTGCGTGGGGTAAGTAGTTATGAAGATTTAAAAAATGGTTTAACAAATGTTATTTAAATGTATAAAAGAAATAGTGGTAGCAATACTCACTTTGTAGTAGGGGCATAAAAAAAACCACCGGCTTTTATACCGATGGCTTCTTTTCAAAATAAAAACCCAGGGAAAACAAAAAATTATTCTTTAATAAATCTTAATACAGTTCCATCTTCAAATTGTAGTAAGTACATGCCTTTGGCTAATGGCTGTACATTAACCGCCTGTTGGTAATTGGTTAGTTGAAATGCTCTAACCAAAGCTCCTTTAGCATCGGTTAATTGAACAAACGTATTCAACAACTTTGCATTGCCCATACTGATATTTACAACACTCACCGCAGGATTAGGGAAGAGGGTGATTGGTTGATTGGCTGCCTGGTTAATTAGCACTACGGTGCTGAAGGTAAATTTACCATCCGCATCCACCATTTTTAACCTGTAATAGGCCCTGGTTCCAAAAGGGGGATTTTTATCATTGTAGCTGTAATTACGATTGCCGCTGCCGGCTGCATTTACGGTGGCTATTGGGGTAAAGCTGCGGCCATCGCTGCTGCTTTCCAGTTCAAAATGCTTGGTATTTTGTTCGTTGGCCGTGGCCCAGTTTAGCAGGTTAGAACCATTCATTTTGATGCCATTAAAACTTAATAATTGTAATGGTAAAATAACAGCTGTACTGCCTAATGCAAAAGGGCTCCAGGAGCTAATGGTATTGCTTATTACCTGACCAACCGATTCGTTTCCGGTGCCGGTGGTGCCTTCGTTTTGCCAGCCGCCAGCTACTTTATGGGCTACTCGGCGGCTGCTCTTATAATTGCCCAATACATCGTTATAGCCATCCCAGTAAATGGTTACATTACCGGTAGCGGTCCCGATCGGTGTAATATCCCAATACTCCTTATTGTTGTAGCCACCAAGCGATACCGCTTCGGTACCGGTAGTGGTAAAGGCTGCGGCACCAGCATCGGCCAGGTTATATTTTACGAGGATGCCTGCACTATTTGCCGTTAGGTTTACCGCAGTGGGCTGGTATTTAATGCCATTGCCCACAGGGTAATCAAAGCTGCCAGTGCCTTCTTTTAACACATGGCCATTTACATGGCTGGCATCGGCCGGGGCATTGGTAGTGCTTACAAAGCCATTACTGGTAAAGGTTACAGCGTTGGCTGAGGAGGCCGCTGTAACAATGCCGGTAATAAATTTACATTCGCCATCAATTTTTAAAAGGCTAGCCACAGTTAGGCCAAAGGAATTGTTTATTTCTACATTTTTGGCAAGCATAGCCGCAGTACCACTAAGTGTTTGTGCGGTGCTGCCATTAAAAATTAATGTGCCGGTATAGTGGCTCCCCATGGTTTGGTTATTGGTAATCGAGCCTTTTACCACTACCCTGCCATCGTTTTTATAATCGCTGGTGGCAGCGTTGGTAAAATCGCCGTTTACCTGTACCAGGGCGTTGCCGTTTATTTGCAGCAGGCTGCCATTGTTATATAGTTGTGCCATGGCCATTTGCCGCAGGCAACAAAGGGCTATGATAATTGCTATTTTTTGCATGAAATTGTTTTTTGTTGATTTTTTAAAAGTGAAACCGATGTTACCGAATTGGCGGGCTATTTGTTAAGCAAAGAAATTGGGTTGCCCCTGTCCCCTGAAGGGGGGAATGTGGTGTGTCTTGCACTTGGCTGAATCATTACCCATTTGAATTCTCTTAACTGAATACCATTGCATGTGGGGTTATTCCAATAGCTTATTTGCTAACTATTGCAGCACCGGTTTTCAACTGAGCCTTAATAGCTTCAATATCATTTTTTAGGCCAATCAATTCTTTTACCTGGCTTTCTAAAGCTTCTATTCTTTTTAATAAAGCCTGTGTAGCAGAAATATTTAATGTAGATAATGCTTCGTAATCCACGGTATGAAAATCGTTTACCTCTTTACCATACACAAATACTTCACCATTAGGTATAGCTACTTTAAATTGGCCATTGCTTACTGCTTCTACTACTAATTCTTTAGTGCTGTTGGCTGTAATTATTTTTACTTTATCTCCTTTTACCAAATCTGTTTGTAAAGCTATCCAACCATTAACAGCTGTAGCTTTTTGGTAAATGTTTGGAATGATATTGCTGGTAACATTTACTGCTTGTGGATATACTTCTTTAAGCTCCTGTGCAATTACTTTTTTAAATGATTTGTTGCCATACTGTACCTTGTCTTTCATGGTATAGTCGGTAATTTTTATTTTAGCCAGGGTGTTTAAATCGTTTGCATTGCTACTAACTCCCAATACGTTTTTAATACGAACATCACTATACGCATTAAATTCTGTTGCTGCTATTCTATTACTTGCCCAAATAGAATAATCAGCCTGACCACTGGCACCATTTCCAGTGGAACCTTTAGCGTAAAAAGAAAAAGTGTTACTGTTATTATAGTCTACAAACCCATTCACTTCCAGCATCGCTTTAGTAAGCGTGGTGGTGCCCGTGTTAATACCTACCCTGCCATTTTGCTGGATAACGAAGCCAGTTTTTCTAGTGGCAGGACCAGTGCCAGTACCAACTGTAAAAACTCTGTCTGTGGTTCCAGCAAAAGCGGTGCCATTTGGAGTCAATAAGGTATCATTATAAAAGCCGATAGCCACTTCATTATAGCTTTGTGCTTTTATTTGACTGCCTATTGCTGTAGAATTACTACCTGATGCAGTTGTACTACTACCCATTGCTGTGGAAGTAGAACCTGATGCTGTTGTATTATAACCCATTGCTGTGGAATTAATACCTGATGCAACTGATTGATTACCCATTGCTGTTGAACCTTGGCCTGTAGCTTTTGTTTTA
>JAYUOV010000265.1:0-9306 GCA_043760535.1 Chitinophagaceae bacterium
GTAACAGCTGCTTTAGGTGCTGCGGCCTATGCTGGTATTCCTTTAACAGCCCGTGGTTATGCTGTTTCTGTAAGGTTTCTTACCTACTATAAATCAGACATTGTAACAGAAGCATACTGGAAAGAACTGGCCAACACGAACGATACATTAGTGCTATACATGAGCAGCACCACCCTAGATACAGTGGTGGAAAAACTAATAAACCATGGCATTGGCAATGATAAAAAAATAGCTATTATAGAGCAAGCCACCACACCGTTACAACAGGTTTATACCACTACAGTAAATGAATATGCACTTACACTTGCTAACCGCTCCTTCATTTCACCATCGCTGGTAATTATTGGCAAAGTTGTGGCACTACATAAGCAATTTGCATGGTTTCAAAACGAAAACAATGAAACAGAACACTACTTTAAGCCGGTTACCAATACCATACGCCCACAATAAAAGCATTATAGAATGTTGAACGAAATAAAACTAAAAACCTTTCTTGATCTTGTTACTTCTGCTACCAAAGAAGAACTAATATGGCTGAATGGCTACCTCAATGGTGTAGTGGCACAGCAATCAAAAATTGAAATAATTGCAGCCAAGGGTAGCGTAGAAAAGGTAACTATTGTTTATGGAACAGAAACCGGCAACTCAAAAAAACTAGCTACCGTTTTTGCCCAAAAAATTAAACAAAAAGGCATACATCCTAAAGTGGTTGGGCTAGATCAATACCGACTTACAGACCTGCCAAAAGAAGAATATCTGCTGGCGGTTATTAGCACACAAGGCGAAGGTGAGCCACCCGATGCCGCAAAAATGTTTTTTGACTATATACACAACAACAGCTTTAAGCTAGACAAACTGAAATATAGTGTGCTGGCTCTTGGAGACACATCTTACCCATTGTATTGCAAGGCCGGTGAAGATGTAGATAATCAACTGAGTAAGCTTGGCGGCAAGCGAATAGCACCCATCCAAAAGTGTGATATAGATTTTGACGATGATGCTAATGCATGGTTTGATGCTGTTTTAAAGGAACTAGCAACTGAAGAAAATAAACTAAAAACAATTAAAGTAGCACCAATTGCTGCACCAAAACCAATAGGTAAAAAAATATATACTGGCACAGTACTTACCAACATAAATTTAAACGACGAGGGCTCTAACAAACTAACGCACCACATAGAAATAATAGCAGAAGATGTGGAATACGTTTGTGGTGATTCTATTGGTGTGGTACCAGAAAACCCCTTACAAGTAGTTGAAGAAATTATTAAACTTACTGGCGTTAATCGTATTAAAAAACTAGAACATAAAAAAGACCAATACACTGTTTTTAATCTACTTCACAAAAAACTCAGCATTATTTACCTAACTACCCGTTTGGTAAAAGAATATGGTAAAATAGTAGGGCAAGAAATACCAGATACAAGGATGGACCTACTGAACCTACTGAAAATTTACCCGGTAAAAGACAGTGCTCAATTTGAACAAGTACTGAATATCCTTAACGGTATTTCACCAAGGCTATATACCATTGCCTCTTCCCCAACTGCACACAATGGTGAAATACATATCACCATTGCACAGGATAAGTATTATTTTAAAGGTCAACAAAAAATGGGTCTCTGCTCAGAGTATTTGAATGCTTTTCCAGTAAATGCACAAATCAATTTCTTTGTACAAACCAATAAACATTTTAGACTACCAAAAGCAGATAAAGATACGATTATGATTGGCCCAGGTACTGGCATTGCAGGCTTTCGCTCCTTTCTTGCCGAACGTGATGCAACAGGTGCCACAGGCCGCAATTGGCTCTTTTTTGGAGAACAGCATTTTGCTAGTGATTTCTTGTACCAAACCGAAATACAAAACTGGTTTGAGACAGGCGTGCTTAACAAAGTAAACCTAGCTTTTTCTAGAGATCAGGAAGAGAAAATTTATGTGCAACACAAAATGCTAGAACATGCCGAAACGCTTTTTTACTGGATAAACAGCGGTGCCCACATCTATATCTGTGGTAAAAAAGACCCAATGAGTATAGACGTAGAAAACATTATTTTGCTCATTATAGAACAAGAAGGCAAGCAGAGTAAAGATGAAGCAAAGTCATATTTAGAAAAGTTGAAAGATGCAGGAAGGTATGAGAAAGATGTTTATTAAATAATAGGTGCATCAACTATAATTTCTCGGTGTTTAGCCACAGAGGTAATACGCATTATTTTTAATAATTATTTTTTAACCAAACAAGTGCCGTTTTTTATTGCAATAACATTGGCAAATTTATAAACCCTTAGCATGGCGAAACTGCTTTCATCTTATTGCTACTATTGATATTATTTACCCATATAATAATAATTGAAAAGTACACTCTAAGAAATATCCACAAAATAAATTATCCTATAAAATAAAATGGCAGAAAAAAAACTTTTATCAGGTATCGAAAAAATAAAAACAGCCAGCAAAGGATTGCGGGGCAGCATTGTGGAAAGCCTCCACGATGAAATAACCGGGCAGGTTCGGGAAGACGACCAAGCACTGATAAAATTCCACGGTATGTACCAGCAAGACGACCGTGACCGCAGAGAAATAAGGGCAGCAAAAAAATTAGATCGCCTTTATACATTTATGATTAGGTTAAGGCTACCTGGTGGTTTTTTAAAGCCCGAACAATGGGTTGCCATACACCATATAGCAGGTGAAAATTCAACAGGTGTAATAAAAATAACAACCCGCCAAACGGTGCAACTGCATGGCTTAATAAAGGGGAAAATAAAGCCTACAATCCAAGCTTTTAGAGAAGCCTACCTCGATTCAATAGCTACATGCGGTGATATTAATCGTAATGTGTTGTGCAGTTCGCATCCTGGAGAATCGGCAATTTATGGCGAAATATTTGCGTATGCAGATAAAATAAGCCAACTGCTGATGCCCAAAACACAGGCCTACTATGAAATTTGGATAGATGATGAAAAAATTATTGATAAGCAGTCTGAGGCAGACCCATTGTATCAGGATAGATACCTGCCCCGTAAATTTAAAATAGCCATTGCCATACCACCCAATAATGATGTAGATGTTTTTGCTAACGACCTTGGGCTAATTGCCATTATTGAAAACGGTAAATTACTTGGATTTAACATAGCCATTGGTGGCGGCCTTAGTACCACACATGGAAATAAAGATACATACGCAAGGGTGGCTACAGTTATTGGCTTTACCGATACCGAAGAAAAAACACTCAAAGCCATTTACGAAACACTTACAATACAACGTGATTTTGGCAACCGTGCCGACCGTAAACAGGCTAGGCTAAAATACACAATAGACCGTATGAGTGTAGATGGCTTTAAAGCTGAATTGGAAAAACGAATTGGCTATACTTTAGAAGCTCCAAAACCCTACACATTTACAGAAAGAAAAGACCGATACGGATGGCTACAAAACGAGCAGGGCCTCTGGTACTACACATTATTTGTAGAGCATGGCCGTGTGCTAGATGATGAAAATATGGCCATGAAAACTGCCTTACTAGAAGTGGCAAAAACAGGTTTTACTAACTTTCTTTTTACAGCAAACCAAAACCTGATACTAAGCGATATACTACCAAAAAACAAAGATACTGTAGATGCTATTTTACAACAATTTAAACTAACAGCCCATACAGACAAAGCATCCAATATTCGGAAAAATTCTATGGCTTGTGTGGCACTGCCTACATGTCCACTTGCATTGGCAGAAGCGCAACGTTATTTGCCGGAACTAATTACCAAAATAGAGCCGTTACTACACAAGCATCAGTTAGCAAACGATGATATTATTATAAGAATGACGGGCTGCCCGAATGGCTGTGCTAGATCGGTAATGGCAGAAATAGGTTTTGTGGGTACTGCACCAGGCAAGTACAACCTGCATTTTGGCGGCGACCACGAAGGAACAAGACTGAACAGGGTATATATGGAAAGCTTGGATGAGAAAGGTATTCTTACCGAATTAGACCAATTACTGGGATGCTACAAAGCAGAAAGAACAATAAAAGAATCTTTTGGAGATTATTCATTGCGAAAGTTATTTGCCTAATCAAAATACACTTCAACTAAAAGTTACTAAGCAGGTAGCTCTCTTTTAAAACAGCCTTCATTTGTGTGGCTTATTTTTACAGCAAATATGAAACAGGAATACACAATAGCATCTAACGGAACATGGCTTTCTTTAGCACATGCCAAAATATTAAAAGAAACGATACTATTTCATTTTCCGACATTGGCAGTAAACGTAATCACCACCCAAAATATAGAGGCAGATTTCAAAACATATAACCTAAAGGGATTTACTATAAAAGATTCCGAAGACTTGCCCTATACTTTTATCCAAAAGGGCGACATCAGAAATATTGCATTTTTCAATAAAAACATAGCTGATAAAATAGTAAATGGTAAGCCTTTGAAAATAGCCATTGATGAAAACCTTCCACATGTGCTATTTGAAATGTTTTTACAAAAAGGGTTGCCAAAACTAGGAGAAACAGTTGCAAATGTTCAGCTCGTTTTTATTAACAGCGAAATAGAAAATGTATTAGAGAACAAAGATTTAGACGGCTACATTTTACCCTTGGCAAATATCAACGATTTGTTAAAATACGAACCTTTCCAAACGAAGCTAAAAGCTATCATTGCCGATAAAAACTGGATGCTGCTACCGCTATTAGAATGTCCGCCTCTTGCAGGACAAGGAGTTGTGGTAGCCACCGCAAATCCACTGAATTTAGATGCCGTTTCTATTCTTAAAAAATGTAACCATATCAAAATTGAAGCAACTTTTAGAACAGAAAAAAATTTAGAAGCGACTCTAATAAATACAGCCAATCATGGCATTTTTAATTTAAAAACAGATACCACAAATTTTTCATTTGCCGCAGGCGTAGATAAAGCAGGCAACCCATTTACAAATTGGGATTTTGAGATTCCGGATAACTTAAACAGTGGGCTACTCTTCTCATCTACAGACTATATGAAAGACTTTTTTAGCTATCAATATTTACATAATTCAGCAATATGTGAAACCAGTACTTCTGTTTTCATATCCAGTCATAAAGCCATTCATTCTACAGAACTCTTTAATGTTATATCTCAAAAAAGTGTATGGGCTGCAGGCACAAGAACCTGGTACGCATTAGCAAAAAAAGGCATTTGGGTTGCGGGCTGCGCCGATGGTCTTGGCATGGAATCTTTACAATCGGTATGGCAAAGCCCATTAATTAATATTACCAAAAAAAATTTACTTATCATAACAAACAAAGCCAGCACCCTACACTGGAAAGCTGATGGATGGAACACAGCCGCTACATACGAACTGATACCCGAACCATCTGCAACCATACAAGAAGCTATCAGAAAAACCGATTGCATTTTTTGGACAAGCTTTCAACAGTATGAAATGTATAAAGACCATGTACAACCAAAAACAAAACATCTTTGCCCAGCAGGAAAAACCGCTAAACTCTTATTGGCAGCAGGATGTACACCAGTTATTTTCCCTACAATTAAAGCGTTTTTAGACTGGGTAAATAAAATTTAGGCTATGTAGAGACCCATTGTTTAAAACACTTTGTAGCACTTTTTTTAAATATGCTTCTTAGTTTACTATTGTTTTGTAGTTGCAGCTTGCCTCATCTCAATATGGGAAAGGCAGGTGAACACTAAGCGGTGGACAGTGTGCTCACCAACGCTATTAATTTAACAAAATTCAATACTGTGAAGTTTGTAAAAGTATAAAGACACACACCAATCACTCTTATAGAGGACAAGGGGCAAGCCAAACCCGAATGCTCAAGTTAAGAGGATTGGCATCCGCACCGGCCATCGAATATATACCATTCTAGAAATTGCTTTTGAGCCAAAGGCTATTACTACTACATAGCTGCTTTTGCATTGCATGGAACAGCCCGTTAATTACGGGACTCTTGAACATTCTGTAATCCTATTGAGCACTTTCTCCGCAGCACTCAATAGATTTTGCTATACTCGCTATTTGCGTGGTTTGGTAATCTCTTCCAAATCACGCATTTTTGAGTTTGCTCCCAACAAAATAATATGGTACTTACTTCAAAAAAACTGATACTGTTTTTTGCCATTGGCACAACTACAATAAACGGCTATACCCAAACCAAACAAACCGAACATGTAGAACAGATATGGGCAGGCTATTTAAACCAAACCCGTTTCAGTAATAAATGGGGCGGCTGGCTCGATGTTCATTTGCGTACCAAAAATGATTTTGCAAAAGACCTTTCTGTTGGCATCCACCGAATGGGCCTAACCTATTACCTAAATAACGACACAAAAATTACCGCAGGTTATGCCTTTGTAAACTTCTTTCCCAGCGATAACCATAAAAACATATCGCAGCCCGAACACCGGCCATGGCAGCAGGTACAATGGCATACCAAATACCCGCGGCTGCGCCTAATGCAATGGGTGCGCCTAGAAGAAAGGTTTCGCCGCAAAATAGCAAACGATAGTACATTGGCGACAGGCCACAACTTTAACTGGAGGCTGCGGTATAATTTTTTTATGGGCATTCCCCTAAACAAAAAGGCATTTGCCCCCAAAACATTTTCTGCTGTGATCAACAACGAATTACATGTAAATTTTGGTAAAAACGTGGTGTATAATTACTTCGATCAAAACAGGTTCTTTCTGGGTTTTGCTTACCATACGAATGTATTGGACAATCTTCAGTTTGGGTACATGAATGTGTTTCAGCAATTAGCGACTGGCAACAGGTACAGAAGTACCAATACTTTCCGTGTATTCTATTTTCACAACTTGGATATGCGGAAAAAATAAATACAAGCATAACTACAGCTTAACCTAACTCATTTAAATGCAAGCCCACATTATTTTACGACGGGTATTGAAGACAATATGTTTTCACATAAAAAATACTTGCTTGCAGTTTTATCCCTGCAGTAACAAGGGCTGTTTTCTACCTTCATTTTTTTAGTATGTGTAAAAAACCAGCTTTACTTATTTTGGCAATACATGCTTCTTTTTTTGTACAGTTACATGCACAAACAAAGCAAACAGTTAAATACAATCAGGTTTGGCTGGGCTATACCAGCCAGTTTCGTTTCAGTAATAAATGGGGCGGCTGGGCCGATTTTCATTTACGCACAAAAGAAGATTTTACAAGCCAGCTATCGCAAAGCATTGCCAGAATAGGCATTATGTATTTTATTAACAACGACACCAAATTAACCATTGGTTATGCTTATGTAAATCAATTTCCGGGGGATAACCACAAAAATATTTCGGTGCCCGAACACCGACCCTGGCAGCAGGTTCAGTGGCACAGGCCATATCCCAAAATAAAACTTACACAGTCACTTCGCCTCGAAGAAAGGTTTCGGCATAAAATAGCCAACGACAGCAGCCTTTCCCCTGGCTATAACTTTAACTGGAAGCTGCGGTATAATTTTACCATGAGTATCGCTTTAAGTAAAAAGGCTTTTGCCCCACATACATTTTCGCTGGTGCTGAACAACGACATTCATGTAAATTTTGGGAAACAAATTGTTTATAATTACTTCGACCAAAACAGGGTTTTTGCCGGCTTTGCATACCATGTAAATGCACATGATAACCTGCAACTTGGTTATATGAATATATTTTTTCAACTGGCCGCCGGTAATAAATACCGTAACATAAATGCGTTACGCTTATACTATTTGCACAGCTTAGATATGAGGAAAAAATAGCAAAAACTTAAACCGGCAATGTTAAAATTAATAAGATGTATTGATTATATAAAAACATGTAATTATTTGGCCACGTTCCTTACCCAAGGCTTCAGCCTTGTTATTTTGTGCAGATGAAATAAAACAGGCCTTCTTCTGGCACCAAGGTTGAAGCCTTGGTTCAGTAAATTCTGGCAGTTAAATATTGAACGAATTATTTGAAAACACTTTCCCGCCTTCTACTAACAAATAAAGAAACTAGGTAATTTTTTAAAAGCCGCCAATTGCCTAATAAAAATGGGTTCTACTTATTTTTTCTGCCCCCTCGTCTTAGGCTTACCGTATTTCTTCATCATCTTATCCTTTCGGCTAGTGGTAAAATTCACCTTACTATTTTTAGCACTTTTTTCATGAAAAGCCGGGCCTACTGCTTCTTTCTTAGGCGTTTTGGTGTCTATGATTTTCATAAACACTTTCGGTTTCTCATCTTCGGTAAGCACATCGCTTATTTCAAGTGTTTCGGGTAATGGGGAGATGGGTATCTGGTATTGCATCAGGCTTTCTATTCTTTCCTGTGCTTCTTTTTCTCTTGGGGTAATAAAAGTGATGGCGATCCCTTTTTTATCGTAACGACCAGTGCGGCCAATGCGGTGGATATAATTTTCCGGCACTTCCGGCGTATCAAAGTTTATTACGTGTGTTACTTCGGCTATATCCAGGCCACGGGCTATAATATCGGTGGCAATGATAAAACGGTAATTACCTTCCTGGAACTGCTTTACTGTATTAAAGCGGTGGTTCTGTTCCTTATTGCTATGTATCACCCCCACCCTTTCCGGAAACTTAGGCTCCAGTTGTTCGTACAGGTCATCGGCCAGGCTTTTGGTAGCTGCAAATACCAGCACTTTGGTCATCTCTGCATCGGTGGTAAGTAATAATTGCAGCAGGTTTACCTTGGTGTAAAAATTGGGCACTTCGTAAGCAGCCTGTATTATATTTTCCAGCGGAGTACCTGTTGGTGCTGCTTCCACCCGTATCGGGTTATTAAAATAAGTATCTATCAGCAGTTCCACTTCTTCGGTTATGGTGGCCGAAAACATGAGGTTTTGGCGGCGTGCCGGTAGCAGGTCCAGTATATTTTTAAGTTGTGTTCTAAAGCCGAGGTTCAGCATTTCATCCACCTCATCTATCACCAGTTTTTTTATGTTGCGGGTTTTTAACGAGCCGCTCATTATAATGTCGAACAGCCTGCCGGGCGTGGCCACCAGCACATCTACCCCATTTTCTACAGCCGCTTTTTGTGGATTGATATTTACGCCACCATATACACCTACACATACTACACTCATGTAAGTAGTTAGTTTTTGCACCGCTTCCACCACCTGTGCCACCAGTTCCCTTGTAGGCACTATGATTAAAATCTGTGGGCTTTTATCCTTGCTAAATTTCCATTGCCTCAGGGCCGGCAATAGGTAGGCTAAAGTTTTACCGGTACCCGTTTGTGCTATGCCGCATACATCGGCCCCACTCATCATTACCGAAAAAACTTTGCGTTGTATGGTTGTAGGTGTCGT
>JAYUOV010000266.1:0-28218 GCA_043760535.1 Chitinophagaceae bacterium
TGGCAATAAATCGTTCGGTATTTCATCGTCGCTGCGGCATATATGTGCTGCCTGCCTGCCAGCTAAAATTCCTTTTTTTAATTATGATTGGAAAAAGGAAAAATGGAACCTGTTTTTTGTAACAGGCATCTTGCTTGGAGGTATTATTACGGTCACATTTTTAAGCAATCCATCACCAATAAATATTAACCCGAAAACGGTAGCACAACTTCAGCAATTGGGTGTAAAAGATTTTGAACACCTGATGCCTGCCGATATTTTTAGCTGGCAAAGTCTGCTAAGCTTAAAAGGATTTATGTTCTTTGTAGCTGGCGGTTTTCTGGTTGGTTTTGGTACAAGGTATGCCGGTGGCTGCACAAGTGGGCATGCAATAATGGGGCTAAGTAATTTACAATGGCCATCGCTTGTAGCTACCATTTGTTTTATGATTGGTGGATTTATTTCCGCATGGTTTATTGTTCCAATGCTTCTAAAATTATAATAAAAATGAACGACTCAATAATAGAAAACACTACAGCAGTTACTGCAGAACCAATAGAATGTGAAGCACCCAATTTACTTGTACAAAAAGAAAGTAATTTATCACTTATCAAATACCTTTTGCTGGGTATTTCCTTTGGAATTGTATTTGTAAAAGCCGAAATTATCAGCTGGTTTCGCATTCAGGAAATGTTCAGGTTACAATCGTTTCACATGTATGGAGTTATTGGCACAGCCGTAATTACGGGTATGATTTCAATCTTTTTTATAAAAAAATTTAAGATAAAAACATTGGGTGGCGAAGCGGTAAAAATTGTTCCTAAAAAGTTCAATAAAGGGCAAGTGTATGGCGGCCTTATATTTGGCATAGGCTGGGCTATTACAGGTGCCTGCCCAGGGCCGTTGTTTGCACAAATAGGTAGTGGCTTTACTGTGGTAATTGTTACTTTTCTCAGTGCCGTTGCCGGCACATGGGTGTATGGATATTTGCAGCCAAAATTGCCGCACTAATTATGAATTATAAACGATGTGTAACAAACGTTTTAGTTTTAACCATGAACGGCTTACTTTTCTTTATATCGATTTACAATTTATTCATACATCATCATTTATAGTTCATCATTAAATAAATGTCTGCCCCAAATAAAATACCTACTTACAGTATTTGTAACCTGATGGGAGCCAATAACTGTGTTGCTGAAATTTTGGTTCGCCGGCTAAGTGATCATATAAACAGGCTGAATCATTTCCATTTGCCGCACCGACATTCATTTTACCAGATAATAATTTTTACCAAAGGTAGCGGCACCCATATTGTAGATTTCAACACCTATTCCATTGTACCTCGGCAGGTTTATTTCTTAGCTCCCGGCCAGGTCCACAGTTGGGCATTGGATGCAGCTACAGATGGCTTTATCATTAATTTTAATGAAACATTTTTTACTGCAGTTTGCTACAATCCCTACTTTCTAAACGAGTTTCCTTTTTTCAATATTATTAGTGGCAAAAGTATGATGCAGTTGAAGAAAAATCAACTTCCTGTTATCCTATCTCTTGTAGAAAAACTGCTAAAAGAATTTAATGGCGATGAAGATTTTAAGAACGATCTGCTCCGTGCGTTTCTATTGCAATTACTCATAAATTTTGCCCGTAATTACCGCCCCGATGGATTGACCCAAACTAACAAACACCATTATTTACTGCTACGCAATTTTGAAAAATTGGTAGAGCAGCATTATAAAGAGAAGAAGCTGCCCAAGGAATATGCGGAGATGCTGTTTGTAACACCCAACCACCTAAACACCATGTGTACCACTACTGCAGGCAAAAGTGCAGGTGAGCTAATACGCGAAAGGGTGCTGCTGGAAGCTAAACGATTATTGGTAAACAGCCAGCTTAGCATTGCTGAAATAGGCTACCAGCTTAGCTTTGAAGACAATGCTTATTTCAGCCGTTTTTTTAAAAAGTATACTGCTGTAACCCCTGAGGTTTTTAGAAAAACACATAAAATTTAATCTACATCATTTTCTCTCTGAAATGTACTTTTAAGATAATCTACCAGCGAATTTTTATTGAGTTCTTCCATATCGCTTAATTCTATTTCCATGGCTCTGGTGCTTATTTGTATTTCCCAAAGCGAACATACAATAGATAGGGTAAGAGATGCAAGGCTAAGGGCAAAAATGATATTGGCTATTTGCTGGTAATCTATGTAAATGGCATACATACAAACAATGCAACACAAAAAACTAAAAGAACCGAGCAACTGCATATAGCGGATAATATGCAGCCGCAGCCTCAGGTTTTTTATTTGCTTTAATAAGCCTTCTTTATTTTCTATAGCCCCATATTTATCATGCAGGCTTCGTATACGTGTACTTAGGCCCAAAAACCTGTTGGTATAAGCCAGCATCAGCAATGTAATTGCCGGAAACAAAAGGGCTGGTGTGTTAAGGGTTAATTCCATTGGTTAAAGTTATAGATGATGAAAGAAATGATTGATTTTTTTTATGTCTATATAAAAAATTTGAGGCTTAATAGTAAAATATCGGCAATCTGAAACATACTTTACTTGGTTGCGTTATGTATGTTTGGTAAAAATTTTCATGGGTACTGTTCAGTTTTACGATAATAAAATGACTATACGATCTGTATTGGTTTTTTATGGCGAAATGGCCAGCGAAGCCGTTGCCAAACAGGTAGCCATCGACGTAAGCAATTACTGGAATGCACCAAATGCAACAATTGGTATTGGCAATAAATTAGTTAAAGTTCGGTTTAAAATAACTGGCTTCTACGCACCCAATCTTACTCAGGAAGATGTAATCTACAATAGCAATGCGGCCAATAACTATTTCCGCATAGAAGAACAAACGAACATGGATGTATCTTTTGTAGATGGAATTGGCAGCAATACCGGCTATTTTAAACTGGCCAATCTGGTGCAAACAGGCAGCACCGCAGCACATGAATACGGACATACTATCGGTCTCAATCATCCCGAAAATATGGATATTCGTGGGCTCGGTATTCCAGGTATTATGTACCCGCGGGGAACGATTACAGATGCAGATTATTTATACAATCCAATGGCCATACCCGGCGACAATACCAACGGCGGCACTATGAACCCAGTGCACAGGCAGGTGACACTACAAGATATTACTGCATTGCAACTACACCACTTAGATTTTGATAAAAATGCCACAGGCATACTCGGTACTTTCAGTTCTGTATGGCATAATAAATTTGAGGCCAGAAGTTGGTGGGTTTAGTTTAATACGTTGATTGCTGGTCAATTGGTCATTGGGTCAATTGGTCAATGGTCATTAAAAATATTGACCAGAGGCCTAATGACTTATCGACCTATTACCCCAATGACTTACTATAATATTTACCGTACAAAAAAAACTAAACCCCAATCCACTATTACCAATCCCAAATCTATTACTTTTAAACCCTACACCTTAACACTTCAAAATGAATTACGTTTTAGAAATAAACGACCTTAGTAAAAACTACGGATCGGTACAGGCACTTACAAATGTTACATACAAAGTTCCTTCTGGCACAGTGTACGGCATCCTTGGCCCAAATGGTAGTGGTAAAACCACCATGCTCGGTATTATTATGGATATACTGAGGCCATCCGGCGGCGATATAAAATTATTTGGCGAAACACCCACTGCCGAACATCGTAAACGCATAGGCACCCTGTTAGAAACACCCAATTTTTATCACTACATGAGTGCGGTAGATAACCTTAAAATAGCCGCAGCCATTAAAGGAGTACAAAACCCCGATATAGAAGGCGTACTAAAAAAAGTAAACCTCTTCGAAAGAAAAGACAGCAAATTTCAAACCTTTTCGCTGGGTATGAAGCAACGGCTGGCCATAGCAAGCTGCCTACTGGGCAACCCCGAAGTGCTTGTGTTTGACGAACCTACAAACGGCCTGGACCCTGTGGGTATTGCCGAAATACGAGACCTGATAAGGCGTATTGCATCCGAAGGCAAAACCATCATAATGGCCAGCCATTTGCTGGACGAAGTAGAAAAAGTGTGTACCCACGTAAGCATTATGAAGAAAGGCGTACTGCTGGCCAATGGGACCGTGGATGAGATATTGGCCAACGACGATATGGCAGAAACCGGTGCCTTAGATACAGCTAAACTAATACAAGTTTTAAAAACCATGCCCGGCCAAACCAAGGTAGAAATGGGCGAAAACGGCAGGGTAAATATTCACTTCCCTATTGGTAGTGCCGAGCCTGGAAATATTAACCAGCATTGCTTTAACAATGGCGTGGTACTTACCCATTTACTCATGAAAAAGAAAAGCCTGGAAGCTAAATTCCTGGAAATGACGGGGTAGTTGATTGGTTGATTGGTTGATTAGGAAGAAATCAAAATTTTACACTTTTTAATTTTAGAACAATTATGAAAAAGCTTTTAGAAATAGAATGGATGAAGGTAAAAAGTTATCGGACTTTTTGGGTGCTTTTTATCCTTTTTGCAGTTAGTATGATTGGTATAAACTACATCTATTGGTATATCAAACAACAGTTTGTGGGCTCAGGCGATATGGCAACAGCAGCAGCTGGAAATATGCTTTTTGGAGACTTTTCGTTTCCAGCTGTATTCAAAACAGTCTCACAGGTTAGTAGCTGGTTACTCTACTTCCCAGGATTTATAATCATTTTTCATACAACCAATGAGTACACATTTAAAACCCATCGGCAAAATATTATTGATGGCTTAACAAGAGCTGAATTTGTAAAAGCTAAATTGGGCTTTACCTTATTGATTGCTTTGATTTGTACGCTATTGATTTTTTTAACCAGTTTATTTTTTGGAATTTTAACCGGCGGAGGTAACGGTATCACAATGGATGGCCTTGTCTATATTGGTTACTTTTTTGTACAGAGTTGGATTTATATTCTGTTTGCCTTTATGTTGTCTATTTTGGTTAGAAAAGCAGCATTGGCGGTTGGGATTTATTTTATTTATGGCATTCTAATAGACTTTTTATTAGCAATTTGGATTTCTAAAGGTTCTGAATCAGTTATTGGATTTTACTTGCTTCCCTTGCAGGTTAGCGACACCCTTAATCCAAATGAAATCACGGATAAAATTGCTGGTTTTCTTGGAAGCACTAAGCCTTTAATCAGTTTGGCTATTTGTACTGTTTGGATTGTCTTCTATTGTCTTTTCCCAATAAGAAAATTTGACAAAGAAGATTTGTAAAAGAGTTGCCCGTTTCCAGTTGCCAGTACCCAGTTTCCAGTTGCCAGTTTTTGCTCTTGAACCTTGAACCCTAATCCCTTTACTGATTTATAATCCTTTGCGGCCTTAGCCTTATTTGCTCCGCTTTTAGTTTTTCAAACTCCAGGTTCTTAATTTTTTGGGTTTGTTTTTCCATTTTTATTACATCGGCCTTTTGCTTAAAGTTTGGGTCAATAGTAGTTACGACTGTATTTAAAATGGTAGGGTTTTTCTCGATAAAATTAGCCACGGCCACTACGCTGTCCTTGGCCACACTATTTACTTCTATCGGTTTTTTTATGATGATTTCATGCTTTGTGTCATCGAAAGCAATGTCCAATGCAGCAATATCCGGGTGTGGAATTTCCCGGTTAAGGCTTACTATTTTAAAACCCTTGTTGTTGTACACACAAATCCAGCCGGGTGGGGTGGCCTTGCCCATGCTGGCAATGCTTCTTTTTATCAATTTAAATGTGCCGTCGGGTGCATTGTTGGTGGTGCCATCATCGTAAAAAAACTTGGTATTGTCGCTGCCGCCGGGTGTTATCAGTCCTTTTACCGTCCAATCTACCACAGGGTTAGATGAGGCCGCTATCTGCGATTTTAAGGTAAGAATAGAATCGGCAGAAAATTTTAGGCTTTGGCTCAAAGCATCTATCTCTTTTTGCTGCTTGCTGTTCATTACCAAATATTGTAGGGCCAGGCCCACCATTACCAGCAAAAAATATCCTGCAAAAGCACCTTTTAATTTCCAGCTCAACCCTTTTACCGGTCCTATGCTGCCGGTTTCGCCACCCACTTCGTCGGGTTCTTTGCTGGGTAAAAATTTATACAAAATAAAGGCCGGAATCATGGGCAACAGCAGGATGGCTGCAAGTGCTACATATAAATTGTCTGTCATAGCTAAATGGGTTTGCATAAAAGTAATTACAAAGAATTGTTAATGCAAGGCACAATGAGTATTTAGCTTGTGTAATGAATAAGGGCAACACATCAAAGCGGAAATTAAAAACCCCCTGTTATGATGAAGAAACCTTTGGTAGCTATTGTTGTTACCTGCCTTGGCGGCCAGTTTTTATTTGCCCAAAAGCCCATACAAACAACGGCTACTTTAAGCAATGCCACAGTTTATTACGGCCAGGGCGCCGAGCTGCAACATGCAGCCAAAGCCACGCTACCAGCGGGTTCGCAGGAATTGGTGATTGGCAATATCAGCCATGGTATAGATGATAAAACCATACAGATAGCCTGCCCGGAAAATGTAGTGCTGCTCAGTTATCGCTTTAATCTGAACACCGAAACGGTAAAGCCGCCGGTAGATCCCGTTATGGAAAAAATGAAAGACAGTATTAAAATGTTAGGCAAACAGGTATTTATTATTGCTAATGATGAAGCCACCCAAACCGACCTGCTAAACCGCACTACCAAACTTATAGAAGCCAACCTTACCAATAATCCTGAAAAAAGTATCAACTCCGTTGAGCTGATAAAATTGGTAGATTATTACACCGTAAAAGTACAGGGCATTAAGGCCACCATTTTTTCTTTGGGGCAAAAAAAAGAAATTTTAAATGATAGCGTTGCCGCTATTTCAGGTAGAAAAAGAGAACGGGAATTGCTGGTAAAAACAGAAGTAAAAAGAGATGGCCAACTCATACTTCAGGTAATGAGTACTGCCGCTACTACCGCCCATTTCGACATCACTTATTACACCACAAATGCAGGCTGGCTGCCAGCTTACGACCTGCGGGTTAAAACGGTAGACAATAGTTTTAAACTGGTGTACAAAGCATCGGTAACCCAAAATACCGGCCTTAACTGGAGGCAGGTAAATCTTACATTGAGCACCGGCAACCCCAACCAAAGCAGCACCGCACCGATACTTAATGCCTGGTTCGTAGATGCACAAATACCGGTATTGTACAAACAATTAAAGGAGCAAAATATGCGGCTTAGCAATACGATACAGGGCTATGGTAGTAAGAAAATAAAATCGGCCATTGATGGTAATTTTGAAATGAAAGATGAAGAAGATATTACTGGCGAAGGCAATTTGGTACAAGCTTACACCACACTCAGCGAAAGCCAGCTCAATACCAGTTTTGAAATAGACCTGCCTTACGATATTCCCAGCGATGGCAAGGGGAATAGTGTAAGCATTAAAGATGAAATGGTAAAAGCTGGTTACAAACATTATGCTGTACCAAAACTGGATGCCGATGCCTTTTTACTGGCCGAAATAAGCGACTGGGAAAGCCTGAACCTGATGCCCGGAGAAGCCAATATCATCATGGATAATGTATATCTCGGCAAGTCGTTTATTGACCCTAATACCATTGCCGATACCATTAATATTTCTTTAGGTCGTGATAAGCGGGTAAGCGTAAGACGTACGCTGGTAAAGGAGTTTAGCAAAAGCAAAACCAAAGCAGATTTTAAAACCGACGATTTTACTTACGAAGTAATTGTAAAAAATAATAAAAAAACTGCGATAGATATGCTGCTCAAAGACCAGTTTCCGGTATCGCAAACCAAAGAGGTGGAAGTAGCCTTAACCGACAATGGCGGTGCCGATGTAAACGAAGAAAAAGGCATCCTAAACTGGAAGATAAGGCTAGAGCCCGGCGAAAGCAGAAAGGTTCGGTTTAGCTATAGCATTAAATATCCGAAGGATAAAAAGATCAGGAATTTGTAAGAAAGGCTGGATGTAAACCTATAAGGCTTTTTCTAAACCACCAACAGTAGTAAGCGGTTGAAAGACCTTATAGGTTTTAAATACAAATCACACAAACGAAAAGCTATCCCCATCAAACAAACCCTTATCACTCAGTTTTAAATGTGGAATTACCAGCAAGGCCATAAAAGAAAGGGTCATAAAAGGAGCAGATAATGCAGATCCAAGATTTTTTGCCATGGCATCAATAGCGGTGTAGGCTGCTGCTACTGTGTAGCCGTCTTTATTACTCATTAAGCCGGCAACCGGTAATGCAAGCACTGCTTCTTTTTTACCACTAACACAACTTACGCCACCACGTTCTTTTATTACCATATTTACGGCACGGCAAAGGCTTTCATCATCCACACCTACGGCAATAATATTATGGCTATCGTGGGCTACCGATGATGCAATAGCACCATGTTGAAACCCAAAATTCTTAACCCAACCTTTAGCTATCTGTGCTTTTGAATACCGGTTGATAACCACTATTTTCAATACGTCATTTGTTACATCACTCACTATATTTTTACCGGCTGTTTTTGGCGTAGCCAAAATTTTATTGGTAATCAATTGGCCATCCAATGCCTCAATAACAGGAATGTTTTTTTCGCCTTTGTATAAAACTGAAAAATCATTAACTAATAATGTCTTACAATTAAATTGGTTAATAATAGGAGAGGAGGTGCAGAAAATGTTTGATTTACCATCTTCTGCCACCAGCACTCCATCAATAAAAGTTTGCTGTACTTTAAAATGCACCAAATCTTTCACCACTATAAAATCCGCAGCATCGCCATTGCGAAGCAAACCCACATCTAATTTATAATGCAGCACCGGGTTTACACAAGCCGCTTGTAACACTTTAAAAATATCAATGCCTTTGGCTACAGCTCTTTCGCAGAGTTGGTTAATGTGGCTTATCGCAAGGCTGTCGGGGTGTTTATCGTCGCTGCAAAAAAGCATCATATCCGGCCAATCGTTTAGCAAATCTATCAGTGCGTCAAAATTTTTAGCCGCACTGCCTTCCCGAATAATAATCTTCATACCATATTGCAATTTATCCAGTGCTTCTTCGGCTGTAAAACATTCGTGGTCGGTGGAAATACCGGCATCGATATACTTTTTTGCCGTTTCGCCTCTTAATCCCGGTGCATGGCCATCCACAGGTTTACCCAATTCTTGTGCCGCTGCAATTTTTTTCATCACTTCCGCATCTTGATGCAGCACACCCGGAAAATTCATCATTTCGCTGAGGTATTTTACTTCCGGTCGTTCCAATAGTTTTCTTACATCATCACTATAAAGCGTTGCTCCGGCTGTTTCAAAAATGGTGGCGGGAACACAGCTTGGTGCCCCAAAGTAGAACTTAAAAGGAACGGTGTTACTGTTTTTAATCATAAACTCTACGCCTTCCATGCCGCATACATTGGCTATTTCGTGGGGGTCGCTTACGGTGCTTACAGTACCATGAACCACTGCAAGCCGAGCAAATTCGCTGGGTACAAGCATACTGCTTTCTATGTGTACATGGCTATCTATAAAGCCGGGCAGTATAAAGTTAGTAGTGCTATCCAATTTGTTTTCGGCAGGTTCTATCTTTTCTATTTTTCCATTATTAATAAAAACCGTTGCCGAAAAAATGGTTTTGTTGAAAATGTCCACTACATTTCCTATAACTGAAAACTGGCTCATAATATTAAAAAACTATTTGGCTATAAAGTAAAACAACAAAACCGGTATTGGTAGAAAGTTTATAACGGGTAAGAGCGGTTAGAAACCGAATTTTTATGTGGATTAAACCCGTTGAGCCTTCAAAATGCCACTCAGCTAAGCTTTTTTAAATAATTTTTTCCACAATTTTGAGTATTATCTTAAAAAGTTGCTATAATTTTTGTAAAACTTAAACTCAACTCTCTATATTTGCACTCCCAAAAAAAGTATGTCTAAACAAACACTAATTAAACAAGACGGAAGTATAGTAGATACGCTATCCAACGCTATGTTCAGGGTTCGCCTTGAAAATGGTCATGAAATATTAGCTACCATTTCCGGGAAAATGAGGATGCACTACATACGTATTTTAACTGGAGATAAAGTTGGAGTAGAAATGAGTCCTTATGATTTAACCAGAGGACGCATTATTTTTCGCTATAAATAAAGAACAAATCATTCATCAATCGCTGAGGGCTTGGCCTTCTGCAAAATTTTGTTTTATGAAAGTAAGGGCATCCATTAAAAAACGCAGCGTAGATTGTAAAATCGTTCGCCGGAAAGGCAGGCTGTATGTAGTTAACAAAAAAAATCCTCGTTTTAAACAGCGTCAGGGATAAAAAACAAGTTGGCAGTTGGTCAGTTTGCAGTTTGCAAATACGAATTGTCAAATCATAAATCACAAATCACAAATCATAAATAGTTTATGGCTCGTATTTCAGGTATTGACTTACCAAAAAATAAGCGTGGGGAGATTGGTCTTACCTACATATTTGGTATCGGTCCAAGCACTGCCCGTTACATTTTAGGTAAAGGCAACATTGATGTTAATAAGAAAGTTAATCAATGGAATGATGATGAGTTGGCACATATCCGTAACACTATCACTAACGAATTTAAGGTAGAAGGTCAGTTACGTAGTGAGGTTTCAACCAACATCAAACGTTTATTGGATATAGCCTGTTACCGTGGTCTGCGCCACCGAAAAGGTTTACCACTTCGTGGACAACGTACACGTACCAACAGCCGCACTCGTAAAGGCAAGCGTAAAACAGTTGCTGGTAAAAAGAAGGCACCGAAGAAATAAAAGCGGATGTTTTGATGTGGAGTGTATGATTTCTGATTTTTTTGGTTCAGACATTCCTCACAAATTCTCAATTTAATTTTACAATATTAGCTGTGGGCTTTAGTCTCTGCACGAATACCCCAATACTAAATACTAAGAGCTCTGGATAATTACTGAAAATAAAAGGAGGAGCTTCATCAATAAACATTCACAGATTACCTCCAATTAAAAAAAATGGCAAAAGCAAATCAACAAAACAGCGCCAAAACCGCTGCCAAAAAAAGAATCGTAAAGGTAGATGCCCATGGCGATGCACATGTTAGTGCTACGTTCAACAATATCATCATCAGCCTTACTAACAAAACCGGTCAGGTTATCAGTTGGTCTTCAGCAGGCAAAATGGGTTTCCGTGGGTCTAAAAAGAATACACCTTATGCAGCCCAAATGGCAGCAGCAGATGCAGCCCGTGTGGCAGTAGATGCAGGATTAAAAAAAGTAGATGTATTTGTTAAAGGTCCGGGTTCTGGACGTGAAGGTGCAATACGGTCATTGGCCAATAGTGGTCTTGAAGTAACAATGATTAAAGACGTTACACCGCTTCCACATAATGGCTGTCGTCCTCCTAAGAAAAGAAGAGTATAAAATTTATTTTCAATACCAAATCCCGCAACTGCGGGACTTTGGTTTTTTATAACCAAGCCGATAGCCATACAAATTTTAAGATTTTTACATGGCTGTTGGGAACTCAAAAATCTAACAAAAACCATGGCACGTTATACCGGCCCAAAAACAAAAATCTGCCGCAAGTTCGGTGAGCCTATTTTAGGCAATGCAAAGTATTTAAGCAAAAACAGCAACCCTCCGGGCATGCATGGTGGTACCAAAAAGCGTAAAGCTCCGGGTGAATATGCTTTGCAGTTGAAAGAAAAACAAAAAGCCAAATACACGTATGGCCTTTTGGAAAAACAATTCCGCAAAACCTTTGTAGAAGCTGGTAAGAAAAAAGGAGTAACTGGTGAAAACCTGATTAAGTTGCTCGAAGCACGTTTAGATAATGTTGTTTATCGTATGGGTATTTCTCCAAGCCGTCCAAGTGCCCGTCAGTTAGTAAGTCACAAGCACGTTACGGTAAATGGCGAAATCGTGAACGTACCATCTTATCAGTTAAAGCCAGGTGATGTTGTTGGTTTAAAACCAAAATCTGAGCACAACGAATCTTTGCTTGGTTTCATTCGTGGTAAAAACCCCAAGTTTGGTTGGTTAGATTGGAGCGATGCTGATAAAAAAGGAATTTTTATTGCTTATCCTGAACGTGAAAGCGTACCTGAGAACATTAAGGAGCAACTGATTGTGGAATTGTACAGCAAGTAGTAATTAGGGATTAGGGATTGGTAATTTGTAAGCATCTTACCACAGAAAGAAATCGTAAATCGTAAATCAAAAATCTTAAATTGGTATGGCTATATTAAATTTTCAGAAGCCCGATAAAATTGTATTGCAAAAAACAAACGAGTTTGATGCACAGTTTGAGTTTCGTCCGTTAGAGCCAGGTTATGGCTTAACAATAGGTAATGCACTTCGCCGTGTACTGCTTAGTTCTTTGGAAGGTCATGCTATTATTGGTATTAAAATAGAGGGAGCCGATCATGAGTTCGCAACTTTGAAAGGTATTACCGAAGATGTTACCGAAATCGTTTTGAACCTGAAACAGGTTCGTTTTAAGAAAACCGTTGAAGGTGATGTTTCTTTTGAAAAAGTAACTTTGAGCCTAAAAAACAAAACCGAATTTACAGCAGGTATGATTAATGATGCACTACAAAGCTTCGAGGTGATGAATCCTGAGCTACAGATTTGCACCATGGATAACAGCTCTAAATTAGATATTGAAATACATATTGCCAAAGGACGTGGTTATGTACCAGCCGAAGACAATAAGGTAAAAGATGCAGCTTTTGGTTATGTAGCAATGGATGCCATTTTTACCCCAATAAAAAATGTAAAATACACAATTGAGAATACCCGTGTGGAACAACGTACCGATTACGAAAAACTAATCATGGACGTGGCTACAGATGGTACTATCAATCCTGAAGATGCAGTAAAACAGGCCAGCCGAATTTTAATTCAGCACTTGATGATCATTACCGATGAAAATATCACTTTCGACAGCAAAGAAGAGAAGAAAGAAGATGTGGTAGATGAGCAACAATTGCAGTTGCGTAAGGTTTTGAAAACACCGTTGGAAGATTTGGATCTCTCTGTTCGTGCCTTTAATTGCTTGAAAGCTGCCAAAATTAACAGCCTTAGCGAACTGGTACAGTACGAGCAGGAAGACCTGATGAAATTCCGCAACTTCGGCCAGAAAAGCCTCAGCGAAATTGAGCAGGTACTTGGCGAACGTGGCCTTGGATTTGGTATGGATTTAAGCAAATTAGGCGTAGATAAAGAGGAATTATAATATAGGCGAAAGGTTTAGGGTTTAGGGTACAAGACCTTTACCCCAAACCTTTCGCTTTTTATCTTACACCCATAGATATTGATTTTCATATTTCCACATTTTCATATTTCCACTTGCACATCTGCCTATTGGTAAATTTGCACATTAAGTAACAGGCTGTAATTCCTGACACGGTACAGCTTTTAAAACAACAATGTCATGCGTCACGGAGACAAACAAAACAATCTTGGCCGTAAAAAAGCCCACAGGGAAGCGTTACTAAGTAACCTTGCTAGCCAGTTAATAACCTACAAACGTATCGTTACTACTTTGGCCAAAGCCAAGGCTTTACGTGGATACATTGAGCCGATGATTACTAAAACTAAAAAAGTAGCAAGCAAAGAGCAGATTACGCACATGCACCGCTTAGTGTTTGCCGACCTTAATAATAAGGATGCAGTAAAAGAGCTATTTACCGTAATTGCCCCAAAAGTAGCTAGCCGCCCAGGTGGTTATACTCGTATTATCAAATTGGGTATCCGCCCCGGCGATGCTGCCGAAAGAGGGATGATTGAATTGGTAGATTTCAACGAAATATATGGTAATGGCATAGCTAAAAACGCAGCAACAGAACCAGCTAAACGTACACGACGTGCGGGTGGTGCTAAAAAAGCAACTACAGAAACTGCTGCGGCAGATGAGGCGATTACTGAAGATGAAGTAGTAAATCCGGAAGTTTCAGCTACCGAAGAAATAAAGAATGCTGAATAACCACTATTAAAAAATCTATAATATAAAAAGGGCTGTCTCAATGTTTTGAGATAGCCCTTTTTGGTAGTTGCATATTTTTATCCTTTTTCAGGTAAACTCTGTACATACAGGAAGCGCTACTACAATTGTGCCCTGAACACTTTTAAGCTTATCCCCAAAAACGTATCCGTTTTGCTAACCTCATATTTGAATATAAATACTACGGCATCACCTTTGCACGATGCAAGATGAAAAATTAAACAAGTCAGATAAAATGCGTCAGCATATAGAGTCGTGCAAGGAAAGTGGCCCACCGGTAAACCAATACTGTAAAGTACAAAATATAAAGCCTTCCGCATATTATTACTGGCGTAATAAATTAGAAAGTGATTCACAAATTCATACCGGATCTTTTATAGAATTACAGCCGATAACAGCAACCAGCTGTGTAGAAATTATTTTTACCAATGGCGTAAAAATATATTTTGAAAGCTTGGTTCCTGTTCATTATTTAAAGCCACGTTGTAAAGCCATCATAGAAGCCGCTTTTACCATCAATATCCACCCGATGCCACAACACATTCATTACCTGCAAATCGGCATAGTTAGTACGGCATACAGCATTTCGGTTGCGGATAGCAGTGAATGCCCGGTCTGCACCAATGATGATAACTTCACGAAACGTCTTTGACTTTACAGGGCCATTTGGTAAAGCATCCGGGTAAAAAAAATCGAACTTAAATTCTTCTTCCTGTTTTAGGTACACAAGGTCTTCTGCACCTGTTTTAATTTTTGTTTTGGCAGTACCCAATCCTTTTATTTCAATATTTCCTTTTATAATGAACCCCGATGTATTGCCGCTATTATTACGGCTATGGTTTTTGCACAGGTCGCTAAAAAATGGCACTATGTAAGCGGTGCCGGTGTAGTTAAGGAGCAGTTGTTTTTTGCCTTAGGCAAAACAAAAATTGAGGGCATTTTGGATGGCATCGAAATTATTTGTACCTAATAATGCCTCGCTTTTTTACACATTTATAGACTGGCTTTGGTGTGGACTTTCGATAGTGGCTTTGCCAACTTGAACCGCTGTAATAATAGTATTTAATGTAAGTGGTGCCGTGCTGTATGCCTTATAAAGTCGGCCATTTTTTATTGCAAATACTTTACCAATATCTGCGGCAGAAATCCGATAACCAGTAGAAGTAACCGAGTTGCTTTACAGATTAACAGCGATGGGTTGGAAATCGGCTTTAAGACCGAATTGCATTACATACACAGACTGTGCGGTTGTATTTATTTGAATGGTAAAAGTGATTAGAAATATGAGCCAAATAGTACTTTTATTCATAAAAAATATAGTATCAGAACTCCTTACTCTTCGCAGTTTTGATTGCGTAGTTTTTTTTTGCCTGCCCCGATTATTTCGGTGGAACCCAACGAAAGCCGTGCCCTGATGGAGCGACATTGGCGAACGTTGTAAATCCCGTAGCATTACGGGACTCCGTTCAACTGATTGCTACTATCATGTATTTAGATTGCGAATAACAGGCGGTTTCAGTTCACGGGGTAAGGAGTTCTGAGTATATATTTAGCACATTTCTTGGCTAATTCTACATAAAATTAAAAACCCGGGGCAACACCCCGGGCTAATATTTTGTGTCTTTTCAGGTGCTTTTTTGGTTTAAAGATTTTCTAAAAACTATTTTTGAAAATTTATCCCAATACATTCTCTTAAAGCAGCCAATCGTTTAATCTAATTCCAAACTTTCAATTACTGCTATCATTTCCTCCACCATATCTGGCCACACATCTAAATGAAAAACCATCCGAATGGCAGTTTTAGAAATGGGCAGGCATAGGATGTTATGTTGCTTTAGAGCATCTATCATTTTTTGAGCCGTATAAGTTTCCATCATTTCGAAAATGAGGATATTTGTTTCTGTCGGCACGATGCTTTTTACATACGATTTCTTTTGCAATGCTTCGCCCACAAGCTTTGCATGTTGGTGGTCGTTAGCTAATCTTTCTACATTATTTTCCAAAGCATAAATACCCGCTGCTGCCAGGTAACCGGCCTGCCGCATACCGCCTCCAAATTTTTTGCGTACCCGCCGGGCTTCTTTTATAAAATTATTTTTACCCAATAATAAACTGCCCACCGGCGTACCTAACCCTTTGCTTAAACAAATGGAAATGCTATCGAATGCTTCGCCATATTGTTTGGGGGTTTCGCTTTTAGCAACGAGTGCATTAAAAAGCCGTGCCCCGTCTAAGTGCAGTGCCAGCTTATGTTGTAGGCAAACTTCTTTTATTGCCAGTATGTCTTTAAAGTGGTAACAACTGCCGCCGCCACGGTTGGCCGTATTTTCAAGGCTTACCAGGCTTGTTCTTGCTTTGTGCAGGTCGTCGGGGTTAATAGCGTCTATTACTTGTTCTGCATTAATACGGCCACGATAGCCTTTTATTGCTTTTACTTGTGCGCCGCTATTAAATGCAATGCCGCCGCCTTCGTAAATGTACACATGACTCAGGTCGTCGCAAATTACTTCATCGCCGGGTCTTGTATGTACATTAATCGCTATCTGATTGGTCATGGTGCCGCTTGGGCAAAACATGGCAGCTTCCATACCAAACATTACGGCACATATGGCTTCTAGTTTATTAATGCTTGGGTCTTCGCCAAACACATCGTCGCCTACTTCGGCTTTAAACATGGCTTCCAACATTTCCAAAGTTGGTTTAGTAAAAGTATCGGAGCGGAGATCGGTCATATTTACGATTTTGAATTTCTGATTTCTGATTTGCCCCCATCCCCTAAAAGGATGCCTCGGTTTTATTTGGGGTTTTGCACATTTGTACATTTGCCAATATGCACATCTACACCGTAATTCATTTATTTAAACCCCAACTGCTTGCTATCTGCTTCGCTCATTTTACCTATAAATTCTTTAAAGGCAGCGTATTCAGTAACTGGTACCTGCTCTTTTAAATAATTTACTTCACGGGTAGCTATTATTTGGCCGGGCTTTGTTGGGTCTATTATAAAACTTAATTCATACCTCATTGCGGGGCAACTGAGGCTCACATTTTTCGGCGCTTCGGCTAATTTATTTCCTGTGGGTAAAATAATGGTTATTACTTCCCTATCTCTGTTGTTGCTGCTAAAGCTCCAGATATTAAAAGGATAGTTTCTTGTTTCCAAACTTACAAAATCCAATGAACCATAACTGTCGCTCCAGGGTAATTTAAAAATTTGCATTCCTACAATTTCGCTACTAAAACCTTCAACAGAAAATTTGTAATTCATTTCCACAGTATCTCTCAGATTATTTAGATTGGTTATGCTGAAAGCTTTCAAATTCACTTTTTTATTAAACTCTCCACTGAGCGATTTTAGCAAACTTTTGTTACGGTCATCTTCTCCCTGATTTTTGTAAGCACCTCTTACAACTGATGCTTCGGCACCTATTTTTTTTGCTATTCTCTCCACTTCCACATTGTTACCTACAAAGGTTAGTTTGCTATTTCTTTCCACATAATTTACTGGCTTGTTGGGTGTGTTTAGTTTTACCAATGCTGCATTGGTGGCTCTTTCGCCTTCTTTGGGTATGTACAATCCATTGGCTCCAAGGTCGCCATAACCCAATGCACCAAAGGGCAAATGGTTATTAGTAAGTTCTATTAAATAATTTTTACCACCTGTTTTTAGCTGGGCTATGCAATGGTTAAAACCAATAGTTGGCAGATCCAGATTCATATCGCCATTATCTCTTGTATCTACCAAAACAAGGTTGGCATCCAGCCCTACTTCTTTACCAAGGGCTACGAATAATGTGCTTAAATCTTTACAATCGCCTAGCCTTGTGGTGATGGTGCGGCTAGCCCGTTGCGGCGTTAAAGCACTATGTAAAAATGGAACGGCACTATAATTAAAATTGCTTTCAATGTAATCGTAAATCACATTTGCTTTTTGCAAATCTGTTAGATTTCTTTTACCCTCAAAAATTTCCTTGGCCTTTTCTTTTACTTCAAAATCGCCTTTGGCTTTTATGCTGCTAAGATCGCTGTACCAATTGGCCACATAGTTCCAATCGGGTATGGAGGTAACCACTACTCTTTCGGCCACATCGGTAAAAGGGGGCATATTGGTTTCGCCGGTTACGCCGGGGCTATTCAGCTTTTCCCATACATGCAGCTTGTAATCGTCCACATTGCTAATTATTGGTTTTACGCCGGTATTGTACATTTTATACTGAAACTTTTTATCTTTTGGCACCAGCAAACTGTATCGTGCTACTTTAATTGGGTAACCACCGTTGAACATGAAATCTTCCCAGAAATGTTCGGCCAGTTTTCCATAGCTGCTGCTTTCCAGTTTGTAGCTAATATGTAGTGCGTCGCCAATTTCTAACGATGAAAAAACGAGTAGGTTATTGTTGGTTTCGGCCTGCACTTTGCTACCATCTTTTTTAAATAATTCGGCTTTGTCTATTATTAGGCGTTGGGTGTAGCTGTTGTAAGGTAGGTTCACCTCTTTCCAATCGTCGATGCCGCTTTGGTTGAGCACTTTTATCAGCAGTTCATTGCGTTCTTCCGATGCGCCACTTTCAGGGTAAATTATCTGCTGCTTGTCATTAAGTAGGTAAATGCTGTTATCGTTGGGGTAATCTGCCTGTTTTATATTATTTTTTACAATGGTATTAATGTCTTCTGGTTTAAAATTTAAGAACATATCTTCCTTGCCTTCTAACGCTCTTAATTTTTTTCGTGCCTCGTAATTATTGGGGTTACATTCAATGGCTCTTTTAAGTGCTATTTTGGCCTCTGCCTTGTTGCCTTGTGCATCCAGTATTAGAGCCTTGGTGTAGTGCATACCGCCCACGTATGGTGCCAGGTTAATGGCTTTTTGCTGCCAATCCAATGCACTTTTATAATCTTGCTGATCGTAATATTTATCGCTAATACTTATCATGCGTCCTACGGCAAATGGTTTATTTTCAATCATCTTTTTCAGCATTCTCATGCCTTCTTCTTTCTTACCAAGCTTCATCAGGTTGCTACTTACAGTTTCCATTATTTCTTCATCGTAATGGTCTTCCAGATATTTTAAAAGCAGGGCATTACCCTTCTTCATGTCTTTGGTTACATTTTCCATAACGCCATATTGCATTACCAAAAAAGTACGGCTACCGGGGTAAGTGTTGTAAGCATAATCCATTTCTTTCAGCAGCTTTTCTATCTCTTTACGCTTACCCATCAGATCCATGTTTTTTATCTGCGTTTCTTCGTTTTTGCCATAGATGGCCATTCTTTTATCCAGCAATTGCTGTGCCGCTGTATAGTCTTCTTTGTTAAAGGCATCATTGTACAGCAATGCAAAGCCATAAAGGCTTTCAGGGTCGTTACTCTTAACAAATTCCATTTCTTTGGTAAGGTCTGTATTGTTATTATCCCTGGCATAAGTCTCCACTATTTTTTCAGAAACAATGGTGCTTTTGGGTGCTTTGGCTTTTAACTGTGCAGCTATTTTACGGCTTTCAAAACGCTTGTCGTTGTGGTTGTAAGTGTTTACCAGCATCATCATATCTAAAAAGCTGCCGTTATTTTTTGCCACCCTGCCTTCGAAAAAAGTTTCGGCAAACATGGCTACTTTTTTTACTTCGTATGGTTCTGCTTTATGGTAGGTTTGCAAAGTGGGCAATCCTGTTGTAGGTATTACCAGTCCATCGGCACCTACAAAACGAAGTAAAAAATTACTGTTAGTAATTTCGCTACTGCCTACCTGCACCAATATGCGGTTAAAGCCCTTTTGCAATTTTACAGTGTAGTTATATACATCAATATCGGTATTGCGTTCTTCGGCCTCTTGTGCCACAAAAAAATCGTTAATCCATATTTTATAACTACCCGATACACCAAACATCATGGTTACATCTTTACTATCATTGCTGGTAATAAAAGTTTGGGCGTAAATAATAGCGTTATTAATGTCGTAATGGAACTCAAAATCCAGCCAGCGGTCGTTACGGGCATCGGGGATATTAAACCAATTTACACTGGCTCCACGGTTATTTTTAAACCCAAAAGTTGCTACGGGATTATCCACCACTCCATAATCTTTATTGAAACCACTGGAACTCATGTTTTCAAAAACGCCAACCGTACTCCAGCCTTTTACATCGCCCATCCGGTTCCAGGTTTCTTTCGATTGTTTAATATCGCCTTTGGCTTGAAGCCGGCCAGCAAGGTTATCCCAAGCCATGGCTTTTATGGTTGCATTGGCTTTAGGGTCGGCTGTAATGTTTTCCATCATTTTTTTTACCTCGGCACTTGCTTTTTGTGTTTTGCTAAAAAGGCCGGTGTTCCAAAGTGCATATATGTAAGGGTAAGGATCTTGTGAGCTATTAAAAAATATTTGAAAATGGCTAAAAGCATCGTCCCAATTTTCGTTGCTACTTTCTAGCAAAACCAATGCCAGTGCTGCCTCTCCGGCTGTAGCAGCATCGCCTTCCAATGCCAGTAAAGCCGTTTTAGCTTCGGTTCTTTTATTATCGTTTAGCAGGGTTAATGCCTGGTTAAAATTTTGTGCTTTAAGCAATACAGCTACCAGCAAAGCTATAATTGTACTCAAAATCCTTCTCATGTGGGGGCTTTAAAATTTAAGAACCAAACGTAACGTAAAAAGCCATTTGAAAGGTTTTGTGTAGAAAGGTTTGTGATTATTTTGTTTTTGGCCTACTGTAATTCATCTTTCTTTTCTTTATTAGCCTGGCGAAAACCGTTCCTTGATTGGGCGGCATTGGCGTCGCTCCATTCATCTGATTGCTACTATGGACCCTGCGAAAAACGTCCTTTTTTTACATACTTTTTTTTATTTGCAAAATGGATACGCCAGCATGGCGTATCTATAAAACAAATTATACATCCTAAATCGTACATCAAAATTTATTTGCCAAATGCAAGGCCTGTGAGGCTACTACCCAACCCTATATTTGCAACCGCATGATACAATACAAATGGCATGGGCAAACTTTTTGGCTACATCCCAACCGGCTAATGTTTTGGGAAGAACAGAACATACTTATCGGCAGCGATTTACATCTGGGCAAAACAGGGCATTTTCGCAAGGCTGGCATAGCCATGCCACAGCAGGTATATAAAGAAGATTTGCAACGATTATTCGCTACCATACAGCATTTTGCCCCTAAACAGCTACTCATTGTTGGCGATCTTTTTCATAGCGAAGCCAATAAAGAACTGGATTTGTTTATCCGTTGGCGAAACGATTTTCCGGCTACCGATTTTCATTTGGTAATGGGTAACCATGATATTTTAAACAAAGATTGGTACGGGGAGCATGGGCTAATGGTTAGTAGTAAGTTGCACCTGGGGGGGCTTAGATTTTTACATGATCCAGAACCGTCTATGGCCAACGGTAAACCGTTGACCGAAAGGCCAAAGCTACCGACCATTTCTGGCCACTTGCATCCGGGTATTAGCATTAGTGGCGGTGGCAGGCAAACGCTAAGGTTTCCATGTTTTTATTTTACCCCAAACCAATGCATATTGCCGGCGTTTAGTTTGTTTACCGGTTTATTTAATATTAAACCCAACCGAGGCGATGCTGTTTTTGCTGTTATGCCATCTAATGCTTCGAAAGGAGAAATGGGAGTGGTTATAAAAATATAGTCATTGGTCATTCAATGTCGTTTTTAAGGTTGTTACCCTGAGCTTGTCGAAGGGCTACATGCAGATCCTCTTTGAAGATCAACAAAAAGGGCTTCGATCCCGCAAGTTGCGGGACAAATGATAAGTATATTAAAACAATGGTTATTAATTATATAAAAAATACAGCTTTTATAGGTTTACTTTTAAAAAAGCCCACAAGGGGCGAAAGAAATAGCCCAGGGCAACGCCCTGGGTTATGAAATATATGGGTAAGCAAGCCCTGAAAAGGTGGAACAAATTAGTTAGCAAACAAAACTGCATTACGTAATTGTTTCGCCCTTACAGGGCTTATCGGCAAAGAATATTCTAAAAATTGGGGCTTCACTTCCGATACATCGGAACTAATATGTTCCGCCCTTTCGGGGCTTAATGCCAGTATTTTTTTGTCATTTTAAAGAACTTAAAATCGCTTTTATTTAGGACTCAGCCTGACAACTTTTAATTAAATTAAATAAACGACATTGATTGGTCAATGGGCAATGGGGGTCAAAAAAAATCGTAAATCCGAAATCATGAATCACAAATCTGAATTGCCTTTCATCGCCTACCATCCCATTTATGCCCATCCGCTGCCAGAAGGCCACCGCTTTCCGATGCTTAAATATGAGCTAATACCGGAGCAGTTGCTATACGAAGGCAGCATAGAATTGGCTGATATTTTTTCGCCAAAACCATGCTCGGAAGAAGTGATTTTGTGGACCCATGAAACAGAATATTGGGAAGACTTAAAAAACCTTCGGCTTACACCGCAGCATATACGCCGCATCGGTTTTCCGCTAACGGAGCAGTTGGTACAGCGAGAAATAATTATAGCACAAGGCACTATAGACTGCTGCCACCTGGCCTTGCAGCAAGGCGTGGCCATGAATGTGGCCGGAGGTACCCACCATGCTTTTACCAACCGTGGCGAAGGCTTTTGTATGCTCAACGATATGGCCATTGCCGCCAATTATTTGCTTCATAAAAAGCTGGCCAAGCAAATCTTAATTGTGGATTTAGATGTGCACCAGGGCAATGGTACTGCACAAATATTTCAGCAAGAAAAACGGGTATTTACCTTTAGTATGCACGGCGGCCACAACTATCCTTTTATCAAAGAAAAAAGCGATTTGGATGTACCGCTTGCCGATGGTACTAGCGATGATGCTTACCTAAGTTTGTTAAATGAAGCTCTGCACCAACTCATTGAAAAACTGAAACCGGATTTTATCTTTTTCTTGAGCGGTGTAGATGTTTTGAGTACCGATAAATATGGTAAACTTAATATAAGCCTGGCAGGCTGCAAACAAAGGGATACGTTGGTTTTTAATTATTGTAAAAAATACGGCATCCCCGTAACAGTGAGTATGGGCGGCGGTTACAGCGCCGATGTAAAGATTATAGTGGAGGCACACTGCAATACATTTAGGGTGGCTAAAGAGGTGTTCACCGCCCTATTTTAAAATATGCCCAACCCGTTTTTCAACTTTTGCTGAAGGTTAACCGTTGATGGGCGCAACCGGATTTTTACAAAAAGGCTTAACGAAACGATATGGGTTAGCCAAATGTAAATTAATGAAAGCCCTTGGCGCACCGATAAAACAGCATGGACGGCCTGCCCGGAATATTTTGGGGATAATCAAGGAGTATTATGCTGCTTTGCAGCAAAACAGCATTTTTCAATTTACCATTTAAGCAAGTGGCTCACTATTCGTTATGCCAAAAACTATTTTTTCATCGTAAGCACAACCAATTCGTTATAATATGGTTTGTAGTGAAAAAAAATTTACCAAATACTTTTATAAACGGTAACTCTTTAAATTAAATCTCCGTCTATTTTTACAAATCTAAAAAATACAAATCATGAAGAAAACTTTTATCGCTTTTGCATCCCTTTTTGCAGTAAGTACCATATCGGCCCAAACGGTTGATGAAGTAATTAATAGGCACATTGACTCCCTTGGTGGCAAAGAAAAAATAGAAAAAATAAAAAATGTAGTAATGGAAGGCTCCCTTACAGTTCAGGGTATGTCTATTTCTGTAACAACTACAGTGGTACAAAACAAACTAATGCGTAATGATATTAGCGTTGGTGGTTCAAAAAACTTTGACATGACCACCGATAAGGACGGATGGGTTTTTATGACTTTTCAGGGTATGCAAAAGCCAGAACCCAAAACTGCTGAAGATGTAAAAGAAGCACAGACCGATTTAGACCTAACAGGAACGCTTTTAAATTATGCTGGCAAAGGCCACAAAGCAGAGTTATTAGGCAAAGAAGATGTAGAGGGCACTGAATGTTTTAAGATTAAAGTAACCCTAGCTAGCGGAAAAGAAGAAACCTATTTTATTGACCCTACATCTTACATGATAGTAAGATCTACTTCTAAAAAGAAGGTAAATGGACAAGAAGTAGAGCTAACATCGGATATGTCTGATTACAAAGTTGTGGATGGGGTTAAAATGCCTCATAGCGTTTCTCAGGCATTTGGAACGGTAATTATGACATCTATAAAAGCCAACCAAACCATCGACGAAAAACTTTACAAACACGATTAAGTATTTCTGATTTTTTTATCCTGCCATATGCCTTGGCAGGATTTTTTTTCTTTTATCCGAAACGACATTCAATGAAAACACTACTATTTTCCGCCGCTTTGCTATTGGGTAATGGTTATCTTTTAGCCCAAACTAAAGTAACCTCCGCCACTTTTGGTATGCTTGAGGCAAGATGGCTTGGCCCCGGAACCATGAGTGGCCGTATTACCGATATTAAAGGCGTGGACAATGAACCTAAAACCATTTACATAGGTACTGCAGGCGGCGGCGTATGGAAAACCACCAATGCCGGTGCGTCTTTCAAGCCCATCTTCGATAAATATTGCCAAAGCATAGGCGCCCTGGCCATCGACCAGCAAAACCCCAAAACGCTGTACGTGGCCACCGGCGAAAGCAATATGCGGAACTCCGTTTCTATTGGCGACGGTTTATACAAAAGCACCGATGCCGGTGATAATTTTACCAAAATAGGATTGGATAGTACTGAGCATATTTCTAAAGTAATGCTGGATCCTAAAAACAGCAATACTATTTATGTAGCTGCCCCCGGCCCACTTTGGAGCGATAGCAAACATCGTGGCCTGTACAAAAGCGATGACGCTGGCAAAACCTGGAACAAGATTTTATACATTAGCGAAAAAGCTGGCTGTGCCGATATTGCCATAGACCCTACCGACAGCAAAATTATTTATGCCACCACATGGGAGTTTCGCCGCAAGCCTTACGAATTTAACAGCGGTGGTGCTGGCAGCGGCGTTTATAAAAGTATAGATGGCGGTAAAGTATGGCGTAAAATACAGAGCGGATTACCTACCGGCATCTTTGGGCGTGTGGTGCTAACCCTGGCGCCATCATCACCCAAAAATTTGGTAGCCATTGTAGAAAGTGAAAAAACCGGCCTTTTTATCAGCGATGATGGCGGCGAAAACTGGAAGAGCCAAAGTGCTACGATGAACGTAGTGAGCCGCCCTTTCTATTTCTCTTCGTTGGTCATTGACCCAAAAGACCCGAAAAGAATTTACCGACCCGGTTTTGTATTTAGCTACAGCAGCGATGGCGGCTACAGCTTTGCCGATGCAAGTAACGAAGGCGGTTGGGTGCACAGCGATCATCATGCATTATGGATTAATCCACTAAATACAAATGAACTGTGGTTAGGCACCGATGGCGGTGTGTATTACAGTTTAGATAAAGGTGGTACGTGGGGTTTTAAAGGCAATTTGCCCGTTGGGCAATTTTACCACGTAGCCGTAGATAATAACCAGCCTTACCGCATTTATGGCGGCCTGCAAGATAATGGTAGCTGGGTAAGCCCAAGTGCATCACCCGGTGGTGTAAGCAATGCCAACTGGAAAGATATTTATGGTGGCGATGGCTTCTGGGCTATACCAGATGGTACAGATAACAACGTGGCTTATGCTGAATATCAGGGTGGTAATATGGCTCGTATTAACCTAACGAATAACAAAACGGTAAGCATACAACCTACCAAAGGTGCTGCCGATGAAAAGCTCCGTTGGAATTGGAATACACCTTTGCACAATGGCGCAGCCAACCCAAAAAATCTTTATACTGGTGCCCAGTATATTTTTAAAAGCAACGATAAAGGCCGCAACTGGAGCCGCATTAGCCCCGACCTTACTACCAACGATAAAGCCAAGCAACAGCAGGATAAAAGTGGCGGATTAAGTGCCGATAATACTTCTGCCGAAAACCATTGCACCATTTTTACCATTACCGAAAGCCCGCTGGATAGCAATGTAATATGGGCTGGAACCGACGATGGCAATTTGCAATACACTACAGATGGTGGTAAAAACTGGAGCAATGTGGCCAATAACTACAAAGCATCTGGCATACCTGCCCAAACCTGGGTAAGCAGCATAGAACCTAGCCGCCACGATAAGAACACGGTTTACGCCACTTTCGATAACCACATGTACGGCGATATGAAAACCTATGTAGGTAAAAGCACCGACATGGGTAAAACATGGAGCATGTGGAAGAGTGAGGAGTTTAGTGGCTTTGCACACAAAATAAAAGAAGACCCTATTAATAAAGACATGCTGTTTCTCGGTACCGAAATGGGTTTGTTTGCCACACTTAACGGCGGTACAGATTGGTTTAGAATGAAGAACAATATGCCATGGTATGCACTGGTAAGAGATATTCAAATACAACCGGCTACTAACGACCTGGTAATAGCTACACATGGCCGTGGTATAGTAGTGGTAGACGATATTAGCCCCATGCGTGGCATGACCAAAGAGGTGATGGAAAAAGAGGTAGTGTTGTTTCAAAACCGGCCGTTGATATTGAGGGATGGCGAATTTGGCGGAGGTGGTTTCCCAAGTACTGGTGGCTGGAATGGTGGTAATCCGCCAAGCATACAGCCCATACAATTTTACTTGAAAGACCGGGTAATGAGTGGCGATGTAAATGTGGAAATACTGGATAAGGATGGCAAACTGGTACAAAAAATACCCGGCAGCAAACGTAAAGGCATTAATAAAATTTACTGGAATCTTCGTAAAACTCCACCTAAAACTGCCGAAGGCGGTGCCAAAATGGATGCTAGCGGCTTTACAGCACCCATGGTATTACCAGGAGACTATACCGTTAAACTTAAGGTGGGCAATAAAGAATACACGCAACCATTAAAAGTAGAGAACGATACCAAAGGCGAAATGACTTTAGAAGACAGAAAAAAACAATATGACGCCGCCATGGTGCTGTATAATATGCAGGAAGACCTGGCCAAACAAGTAGATTCCATAAATAAAGTACAAAAGCTGGTAAAAGATAATATTGAAAAAATACAGAATAAAGGCAATAAAAAACTTGCACAGGAATACCACGACAAGTTGGAAGAGCTTAGGAGCACCCTTTTAGCTACCAAACAGAAAAGCATCTTTGCTGATGAAAAACAACTTCGGGAAGAAATAACCGAAGTATATACAGCAGTGGCCGGCAACGAAACTGCCCCAAGCAATATGCAAACCGAACGCATTGGCACACTTAAAGAAGAAGTAAAAAAGAAAGCGGATGCTGGTAAAGTAATTATGGATAAATACCAAGCACCGATGATGAAAATTTTTGAGAAAGAAAAAATTTATATCGGGCCCAAGCTGCCAGTTAGTGGTGCGGGCATTTAGTAACCATAATTGGCAATTGTTTAGTTGGCAGTTGGCAAACAATAATAAAAAACACCGGCCCCTGATGAAGCCGGTGTTTTTTATTAGAAAGTATTGCAGTATGTGTTTTAAAAGCCGGTACTGAAGTTGCTAAATGCTTCAATTAAAGTTGCAAAGGCTGCCACTTCAGGATCCGTAATATTGTGGGTGTTAAAGTCGGCCATATCCCTTTCAATACTGTCTTTCAGGTGGTCGGTAAGTTGTTTTATGTCGGCATCTGCCGTAGGGTAATGCATTGGTTCATTTGTAGTACTTATTGTAATGGTTTTTTTAATGGTGAAAAATACATACCCAAGGCAAGACGACGACAAGGCTGGAGTTGTATAAGTGCTTGTTAGTAGAATGAAAAATGAATTGCCTGATAACGCAATAAACATTTGCTCGTAAAAAAATGAAGCTATGTTGTAAACATGCAACACCAAGTTATTAAAAAATGGCAGCCATTTAAGGCTATCGCACACTCTGTTACCCATTTCTTACGCTCAGTTAAGTTTTTCTTGCACTCTGTTGACTTTTACTTACACTCAGTTAAGTATTTCTAATACATAGTTGTCTTCCTTGTAGCCATTTTAACAAAGCTGGCCTTGGGCAATGAAGAACTATCTTTCTTTTGTCTCTAATAGCGCAATTATTTTCTTTAGCTGTGCCGCTTGTTCCTTTAATAGTTGGTTTTCCAGCTTTAAAAGTTCAATAGAGGGTAGATTTTGCGGCGGGCTAAAGTCATTATCTTTAGTTTCAGAACTCCTTACCCCTCGCAGTTTTGATTGCGTAGTTTTTCTTTTTTTGCCTGCCCCGCCTGCCCCGATGAATATCGGTGGATTATTTCGGTGAAA
>JAYUOV010000267.1:0-9235 GCA_043760535.1 Chitinophagaceae bacterium
GGAGCGTCGCCAATGTCGCTCCATCAGGGCACGGCTTTCGCTGGGTTCAAAAAAAGAAAAACTACGCAATCAAAACTGCGAAGAGTAAGGAGTTCTGAATTTTTATTCTTCTGTGTGAGTATAAGCTTTTCATCTTTCATCAATATCGATCCCATGTTTCAAATTGATTGAAAAATTCTTATGGAATTATTTTTTAATATAAAGTCCCCACTACCTAAGCAGCGGGGACTTTTTCTATAGCTGGCAATCGTGGAAAACAACTTTAAATTACGATAGGAGCGGAGGCTAATATTTCATCATTTACTCCTGCTGCATATTTTGTAAAGTTTTTTATAAACTGTTGGGCAAGGTTTTTAGCCGTTGCATCATAGGCAGTTTTATCTGCCCACGTGTTGCGTGGGTTTAAAATTTCAGTTGGTACATTGGGGCAACTTTTTGGTATCATCATACCAAAAACAGGATGGGCTTCAAAGCTTACATCGTTTAGTTCGCCTTTGAGTGCAGCGGTAATCATGGCACGGGTATAACTCAGCTTCATTCGCTTGCCTGTGCCGTAGCTGCCACCACTCCAGCCGGTATTAATCATCCACACATTTACCTGGTGTTCCTTCATTTTTTTACCCAGCATTTCGGCGTATTGCCCCGGGTGCAGTGGTAAAAATGGTGCGCCAAAACAAGCACTAAAGGTGCTTTGCGGCTCACTTACGCCAGCCTCGGTACCCGCCACTTTAGCGGTATAGCCACTAATAAACTGGTACATGGCCTGCCCCGGGTTTAACTTACTAACTGGTGGCAAAATGCCATAAGAATCGCAGGTGAGAAAAAAGATATTTTTAGGCGTATTACCCACAGATGGCTCCAATGCATTACTAATAAAATGCAGCGGATAACTCACCCTTGTATTTGGCGTAATGGCTTTCGAATCGAAATCAATTTCATTGCTACCCGTTTTAAAAGGCACATTTTCTACCAAGGCTCCGGGGCGGATGGCACGGTATATTTCTGGTTCGGTTTCTTCGGTAAGGAAAATGGTTTTGGCGTAGCAGCCACCTTCAAAATTAAAAACGGTATCGGCTGTCCAGCCATGTTCATCATCACCTATTAATTTTCGGTTAGGGTCGGCACTAAGGGTCGTTTTTCCGGTGCCGCTTAGGCCAAAGAAAATGGCGGTATCACCAGCTTCGCCCATATTGGCACTGCAATGCATACTTAGTACATTTTTATCATGCGGCAGTATAAAATTGAGTACCGAAAAAATACCCTTTTTCATTTCGCCTGTGTATCCGCTGCCACCAATTAGTATTAATTTATGCTTAAAAGAAATGATAGAAAAATTATGTTGACGTGTACCATCAACGGCAGCATCGGCCATAAAAGAGGGTGCCTGTATAATATGCCAGTCTGGATTAAAATTTTCCAGTTCGGCTTCGGCAGGTCGAAGAAACATGTTGTAACAGAATAAGTTGCTCCAGGCATTTTCGTTTACCACACGAATGTTAAGGCGGTAATCGTTATCGGCACAGGCATAGGCATCCCGCACCCACACTTCTTTTTGGCTGCTGAGATAGGTGGTTAGTTTTTGTTGCAGTTGAAAGAAATACTTTTCGTCGATAGGCGTATTGAAGCCGCCCCAATCCACACTATGTTCCGTTACCTCGTCCAGCACTATAAATTTATCCTGCGGGCTGCGGCCGGTAAATTCGCCAGTATTAATTACCAAAGCACCAGTACTACTAAGTACACCTTGGTTGCGTTCTACAGTTTGTTTTGTTAGTGCTTCGGGGCTTAACTGGTAGTGTACATTTTCATTTACAATACCCATTTTTACTAATGCCGCAGTGGGCATTTTGGTTATCATTTGTTCGTTCATAACAAGCAATCATTTTGTTTAGAATTACAAAACTACATTGTAAAAGCTCCACGGTATCTGATATTAGACAATGCTTTTTTGAATGAAAACAGCCATAAATACAAAAGGAACAAACGGGCGGAAAGCGAAAATGCTTAATGATTGCCAAATATCTAATCAGGCTTGCAAAGCTTTGAAGATTTTAGATTTTTTTAAAAAACCATGTTGCCACATTAAAATGCAGACAATTAGTTTGTGAACTCCTTACCCAGAGAACTGAAATCGCTTATTATTCGCAATCTAAAAGCCTGATAGTAGCAGCCTCATCCGGCCTTTGGCCACCTTCTCTAGCCTCATCGGCCTTTGGCACCTTCTCCAAATGGAGAAGTAAAATGGATGCCACTGCGTTTGAGAAGGGAAGCGGAACAAGGGTATGTTGTTGAATCCCCACAGTATTGTGGGGGCCAATGTCGCTCCATCATGGCACGGCCTTCGCTGGGTTCCACCGCAATAACCGGAGTATGCAAAAAAAAACTACACAATCAAAACTGCGAGGGGTTAGGAGTTCTGATTCTAAAAGCCTGATAGTAGCAAACAGTTGAACGGAGTCCCGTAATGCTACGGGATTTACAACGTTCGCCAATGTCGCTCCATCAGGGCACGGCTTTCGCTTGGTTAAAAAAAGAGAAAAAAGACGCAATCAAAACTGCGAGGGGTAAGAAGTTCTGAATTTTTAAGATGTGCTTATAAACTCACCCCTCTTTTCCACGGAATAAAATCATCTTGATTTAACAATACAGCTTTGGGAATTACTTCGCCACCAGCGGCTTTAATACAGTATTCCAGTATTTCTTCGCCCATCTGTTCAATGGTTTTTTCGCCTTCTATTATGCCACCAGTGTTAATGTCTATAATGTCGCCCATCCGTTTGGCTAAGGCACTGTTGGTACTTACTTTTATTACCGGGCATACCGGGTTGCCGGTGGGTGTGCCCAGGCCTGTGGTAAACAAAATAAGGGTGGCGCCGCTGGCTGCTTTACCGGTTGTGGCTTCCACATCGTTGCCGGGTGTGCATACTAAACTAAGGCCGGGTTTGGTAGCTGGTTCGGTATAATCCAGCACATCCACCACGGGTGAATAGCCGCCTTTTTTGGCTGCCCCGCTACTTTTAATGGCATCTGTAATCAGGCCATCTTTAATATTGCCCGGCGATGGGTTCATTTCAAAACCGGAACCTACTTTGTGGGCAGCATCGTTGTAAGCCGTCATCAGATGTATGAATTTCTTTGCTGCTACTTCATCAATGGTTCTATCGATGAGGTTTTGTTCGGCGCCGCACAGTTCCGGAAATTCGGCCAGTAATATTTTACCACCTAAAGCCACCACCAAATCGCTGCAATAACCTACAGCCGGGTTAGCACTTATACCGCTAAAACCATCGCTGCCACCGCATTTTACCCCGATGCACAATTTGTCAAGCGTAGCTGGTTGGCGTTCGAGTTTGTTGATTTCTATCAGTCCTAAAAATGTTTTTCTAATGGCTTCGGTAATCAGTTGTTCTTCGCTTTGCGATTGCTGCTGTTCAAAAACGTGAACCTGTTTATCAAAATTGGGATTGTGTAACTGGATATCATCAAGCAGATGCTGCGTTTGTAAATGCTGGCAACCCAGGCTTAAAATAGTAACGCCACTTACATTAGGATGATCGGCATAGGCAGCCAATAATTTACTAAGTATTGCAGCGTCATCCCGTGTGCCGCCGCAGCCACCCTGATGGTTTAGGAATTTAATGCCATCCACATTTTTAAAAACCCTTGAAGTAGGCACAACCGATTCTGTTATGCTTAAATCGGCTGTATTTAGGTCGCTTCCGCTTTTATACAAATCCAGCAGCATCTTGGTTTTTTGTTTGTACCGGTCGCTTACTTCGTAGCCCAGCTGATTGTGCAGTGCTTCACGAATAACATCGAGGTTTCTGTTTTCGCAAAAAACGGTGGGCACAAAAAGCCAGTAATTGGCTGTGCCTACCCGGCCATCATTTCTATGGTAGCCATTAAATGTACGTTTTGCCCACTTGCTTACATCGGGTACTGTCCAGCTATAACGGTAGGGCTTATATTTAAAAGGATCGGCAGCATGTTTTACATTGGCAGTAGTCATCAGCCCTCCTTTTGGAATAAACACCTGGGCTTTACCCACCAATACGCCGTACATGTGTATTGGGTCTCCAGGCTGTAGGTCTTCTGTAAAAAATTTGTGCTTACTTGCTATATCTTCCTGTAGTTGGTATTCCATGCCTTCGTGGGTAATTATTTCACCCATTTTAAGGTTGGTAAGGGCCACAATTACATTATCATCTTTATGTATTTTTAAAACTTGCTGTTGCATGTTAAAGCTGCTTTTTAAAGAGTTTTTTTAAAAGCTAAAGTAAAGACTTGCGCTAACATAATCTGCAACTTAAATGATACAATTTTTCTAAACTCCGCCAGGGCGTTTAGATAGCTGACCCATAATGAATGACGTGCCCAAATATTTACCACTACTTTGGCAAGATTTTCTTTTTTGATTTCTGGAAAAAATGGGGCTTCATCCACTTTAAACTAGTATTCGGTTCTATTGGTTGTGCCTAAATACTTACCTCATTCTGGTCTTGTTGGCTTCATAAAAAGCAGATATGCGGCAAATTCATTTCTTATATTTTTTGGCACTGTATTGAACCGTTCGATGTGATTTTTTATTAAGGGCAATACCCGCATAATTAATTTAGAAGCATACTTCATGGTTATGCTTAGCTTATTGTTCGATGTTAGAATTATAGCATCTGTCTGGCACTATTGGGCCAAAAGATTCGGCTACTCCTTTTTCTATTTTGTAGATGATGGCCGGAGCCTTTTTTTCAATATCAGGGTTTCTTTAAATTTGGTTATTGTGGTATTATTAAAATACTTTTTAATGGTAGAAATAACTTTTAAAAAACGCAGCACAAAACATCATGTATGGGTGCCATTAAGCACACGAAGGTTTAGTTAAAATACTTTTTAATGGTAGAAATAACTTTTAAAAAACGCAGCACAAAACATCATGTATGGGTGCCATTAAGCACACGAAGGTTTAGTTTTTTTTTGCATTGTAATGCTGTTGGTAATTAATACACCAATAGTAGCCTGTGTAGAAGTTACAATTTCTTTTACACGTTCATCGCTTTCTATTGCACACAGGCGGTACACTTTACACATGGTTTAAGCATTGAGTATTTAGCCTAACGCATCGGTTACTTTTGTAATGGCTACCCTTCGGCTTTCCCAGCACTCCAGGTTCAATTGTCTATTACCAAAATGGATACACATTTTCTTACAGGCTATAAAATTTTCTTCAAAGCCATTGAGGTGTGCCAGTTTAAAACCAATCTCTTCTAATTTTTTACCATTGTCTGTTACCAGTTCTTTAGGTAAATTAACCATGCCGCTTTATGTACTACTATTAAATGCGTTTATTAATTTATGTATAAAATCCAGCAGCGTGCCCATGTATTAAACTGTGGGATGATGGCTGATATCTTATTGCAACAACTCTATTGCTACATTGGTAGTATTATAAATAATAATCTGCATGAGGGTGTTATGGGTATATTCTAAAACCCATGCTCAATAAAGCTTTACACTCAGTACATGGCTAGCAGCAGCACTCATAATATGCTCCGAAACCTACACACGTTTTATAAGACTCTTACACAAATGGCGTTAAGGCCATCTTATTTTAAAAAGATACTGCATCGGCGGTTTTAAATACAATAACAACGTATTTATCCGCCTTTGCTTAAATCGTAATATTATACAGCAAGGCTAGTATTGCAAAAAAGGATATGTAATAGAATTGATGGTATGGATATTTTTGCAAAATCTATTAAAAAGTAAAATAATATAAGTGTCTTTTTTTTGGGGCTATTGGTTTTTTATCTTTTTCTCCTATCTAGCCTTGGGCTAAAGGCCAATGAATCACGACCTGAAATCACCTGCCTTTACTTAAATACGGGCCTCAATAGCCATTGTACAATCTCCTGTGCCGCTAAAAAATTTTGAAATGTAGGGGGTATTTTTCTGCCATCGATATATTCATTATACAGCCATGGGTCGCCTACAGCAAATACAGCACCCTTGCCATATTTCGCTATTGCAATAATGTTGTTGCCGTCTTTGGTGAGCAAGGTTTGGGCTGGGCTTGTTACACGTAATGCACTTATTTCTTTCAGGTACATTTTTTGGGTTTTTGTAAAAACAGGGTTCGCTTGGTTATTGTATAATGCACCCATTTCGTATTCGTTTCCTTTAACGATGTTTAGGCTTTTGTCGGTAAAATAAATACCAAATTTTCCAGCCAGTATATTGATGTATTTGAGGTCGCTATTGGTACTGTCGTTGGCCAAAATTATTAATGAGCCACCTCTTTTTACCCATGCTGCTACAGCCTCAGCACTGGCTTCGTTCATAAAATTGGGCGACTTGTTGTCTTTGAAATTATCGGCATCTACAATTATGTAAACACTGGTACTTTTTAAATTAGCAGCAGTTGGGGCTTTATCTAAAACCGACAAATTAGCTCCGGCAGAGGTAAATACATCACCCAAAAGGCTATATCCGTTCAGGTCCATTTCGTTCCAGGTGTAGTGCCATTGCGATGGAATGCCATAAGGACTAGTTCGTATTTCGTGGTTAAAAAAATGATCTAGCATTACCGTTTTGCCCTTGCCCGGCTTGGGCATAGCTGCCATTTCCATTTCTGCGGCAGCCATTATAAAAGCACCCATGCCTTTTGGGTCGTTGGTTATTACTTTTTCATTCATGTAGTAATCAAAACTGCCATCAAGGTAAGGGTTGCCATCTAGGGGGGATACCGCAACAGTGCCTTTTAAATTGATTTGGCCATTCGCTAACACTTCTATAAATTCTTTTATAATGCCATTATATCCTTTTTTTGTGGCTTTAGAAAATGAGGCGGGTAAATAGCCATTTCGAATGCCTTTTGCCATGGCATAAATAAACATGCAAGAGGCAAAAGATTCCTTATAATTTTTTGTAAGGTTGGGCTTGTCCAGAATATTGTACCAAACGCCAGTTTGTTTATCCTGCACCGAAACTATGGCTTTGGCAAAGCGGTTTAAAATGCCAATTAGTGAATCTCTTCCGGAATGGCCAGCCGGATAATGATCCAGAGCATCTACTATTGCTACACCAAACCAGCTCATAGCACTTGCCCAAAAATGGGGTGATGTACCGGTTGTTTTATTGGCGCACAATAGCTCTTTACTTTCATACCACGCGTGGTATAATAGGCCGGTTTTTGCATCTCTTGTATGCTGCTCTGCGGTTACAAACTGGCGGGTAATATCATCAAATGTTTTTAATTGATTGGTCCATTTAGCATATTCGGCATAAAATGGCTGGCTCATATACAGCCCATCTAGCCACACTTGCCAAGGGTAAATTTTGTTGTGCCAAAAACTGCCCTCCTTGGTTCGTGGATGATTGTTTAGCTGGCTACGGAGCAGGTCGGTGGCCTTTTTATATTTTTGCTGTCCGGTAACATTATACAACGTCATCATCACTTTGCCATTGTTTAAATGGTTAATGTTGTACTCCTCTACAAGGTAATCTTTTATAGTGCCATCATCTTGTATATAATGATCCATAATGTGTTGCACGTAATTAAAAAAACTAGCATCGCCGTAAAGGCGCCACACACTTTCTACCCCTTTTAGTATTACCCCCTGGTCGTAACTCCATCTTGCTGGCCCCACACTATTGCTAAAAGTGTCCGGCCACATTTTAGTTACTGTTTTAACCATCTGTTGCGAAAGCGATACATTCTGTGAAGTGGCTTTTATAGATAGCATGGCAAACAGAAAAAGGAGTGCTATAACAGGAAACATCCGAAGCATTATCTGGCCAAATATTGTTTTTGATAGCATAATAAATAGTTATTTTTTTGTATAAAACTAGCACAGCGTTGTTGCCAGATAATACTTCTTTTTTGGCAGTGTAAAAATCAGTTTAGATTCGCTTACGGGTCGCTGTTTTTTACCGTTTATTTTAGTACCAATTTGTGTTTTAGATAATGTTAATTATTTTTAACTGCATCGTTACTACTGTTAAGTATGGTAGTATTAATATATATAGTAAGTACTTGTACGCCACATCTGTTAGGCAAAAACCCGCCACACTAGTTTACGGGTAACAATATGCAATGCAGCCACTATTTTATAAAGCAGTATGAATAATTAAAAATTTTTTTATAATTTATATTTCACCATTTACCATTAACAATTATCCATTCCTTCTCTTATACCCTTTTTTATTTCCACCACAGTTTTTTCTACATTGCTTTGGTAAGCTTTTTCTATAATGCGTATTACATTAAAGCCATCGGCGGCGGATACTTCTAAAGGGTAATTAAGTGCAATGGCATTATACAGCTGATTGTAAAAATCCATATAACTGCCCCTTTCAGTTGGTATTTTTTCTTTGATAATGCTACCCTTCTGTTCGGTATGCAGCAGACCTTCGGCCGCTTTTGGTTCCGTTCCCCAATCGGGTAAATCAGGGCTTTCTTCAGCTATCAGCCTAAGTTCTTGCGTATCGGCACGGGGTTTTATAAAGCTGCCCTTGGTACCATGTAGTATAAAAGAAGGCAGCGGTTCTCTTACAAAATAGGAGGCGTGGAGGCGTACCCACATGGCGGGGTAAAGCAGCAATACATCCATATAATCGTCTATGCCCGATAGTGGACGCATGGTTGCCATGTTAGCATAAAGTGCATCTGGCATTCCGAAAAGACAGATGGCCTGGTCTATAAGATGTGAACCTAAATCGTACAAGATGCCCGTACCAGGGCCAGGTATTTCTTTGTGAGCTTTAGGACTTAATGTGGCATTAAAGCGGTCGAAATGTAATTCGGCTTCTATTATATCGCCTAGCAGTTTTTCTGCTACTACTTTTTGCACGGTTTTAAAATCGCTATCCCAGCGGCGGTTTTGAAAAACAGATAGTATTTTGTTTTGGGTATTGGCCAGTTCCATTAGTTCCAAAGCTTCGGCAGTGGTGCAGGTAAAGGGTTTTTCTACTACCACATGCTTGCCTGCCAGTAAGGCTTGTTTTGCCATTGGGTAATGGGTAAAATTGGGTGTGTTAACGATTACCAGTTCTATGGCCGTATCGGCCAGCATTTCTTTATAACTATGGTAGGTAATAATATTGGGATATTTTTCCACAGCCAGATTTTTACTACGTTCACACACGGCATAGAGTTGGTAACCGGGGTGCAAGTGTATAAAAGGGGCATGAAATACCCTGCCACTCATACCAAAGGAGGCGAGGGCAGTTTTTATTGTTT
>JAYUOV010000268.1:0-9228 GCA_043760535.1 Chitinophagaceae bacterium
GTTACACTTTTATATCGTACACCTCCAAAAATAGTATTCTTGGACCGATGCCTTGCTAACAAGCAGGGCATTTACATTTTTACGCCTCTTCCCCTCCAGTTCTTTGCCAATGCGGTATTTTGGGGGCCGCCGCTTTAAACCTATAAGGTCTTTTTTTAAGCTTACTTAATTTCAGGGTCTCAAAAGCACCTCATAGGTTTTGATTGGAGGGGGCGGCTGCAAACTGCGGGGCAAGCAACTGATAGGCTGCTAAAGTGGCTTGCTTTTGTGCAGCATTTACTATGGGGAAGGTGCTGAGTATATAGGTAAACTCTACCTCGGTTAAGCCATAAATATGGGCAATAATACCATCGAGTTCGGCTCGTAGGGCATTACGTTCGGCCTCCTGGGTGGCGGCTACTGCAAGGCTCCAGGGTGTTTGCATTGTCTCTTGCCATAGTTCGGCAAAGGCTTCGGTGGTGCATATTAATTTTGCTGCTTTTTCGATGATTGGTTTGTACCATTGGTGATTAGGGGATAGGCGGGGAACGGGGAGTTGGTAGAGGTAAAATAAATTCAAGTTAGTAGTAACCCTTGAACGAAGAATAAAATCTACTACGTAGCTATTTAGAATTGTTGAAAGGATAAAAAGTTCCTCATTTGTAAAGCTCAAATCATTGTACTTTTCTAGTTGATGTTTAAAAGGAAAATTTACAGTCAGTGAATTTCCGGCTATTGTATATTTGGGAATTATTGTTGTAATTAATGTCCTTTCATTTGTATTTGATGCAATCTTCCTAATAGCAAGCCTGTAGGTTTCGAAATCATTCTTTAAATCCTTAGGCTGTTTGAACAAGCCATTAATTCTCTTCAATCTCTTACCCAAAAAATCATCAATAATATCAGCTTCATTTAACCAATATCTTGCTTCAGAATAAGTATTTGTGAAGTGCCAAATCATGCTGCCTTCATACAATGTGAATTTGGCAGGCTTTGTAAGGAAATTTCCTGCCGAACGTGTCATGTTTATTTCTTCGCCATAGAGTTCTAAATTCCATCCAGTATCATCACCACACAATAAAGGATGCTTTGAAACTTTTTCAGCAATCAACAATTCCTGCTCTGTTTTAAATTCTATTATTGAAAAGCTATCGGGGCTTAATCGTTTAACTAACTCTACAGATATATTTAAGGCTCCGTATTGCGGAAAGTTATTTAACTCCTCAACATCATGTCTCATAAATGCAGTAGGAAATTTTAAATTATTCCCTCCTTTTTCAAAACTCAAAACCACAAACTTGAAACTTCTGTGAACATTTTCAAAAACCTCTTTCCTATTTTCAAAACAAAACAATCCGGTTATTGCAGTTTCATCAAACAGCATTTGGCGTAATTGTTTTGTCCCTAGATCTGTATAAATACCGCTTGGTATTACTATGCCGCAATAGCCCTTTGGCTTTAAAAGGTTTTTACATTGTTCTGTAAACAGGCAATACAAATTAGGCTTATTACCAACTGCCTTACCATTTACAATTGAGATTTGGTTTTTGTATTGCGAAGCATATTTTAAATAGCCCCATTGGTGTGGGTACTGGCTCGAATAGGTAAGCCATGCATTTCTTATTTCCTCATCCTGCATCAATACTTCTTTGTTATGCTCCCAATCTTCTATGCGGAGTTTTTTCTTGGTTATTGTATTATCATAGGTTTTAAAAAATTCTTTTTCATCTGTTTGAAATACCTCCCATGGCGGGTTGGTTATTATCGCATCAAACCCATCCTTTTTTCTAAATATTTCCGAAAACTCATAACCCCAATGAAAGGGTTCTAATGCAGTAATATCGGCCTGGTTAATGTTTCTTTTTATGGGTTTGCCTTCTTTGTTTTTTTCGGCATCCCAGGTTACCTGTTCGTATTTTATGCCGAGTACGGCAAACTCTTCCTGTAGCAGTTCGTTCAGTATTTTATTGGCTTCGGCTTCGCTGCTTTGTATGCTGTCTCGCAGCCCTTGCAGGTTGGTAATGCCCCGGTCGTGGGCATGTTTGTAAGCGTTTATGGCGGCCTCTTTATCGTTAATCAGTTGCTGGTATTTATTGGCGTGTTCGCCGCCAAACAAATTGGTTTGGCCTATGGCCGCATTAAAAAGACTGGCTTCCTGCACTATTGTTACATTGGGCGTTTTGCCGCTGCCTTTGGGTGTAATGTGCTTGTTAAACTGGCTGGCATCTACCCTTAATAACCCTATTAACGAGTTTCCACTCATTATGTTAAAATCTATATTGGGCAAGGGTTCTAGCTGCTGCACCGTATTGGCACTAGCCACCAATGCCAAAAACAAACGTAGCTTGGCTATTTCGGTTGCTTCCTCCATTATGTCTACCCCATAGAGGTTGTTGGTAATAATCTGCTTTTTTATATAGTAGTTAATGCTTGGGTGCTTTTGCTTTATATCGGCTATCCAGGCGGTAAGGGTTTTATCTTGTAAAAAATCTATTTTGCCCAGTATGGCGGCATACACATTTATAAGGGTTTTAAGTGCGGCCACTAAAAATGCACCGCTGCCGCAGGCAGGGTCTAGCAGGCTAAGGTTGGGTATTACGGCTTGTGGGCCATACACCAGTTTTTTGCAGGTGGCGGCATCTAAATTTAGCAGCAGCTCGGCAATGTTGGTATAGTGTTTTGCCTTGGGCAGGGCTATTGGGGCATCGCTTTTTTTATTGGGCAAGGGTTTTAGCAGGCCGGTTTTTTCTATAAGAGCGGTATCTACATCGTCTTCGTTTACAGCATCCAATATTAGTTTGTACACGGTTTGCTCACATAGGTATTCGGTAATTTCGGTACGGGTGTAGTAGGCGCCAAAGGCTTTTTGGTTAATGTATTTTTCAAAAATATAGCCCAGCACATCGGGGTTTATTTCGTTATCGTTGCCGCCGGGTGTATCGTTAAGGCTCCAGCTGTAACTATCGAACAGGGCAAAGAGGTTATCAAAAGCCAGGTCGGGTATGGCTATTTGCCCCCAGTATCTGGCTTCCATTTTATGTTCTAAAAAAAGGCCACCGTTTAGGTATTTCACCTGGCCCAGCATTTTTTTTGTGGCTTCGCTCCGGTCGGTTTCGGGCTTGGCAAACCCTTCGAAAAACAGGGCATGTAAAAAGGTATCGTAAAATTTATTGCTGCCCAGTTTTTGCTTGCTCCATTGTAGTTTTTGGGTGAGGTAGTGGTTATTGCCATTATCCAAAAACATTTTCTTTTGCAAAAAATAAATAAACATCAGCCGGTTAAGAATTACTGATGCGTACCATCGTTTATCGGCCTCGTTATCTATGCCCTGTATAAGGCTAATGAAAATAATAAACTGCTCCTGGTAATCTTTAAAAAACTTTTTGGTTACCTTTTCCACATCCAAAGCGGCCTGTATTTTTTTGGCCACATCGGTAATGGTAATGTCGTTTTCTATTTCGCTAATATCTACCAGCAGCCCGGCCAGTTTGCCTATAAATAAATCGCCGGTTTGCCCTGCGGAGAAATAGTGTTCTCGTGGCAGGTTTTTCTTGTCCTGTTTTTTTATCCACCTCCACACGGTTTGGGTGCGTTGTGCATCTATAAAAATAAGGATGTGCTCAAAGTTTATTTTCTGTATTTCTTTGGAAATAAGGTCCCTGTTTTTGGCATCGGGTATGGTGCCATCTTCGGTAGTAATCTCGTACACGGTGGCACCGCTTAATTCGGCTATTGCTTTGCGAAAACATGCACCTGCCTTGGTAATAAACGGAAAGGCCTTTTTATTTTGCGGGTTCAGCCAGCCAAGTTCTTCTATAAACAGGGTTTTAAAATCGAAGGCCTGTAAGTGTGTACGGGTATTGGTAATGTTTAATGCCATAATGGTTTTTTTTGGGGGTGTAGAGACGGCCATTTATGGCGTCTCCCTCTAACAGATAAATATAATGGAACGCACCGTAATTATAACTGATACATTTTGCCTGCAATGATGAACGGAAAACAATGGCCGGCGTGGAGGATTGGTGCGGAGGGAGATGTGGAGGACCGGCGTGGAGAACCGGTGCGGAGGGAGATGTGGATGACCGGTGTGGAGAACCGGTGCGGAGGGAGACGCCATAAATGGCCGTCTCTACCTGAATTTGTCGGTATCCCAATTTTTGGGGTTGGTAATGATGTAATTTTTTATTGTTTGGTAAATGGCATCGTTTCTAATAATGGTGTCGTGAAACCTGTCTTGCCAATTAAAAACGAGGTTCGAAATGCCACATTCGTATTTAACCCTGCCTTTATACCAATTCATTATCCTCGAAAGATTATCGTTTAACATGGGGTTTTTATGGCCTGCAAAACCACCGGTTTTTTTGGGTGGTGGCACAGAGGGTATGGTATGGAGCATATCTGTATTTAAGATAGGTTCTTGTGGCTTTTTATCTATGGTGATAATGCCGTGTACATGGTTGGGCATCACCACAAATTCATCTAATAAAGCATAGGAAAATTTAGAAGGTATCATGTGCCAATATTCATTTGCCAGTTTTCCTATTGCTGATACATGCATTTCTCCATTTGCAATTTCACCAAAATAATGTTCTTTGTTTTTGGTACAGATGGTTACAAAATAGGCACCGTTATTACCGTAATTCCACCATTGGGCACGGGAAGATGGAATGCGGTATTTGTTCTGAAATTTTTCGGGCAATTGTATGAAAATTTTAAAAAATAATAAATGTAGAGACGGCCATTTATGGCGTCTCCATCTTGCATATAAATATAATGGAACGCCCCCATTTTTACCGATACATTTTACCTAGAGAAATCGGCCATTTTTTTTGGTTGCCCAACAACGATAACTGGTACAGATGGAGACGCCATAAATGGCCGTCTGTACCTTGTAGATGAATATAATGGAACGCCCCATTTATTACCGATACTATTTACATACAACGAAGACCGACGTGGATGGAGACGCCATAAATGGCCGTCTCTTCGGTTTACGATGTTTTCAAAATAACTTTTTAATTTACCAACCCCATACTACAAATAATTTGTGGCAATTTGTTGGGCTCATCTTCTTCGTTTACGATGCAGAGTTTGTCATCTTCCCGCAGCGATACCACAAGGTTTGCCAATTGGTCGTCGGCTATGCCGGCTTTTAGTTGTCGGTTAATGGTTTCCCGGGCATATTCTTTAAGGGTGTATTTGTAAATATCGTCCACGGCTTTTTTAAGCTTGTCGGTTATAAATAGGGTGCCATCGTATTCTTTGCAATACCTGTCGAGCCGCATATAGCTACGGTATTTTACACCGGTTTTTTTGCCGAGGGTGCCGCCTGTGTTTATTTCTTCTTCTTTTATAAAATCAATGGCTTTTTTTACCAGTTGGTGGTGGCTTTCTATTTTAGGTAAAGCAGGTTCGGCCGGGCCGCATTGTGCCGCTTTTAAAATGGTAAACTGCGATTGGGTAATTATTTTACCAGCTGTATCCATCCATGCCAGTACATCGTTATCGTCGTTGGTTTTGGTGTACACTATTACGCCATTGGTTTGCGGTATATCGTTATTATGCTTGGTGGTGTATAGTACATTGGGCAGGTCGGGTATGGTTTTGTTAAGGCTAGGGTCGGCATCGGTGGCATTCTTCCAAATTTGGTAGGCATAGCTTGCCAGGTCCACTTCGGTATCATCATCTTCACCATCCAGAATACCCGATTTTTCGTTGTACAGGTCGGTAATATTTACGGGGTCGCCTTCAAAAAAAGTTTCATCGCTGCCCACCACTTCTGCATTTTCTTGTATGCGTTGGGTAAGCCGCTGCCGCAGTCTGATAATGTCTTCTAGCCCATCTTCGGGCAAAAAAGAATAGCAGATTATCTGCGTGGCTTTTTGCCCAATTCTATCTACACGGCCTGCCCTTTGTATTAGCCGAATAATGGCCCATGGCAGGTCGTAATTGAGGATAATGTGTGCATCTTGCAGGTTTTGGCCTTCGCTCAATACATCGGTTGTAATCAGTATTTGCAGCTCCTGGTTTATGGTTGCTAATTCGGGTTTATTATTGCTTTGTGGGCTAAAGCGATGTGCTAAATGGGTTGGGTTTTCGTTGGCGCCGGTTACACTTTCTATATTAATTACGCCCCGTTTTTTTAGCTGTTGGGTAAGGTAATAAGCCGTATCGGCAAACTGGGTAAACACCAAAACCTTTTCGTGGCTGTGGGTAACGGTGAGCAGCTGGTGTAGGGCATTTAATTGGCGGTCGTTATCGGGGTTCCAGTTTTTGCCAAGGGTTAGTATTTTTATTATTTCCCGGCTATCGTGTATCAGGCTTTTTAACAGCGATACATTTGCCATTTTTTGGGTACCATCCTCTTCGGTAATGGTTCGGGTAAAATCTGTAAAAAAGCCGCTCCTTATCCATTCGAACCGTGTATGATATACGGTATCAAATTGCTTGTATAGTTCTCCAGCTTTTTTTAGATAGCTTTCTTCCTGTAATATTAAATTTAAGGTATTGTCGTTGCCATCGGCATCGGTGTCTTCATCTTCTAAATAATCGTCTAGGTTTTGCACAATGTTTTTACCAATGGGTAAGGGCAATTGGTTTTCTAAAGCATAAATAAAAATATAGTTCCGCAATACATGCCTGCTTAGCGAAAGCAAAAAGGAAGAGCCGCTACTTTCTAACCGCTTAAACAGGTTGGTGCGGCAAAAGCCCATAAGCCGCCTGCCTGCCCGGCTAAGATTGCCCAGTAGCAGGGCCTCTCTATCGGAAGGGTTAATTAGTGGCCTGTCTGTTACAAATAATTGCAGGCCATACCTCGGCAGGTTAAGGCTGTTTAGAATGGTTACAACATTGGCCGCATACAGCTGTGCATATTGGTCGGTAGGGTTGGTAGGGTCAAAAGGGTATTCTACTTTTTTGGCTATCCTGTCGGGGAAATAAGAACGGCTACCATCGGCAAAAGTTAAAAATTTGCGGCTGTTTGTTGGGTCTGTTTGGGTGTAATTGTTTTTTATAAAACTTCTGGTACGGCGTACCAAATACAGCCGCATCAGTTCTTTCCAATCATCTGCAAATTCGCTTTTTTCAAAAGCCTTTATGCTTCTTATAAAATCGGAATGCCTAAGGGCAAACTGATTTTGCCCACCAATACTGGCAATGTAATTTTCCGGGCTAATGCCCAGGTCTGTATCATCTGCAATAAACAATCGTAGCTGATTGCTAAGGTCGTAGTAGGTTTTATTGTAAGGCGTGGCAGAGAGGAGTATTACTTTGCCATCATTTTCTTCTAAAAATTCTTTTAAAGCCCTGTAACGGTTACCGTTTTGATTACGCAGGTTATGGCTTTCGTCTATTATTACTTGTTTAAAAGCAAACTGCTTTAGCCCTGCTATTTCTTTTGTAAGGTTGGATAATGAAATAACATTGGCCCTCAATTCGTATTTAAGCACATGGTATTTCCACATTTCCACAAGGTTCTTGGGGCAAATAATCAATGTGTTGTAATGAAAATTATCCTCAAACAATTTGGCAATGGCACAGGCCGTAATCGTTTTGCCCAAGCCTACCACATCGCCTATCATAACCCCATTTCTCTTGTGCAGTTTTTTTGCTGCTATGGTTACCGCTTCGGCCTGAAAGGGTAATAATATCTTTTGAAATATTTTGGGAATGGTAAATTCATTGATGCCTGCCCTTGCCTCACTAGAAAGATGGTAGGCCATTTTTAGGTAAATATGATACGGCGGCACCAATCGGTCTGCCGCCCAACTATTGTTTATTATGTCAATCAATTCTTTTGTGATGTCCAGGCACCATTTTTCTTTCCAGCGGTCATCGAACCATTTGGCCAGTTTAATGGCTGCATCCTGATCCAGCACATCTATGTTGAGTTCGCCTTGTTTGGCAAGACCCGCTAAGGTTAAGTTACTGCTGCCTACAAACCCAACAATGGGTACCCTTTTATCGTTGCTATAAGCCAGGTACAGCTTGGCATGGAGCGAATGTTTGAGGTGTAGTTTCACTACTACTTTTCCGTCCTTCATTTGCTGGCTTAGTTTTCGCAAGGCCAATTCGTCGGCTTCGGTAGGTGTGCCAATGGTAAGCTGGTCTTTAAATTCTTGTGCCAGCCGCTTTCTTAATCTTACAGCTTCTGCCTGGTCTATTAAGTGTGGCTCGTTACTAAAAAAGGATTCTTTTAAAATATCTATTGGCAGCTTTTGCATGCCAACCAATAACCGGCAAAATCTATGTATTTTTTCATCACCTTCTAATACATTACTGCCGCTCAAACTGTCTATTTGGTCACCTACTTGTTTCCATCCTCTTAGGTTAAAATAGCCCACACAAAAATCTGTTCGCTGAGAAACCTGAAGAGTTTCGTTTAAACCTGTGGAGAGATGGTTTTCAATGTTGTCGTAAATCTTAGGCATGCTTTTATAGTTTAAAGCATTTCAATTGGAAACATTTTATAGCGCCTGCCTCATCAACTTTAGTCATAATAAAATATTTTAATTGAACCGCTAATGGTATTCTAATTGGTTAATTTCAAAAGTAACAGTTTACAAACAAACCAAAACGGGTTTCAGCAATGCTGAAACCCGTTTTGGTTTTATAACTTTCTCCTAATACCTATGCCTTCCTTTTAATGCTGCAAGCCACACTACGTGCGGTTTTTACAGAAATGTCTTTCCCCTGATTTAGCTCATCTACTGCTGCTTTCAGGTGTTGTCTTCCTACAGCGGCGGCATCGCTTGGGCTATCGTCTATAGCACCATAATACACCAGTTTTCCTTCTTTGTTAAGCAGGTAACATCCCGGGGTACGGTTGGCACCAAATGCATCTGCTATTTAGTTGTTTTTATCTACAGCATAACTCCATTTGTAGCCCTGTTGTTTGGCGTAAGCCTTCATGGCTTCGAAACTGTCTTCGCCGCCAGGGTTAGCCTCGTTACTGTTAAGCACCACCACGCCCATACCATTTTTAATGGCATAGTTGCAGGCTTCTATTGTACGAGCCTGATTTTTAGTTACATAGGGCAGGTACTGCAGCTAATGATTACTAGCAAACCATTGTGATTGATAGCAGATTGTAAACTGATTTCTTTGCCGGAAACATCCTGAAGTTGTATGTAGGCCTTGGGTAATGCACTGCCGATGGCTAATTCGCCGGCTGGCTTAAATGCCATTAAACCCAAAGCGAGGATTATAGTTCCCAATAGTATTCTTTTAATGTTTATTTTACTAGAATTA
>JAYUOV010000269.1:0-9149 GCA_043760535.1 Chitinophagaceae bacterium
GACGCATTTGATCTGACTTGTTTAATTTCTCATCTTGCATCGTGCAAAGGTGATGCCGTAGTATTGATATTTAAATATGGGGTTGGTAAAACGGATACGAAGTAACGGAAGAAGCTTATGAACTGGCACAGAAATATGTAGACGAAAAAGTGGTTGGACAGACTAGTACAGATGATTGCAGGCATATTGCAACTGCAACTCTCAAAAAGGTTGATATTTTAGTTAGTTGGAACTTCAAGCATATTGTCAGCGTTTTTAGAATTCGTGGCTATAAATCAATTAATTTATGTTGTGGTTATTCGCAACTTGACATTCGTTCACCTAAAGAAATAGTATATAATGAAGACGATTACTAAAAAAGAAAAAACATTTGACACGGTTAAGGTATTCCGTGAGATAAAAGAGAAAATAGCAAAAGAAACTGAGAAAATGACTTTTGCAGAATTCAAGGAATATCTAAACAAAAACAAATTACAGACTGGTAAATAATCTGTTTGTTCAGCAGATATTTCACTCCACCATCCGGAATTTTTTAAGTTGCTATGAGCAAATAGTATCGGAGCGGATTTTGGTTCGTGGGCACACGAACCAAGGCGGAAGCAGGGCAGGCAAAATAAAAAGGTTGCACCTTAATTTGCAAGAGGTAAGGAGTTCTAAAATTTTAAAATACCGTATATGCATAAAGGCCACCCCGCAAATGGAAGTGGCCTTTTTGTATAGGATGGATTGGTATTATTGAACTACAAGTTTTCCTGTTGTTATTATAGCTCCATCGTTTAGGATGGAGTAAAAATATACACCTGCTGCATCCAATGGTAAATTTACGCTTTGGATACCATTACGTAAGGTTTGGATAGCAATTTGTCTTCCGCCAACATCAGCAATTTTTAGATGGCCATTTGTGCCAGTAAAGTTTACCTGAACCGCAGAGCCTTTGGTAATAAGCGTAGGGTACAATGATCCAACGCCAGATTTATCGTTTTGTAACAAAACCATTCCGGTATAAAATATACGTCCTGTATTTTCTGTAATCTTTATGCGGTAGAAATTTTTTCCAGCCAAAGGTGTATTGTCAGAAAATTTAAATGGAAGCGTACATTGGTTTTGGGTCACATTCATTGTACCAATACTGCTAAAATTGGCGCCATCATCGCTACGTTCTATTTCAAATTTACCCGAGGCGTCAGCACAGGTTACCTTCCAGTTAAGTAGGTTAGCAGCGCCTTGTTTATTTCCTGCAAAATACTCCACCTTAATGGGCAACAGTACTGGGCTGGTTTGTACAAAGAATCCACTGAACCCAGTAACATTTGCTGTTACTTCCCAGCGGCTGCTGGCAGCATTCCACACAATATCGGCATCGTTTGGATCTATTACTTCTGTTGTACCAGTGTAACTACCGGGCAATCCTGTTCCATCTCCACTGTTACCTGAGAATTTACTTATTCTAAGGTTGGCCTTTCCTGATGCATCATTGGTAGTAGTGGGCAAATCGAGCAAACTGCCTGGTGCGCTATTAAAGTCTGTAAATTCTGCTTGGGTAAAATACATGGTTACCCTACCGGTAGCAGTTGCTGTATTAGTAGTTGGGGTTATTTGGTAATGTCTAGATACAAAAGGAGTCGAGCCAAATATAGGGATACCTGTTTCTAACCATACACGGGCATCCACACTGCCTGCAACTTGTGTAGCAGGTGCACCATTAGGCACTACCTGAGCTATTAACTGGCAGTTAGAATTTATAAACTGTAAACTAGAATTAATATCCCGGGTATCTGTGGAATTAACCGTTGCAATGCTACCATTTTGCTGGGTACTACTGTACACAACCGGGCGAATTCTGAAGAACCTGGCTGGATTTGTCCAATTAACACCAGCGTCTGTTGATTGTTGTGAACGAACATTACCTGTTCTTGTATCACCCCTTAAACTCCATGCACTACCTGCTCCCGGCACTAGTACTACAAAATAATCTGTTGCATTGGCAATGTTTAAATCGAGGCTGCTAAGGTCTACATAGTTCCACGAAAACTTAGTAATGAGTGCTGGCACTACCGATAAGCTGCCTAATAAAGTTCCTGGCACTCCGGCGTTATTAGTTCTTACTTCTACATTAAGCGATGTGAACGTATTTGTCAAACTCGTATGAAAATATACACCGCCCATTTTACCCGTAATGTCCGAAGTAAACCGTACTGCTAATCTTGTATCAACATAAGATAAACCTCCACCTGTTGTTCCTTGTGTAAATGAGTTATCGTATTGATACGTTTTTCTTTCGGCAGGGCCGCAGTTATAAAAAGATGTAATTGCTTTATATACATCTAGTTTGCCATGACCCCATGTAAAATTAGGGGTAGCACCCGTAAATTCTGTCAGGGCGTCTTTAGTTGTGTTATTAACAAGCAAAGTTTTTATTTGGGCTGCTGTTGCTGTAGGGTTGGCCTGTAGTAATAAGGCTACGGCACCTGCTACACCAGGCGAAGACATACTGGTTCCCTGGTTAATTTGGTATAGCCCAATTTCTGCTATACCAGAAGCTGCGGGGGCTGGTGAGGCATCCGAGGACAAAACAGATATAACAGCCTGACCGGTAGCGGCTATTTCTGGTTTCAGCACATTGTCTCTTCTGGGGCCTCTAGCACTAAATGTAGAAATACTATCTTGCTGAGCAGGAGCATTATAAGCAAAGCCCCCCATTGCACTATTAGAAAACCACGACAAACGCCCTACGTAAGAGCCAACAGTAATGGCGGTAGTGGAAGTGCCGGGGGAGCCTACTAGCATATTATTGTCGCCACTTACCACGCTAGTGGCTCCAAAAGTTGCATTTCTGTAGTTAAGCCAGCCGTCTATTACTAAAGCATTTGTTGTATTGTTGGTAATGGTCAGTGTCCAATTTCCCGTTGGGTTAGAGCCTGTAACTACAGTAGTAACATATAGATTAACTGCCCTGTCGCCGCTTCCGGCATCAATAAAGTTGTTGAGGTTAGTGTTAAAATTACCACCCATAACAGCACCAGCAATAGATTGATCAGCAGTTGCAACTGCAGTAGTCATATCGGGTGCTGTAACGGTAGCAGTAATTGCACTATTATCGTTAACGTAATAGGTAAACTGGAAAACGTCGGTATTAGTACCTGCTGGTACATTAAAAGAAACAGAACCACTAGCATTTGCAGCCAGGTTTAACCGGTGGTGAACAGCGGATCCATTATCGTTACCAGCAGAAATTACCGCTACCCTGCCTGGTGCCGAAGATGTAAAATTATCTACCGCTACTTCCGTATTACGGGTACCATCATGTGGCCCACTTTGCCCACCAATACTCATATTTAGTACAATTGGTTTATTAAGCGTAGTAGCTAAATTTTGAAGATACATGAGTGCATTAAGCTGGTTGGTGGTAGAAAATGATGTGCTACCGCCTTTAACAAATACTATATCTGCTTCCGGAGCCATTCCAGTATATTTTTTAGATGCCAGGGCAGAACCATTACCGGCAGCAGTGCCAGACACATGAGAGCCATGTCCGCTAACATCCCTTTCTCTTACAAAACCAGTAGGAGTGCCGTCTAATTCATCGTTAATATGAGCTTGGGTGTATTCTACTCCAGTGGCAAACCCCGAAGGTGGGTTTTCGCCCATTACAGCAGTAAGGGTTTGATCCCAAATACGTAGTATTCGGCTCTTTGTTTGGTCTATGGGATTCCTAAAGTCGGGATGATCCCAATCTATACCAGAATCAAATATTGCAACAATAACTCCCTTGCCTTTGTATGGTGTATTGTTTAAACGCCCAGCATGTAACAAAGAGGCTCCCGAAGTACCTACAGCTATATCATTGTGAGCTTCGTCATTTACAGGGGCTTCAATGTAGCTAACATCGGCCATAGTAGCCATCTGGTTTAGCTGATTTAGCGTTACCCATGCTGTTACAAATTTTGGCCAAACGCCTTGTACAATAATATTGCTGTCTTTTAAAGCCTTGGCATTTTTTGTGTAAACAATGCAATCGTACCTTTTCTCCATTATTTTACCCCCTGGTAAAAAACCGGCAACAGGTAATATTTTGTATAAAGTAGGAAATCCATTCAGTGCCTCTGTAGATAGCTCGTTCTTATGATCTAAGATGTACCTAAATGCAGGGTCAATTTTTTGACTATGCGAACCAATCTGTGCAAAAGACTGAGATAAAATAAAAACAAAAAGGAATGTGGTTGAAATCCTTTTTATCTGCCGTATGGCAAATAAACTTTTGAATTCGTAAAATTTTTTAATCATAAAAAATGGGTTTGTTAATTTAAAAAAATGAACCGAATATTATTATATTATAATAATATGATTTGTTAAAAATAAAATTAGTATAATCGTTGCAACTAAAATCAAAACGTGTGTTTTTTTATAAAATAATAGCATAGATTATTTATGAACGTCCAAATCTCCTTAATCAGCGTCTATTCTCGTCCACAAAACCGGAGAATACTACTGTATTCCGAAATTCTCCGTCGGTCCGGGGTTTTTACAGCCGCCGCACCGCACTATCAGCCACTTACCTCAAACCCCAACCTGCAAACGACCATTGAAAATTTTGAGTCCCAACCCTGGAATAGCTATTTTCAACCATACCTTTTTATTGCAGAAAATAAAATATAGCACCATGCTTGCAATTACCCACCGCCCCGGTTTTACACAACCAACCAGAATTGGTGATTCATAATTCATTTCGGAGCGGATTTTTGTTCGGGGGGGGACACGAACCTAGGCTGGGTAAAGCAATCATTCCAATTTTCAAAACAGTTGCCCTTAATTTAAAGCGATGTTTTGGCAAAGCATTTGTTCTCAATATTTCGAGACAAAGTACTTGTTTTTACGAACTGTTTATATTTGCAGCTAACACAATTGCTCATTAATCAAAATAAAACTATGCCACTCTGGTTTGTTGTTACTCTTTGCTGTATTCCGCTTGCACTATTTCTACCAATCACCTCAGGTTTTCGTACACGGTTTCCCGATGCGTTTGGATACATTTTATCTTTACTGGGTACTTTTGTGGGTATTATTGCAGGCTTGTATTTTACCGATTTGGCCGCCGCTAACGACAAGCGAAAACTAACCATAAAGGTACTGGAGGCAAGCAAAGAAGAAATGCAATGGCTAATAAACCGCACTAAAACCATTAAGGAGGTAACCGATACACTTGCAGATTCGCAACGCCAAAAGTTTTATTATCTAGAAATGCCTTCATTTTTTACGCAAACTTTAAAAACAGAATTGCTTTCAGATGTTCTTCAGCCAAAATCTCATGAGCAATTTAATCTGGTACGAGAAAACCTACTTTTTGATGTAAATCTTTTAAGAAAAGATATAGCCAACAATGACAAAAAGCATTTGGATGAAGATTTGATTGATTATAAACGCCAACTGTCTATAGCCATTACGGTTATGAACGGTGAGATTGATTTGCTTGGTGGTGGAATTAAGCGAGTGGAGTTTGAAAGGTTAGCACAACAACGCTTAGACAGCTTAATGAAGTAGTCTCCGCACTGGTTCGTGTCTTCACGAACCGGAATTGTTGAAGTTGAGATTTGCAAATAGTATCGAAGATGATTTTGGTTCTTGGGGATACTAATATAGACGGATATAAAATTTATCTTTATTACAAAATAAAATATACATGTTTAAGCGAACGGTTTATGAAACAATGCAAGCCTTTGCCCCAGATTATTTATTAATGCTTTTTTAGAGGTTTATGCTTACGAGTAAGGCGAAAAAAAAGTGAATGAAATAGCAATGAAGATTCGGCAAACGCAGCACACGGAAGGTTATATAGTTCACATTGTACAAAACTTTCAAAAGCCTACACCGAAAGAAATTTCGACGGTTTTAAACGATGTGCCTTTTTTTATATTCTCCAAAGAACAAACCTTGTGCGTGGGTGGGCTTGTTATTATTTACACTTGGTATGGTGAAACGCGGTTCGGATTTGAAGTCGCAAATAAGTATGGAAATGAATTAAATTTTGCGGACGATGTAGGTAAGTTGATGGCGGATTTTATTGTAAGATGTAGTAATATTAAATTAAATATTGGTGCAAATATTTTCGATAAGTTTTGGAAAAAGGTAATTGAACTTTATGCGGAAGGGTCGGAATCTTAGAAAGTTCCAGCCTTTTGAGCCGTTGTTGGTGAAGAACACCACAGATTTTGGGAAGTATAGTTAAAGCCACTTTGGTACACAGTTTTATTATGCCGGAGGCATAAACTCCGTTTGGGCGGAATTTTAACAGCAACCGAACCAACCTATCAGCCACTTACCTGAAATTTCGACCTGTGAACGACCATTGAGAATTTTGGACACCACATAAGAAACAGCCTCTGCCTGGGTTCGTGTTTATTTTCTCAAAACCATAGCAAGTTTTCAATAATTACCAAATATTGGTAACATTTTAAATATGGGACGTAACACATCAGTACCATTAGGAGACCATTTTGAAAACTTTGTTGACAATCGGGTTTCTGCCGGAAGGTTTAAAAATACAAGTGAAGTTATTAGAGCCACACTTCGTCTGTTAGAAAGAGACGAAAGCAAGATGGTAGCATTAAAAATGGCTATGGAAGAAGGGATAGGAAGTGGGATAGCTAAAAACTATAACCCCAAAAAGCATCTAGAAAGTTTAAAAACCGCTAAGCAAATACATGGCTAATTATTCGCTTACCAACAAAGCGGTTGATGATTTATCTGATATTTGGGATTATACTTTCGAAACCTGGTCGGAGACACAGGCGGATAAATATTTTCACATGCTTCATGCTATGTTTGGTGATTTGACAAATGTAAATGTTGAAGGAAAGAATTACCATGAAATAAGTAAAGAAATATTTGGGTTTAAAGCAGGGCAGCATATTGTTTTTTACAGAAAATAAAATAGTACTAGTACAGAAATTATCAGGGTTTTGCATAATAGAATGGATTTAAACAATAGTATTAAGGAATAAAGCCAAGATGGATGTTTCCATGAATAGCTTTTCCTATTCAATTGTTTGTGCCCTATAAATCGTAATCTTTTAAGATTCCTTCCGGTCTGGGTTTTTACAGCAGCCACACTAGACTATGAGCCATTTACCTGAAACCACGACTTGTGAACGACCATTGAAAATTTTGAATCCAAGCCTTTGCAAAAAAGTAAAATCTACACCTCTACAACAAATCCTCACCCCCAAATCCCCAATCCCCCGTTATCTTTATCACCGAAAAATAAGATTTTCATTTGGAACAAAAGATTAGGGTGGGAGCTGTAAGTTACCTCAATACCAAGCCATTGCTATACGGCATACGCCATAGCAATAGCCTGATGCAGCAGATAGAAATAACGGAAGATTATCCGGCAAAAGTGGCACAGCAGTTGATAGATGGTACCATTGATGTGGGGCTTGTGCCTGTGGCTATAATACCAAGGTTACCCGAACATTTCATCATTAGTGATTATTGTATTGGCACCACCGGCGAAGTAGCTTCGGTATGCTTATTTAGCGATGTGCCGCTGGCAGAAATAACCAAAGTATTGCTAGATTACCAAAGCCGTACTTCGGTGGCATTAACCAAATTATTACTAAAAAATTACTGGAAAATATACCCCGAACTGGAAGAGGCCAACACCGACTTTAGAGGCAGCATTAAAGGCACTACGGCTGGTGTGGTTATAGGCGACCGTGCTTTTTTACAACGCCTGAAATCTAAATACATGTACGACCTTGGCCTTGCCTGGAAAGCCTACACCGGCCTGCCTTTTGTGTTTGCGGCTTGGGTGGCCAACAAGCCTTTGCCTAACGATTTTATAAAAACATTTAACGATGCCAATGCTGAAGGTCTGAGGCATTTGGATAAAGTAATAGCCACCCTTCAATCGCCACATTACGACCTTAAAATGTATTATACAAAAAACATCAGCTATCACCTGGATGAAAGGAAAAGAGAGGGGCTGAAAAGGTTCTTGACAGAAAATGCTGAACGCCAAAAGCAAGAGGCCTTTCGCTAAAGGCATTATTAGGGTAAATTACCGTAGTTATTGATTTTGCTTTTACAAAACGTGCATGGATGGCTGTAGCTGAAATGGTGATAAAATGGTTGCGTAGTTTTAATTTCCGTTATTAAAAAAATGGGTTATGGCGCAAAGGTTATTCCATTAAGGCCTGTAACTAAGGGTTGCTTCTATTGGTAAGAAATTAAGCATAGTTTATTTAACGGTGAAGTATAGTATAAAAAAAGCCAGACCCTGTTACAAAGCCTGGCTTTTTTACTATTATAAAGGCCGTAAAAGCAAGTACAATTACTTGTTAAAACAGCACCAAATTTTTATAGCCCTATTAAAATACATAACCAATACCTGCCTGTATTGTTTGGCTTTTCCATTGGTCACGTTTATCTATATCATTAATATTGTTAAGGCCTATTACGTAACGTGCCGAAACCCTAAATTTAGATAAGCGAAATTGTACCCCGGCTAAAAGTGATATATCCCCTTTTTTAAAAGCTTCTTCGCCGTTTTGCAGCAGTGTTTGCTGTTTGTTTATTTTAATGCCATACTGAGCACCGGCTTCTAAAGAAATTACATTGGCTATTTTATAACCAAGTATTACCGGTACCGATAAATATTGGAGCTTGATGTTTTTTAATGAATCGGTTTTAAGAAGGTTGTTGTACAGCGAAGCAAAATCGTTGGCTCGCCTTGCCGATGTTTCATTAAACAATACTTCTGGCTGCAGGTACCATTTTTTACCAAGGTCTATTTCTGCAAATCCGCCGGCATAATAGCCAAAGTTAAATTCATCTTTAAACGACTGGCCAGAAACTTTAGTAAGGTTGGCTCCAGCTTTAGGGCCAATTTTTATAAACTGGGCAAAAGAAGAATTAACTGCAAATGCTAACGATGCAAGGATGGTAATTTTTTTCATAATTTCATAATTTTTATATTAACGACTAATTTTTTGCCAATACTACAAAGTAAAAGTTAAAAGTTTGTTGTCTAAAAATTAAACCCTGTAGTAATAGAAAATATGTTGGTGAATTTCTTATCCGATTCAAGTAGGTAGTAATCTAAATAGGCTTCGGGTTGCACATAAAATTTGCCAATTTCGTACTGCATGTTT
>JAYUOV010000270.1:0-27688 GCA_043760535.1 Chitinophagaceae bacterium
CGCATTTGATCTGACTTATTTAATTTCTCATCTTGCATCGTGCAAAGGTGATGCCGTAGTATTGATATTCAAATATGGGGTTGGTAAAACGGATACATTATAGTAACATATTTAAGCCTTGCGTAACCCTTCCACAATTCTCTCCAGCTCCTTCAATCGCTTTACCATATCCGGCAGTTTACGAGCCATGGCCTGGCTGCGTAGAGCGGAGGTATAATCAAATGCCGGCGAACCTGTAACAGCTTTACCTGGCTCTATACTTTTACTTACACCACTTTGAGCATTTACCCTGGCGCCATCGCCTATTTGTAAATGGCCTACTATTCCTACCTGTCCGCCAATCATTACGCCTTTGCCCAGTTTGGTGCTGCCGCTAATACCACTTTGGGCGGCTATTACAGTATTGCTACCCACTTCCACATTGTGGGCTATTTGTACCAGGTTATCTATTTTGGCACCGGTTCTTATAATGGTACTGCCAATAGTAGCTCTGTCAATGCTGGTGTTGCTGCCAATTTCCACGCCATCTTCTATTATTACATTGCCTATTTGCGGCACTTTTTTAAAGCTTCCATCGGGCTGTGGGGCAAAGCCAAAACCATCGCTGCCGATTACAGTGCTGGCATGTACGGTAATATTTTTACCCAGTTTACAATCGTGGTAAATTTTTACGCCAGGCATTATAATAGTACCGTCGCCAATGGCCACATTATCGCCAATAAATGCCTGCGGAAAAATTTTTACTTCATTACCAATGCTGGCATTTTTACCAATATAGGCAAAGGCGCCTACAAATACATTTTCGCCAACAGTGGCAGTGTCGTGAATAAACGATGGCTGTTCAATACCAGTAAGCTGCTGGTTTTGTAACTGCTGGTAAGTAGCCAGTAACGTAGCAAAGGCACTATAAGCATCCGGCACCCGTATCAGCGTAGCGTCAATGGTTTGCTTCAGTTCCTGGCTGGCATTAATAATAATAACGCTGGCCCGGGTGGTGTATAGATGTTCTTCGTATTTGGGATTGGCCAAAAAAGCCAGCTGGCCGCTTGTGGCCTCTTCTATTTTACCAAAATTATCTACGGTAGCGTATGGGTTGCCTTCAATGGTGCCATTAACAATGGCTGCAATCTGCGAAGCGGAAAATGTCATACCAATTTACGATTTACGATTTGGGATTTACGATTTTAAATGAGTCTTGAAAAATAAAATATTGAGAATGTTCACCAGTTCTAAAAACTAAACTCAAATAATTTTCCTTCGTCGCCTGAATCATTTAATGTTAAACAGATTTCTTTTTCAGTAAAGGTTTTTAGCATCTCATTGGGAATGTCGTGTTCAATTGAAGTGAATATGTATTGAAGATTGTATTCAATACAATACCTTCTAACGATACTGATAAAATTTGCCTTTTTTCTGTTGTCAAGTCCTTCAAGTGCTCCGTCATGATAAACGAAACGATAAAAAGAGTTCTTGTGATAAGCTACCAAGACGGCTAAGTCAAAAGAAATGCAAAGCATTTTTTGATAAGTGTTTCCTTTTCCTTCTGCTGTAATGTCAACCTCATTTTCTTTCGTTACTTCAACTATAAATTCTACATTTCCTTGTTTATTCGGTTTGGTATAGATTAATGCAGGTGAATTGAAAATGTATTTGAAAATATTATGGAACAGTCTTTTTATTTCAGAATAATAAACACTGTCATTATTTCTAATTGCTGATTGTATTTCATCTTTTAACTTTTCTAATACTTCATTTTGTTTCTTTATTTCTTGATTGAAAATTTCAATTTTATCAATGCTTTTCAGTTTCTCATCTAGTCGTGATACCTCGCCTTCTATTTTTGTCAAGTCAATCTGATATGACTTAAATTTTTTGAATGAATCTTTATCTTTCAAAACGGAAAGAATTTGATTTCTTTTATTATCATAACTCTGTAAAGCAACTCTTATATCTTTCAATTGCTTTGTCAGCATTACAATTTTTTCTTCAAGGTATTTGTTCCGTTCCTCTGTTATTCGCTTGTTGAATTCTTCAAGGGATTTGTAATCCTTTACAAGATTATCAGGGAAAAATACTTCTGCTTCTGAATAAATGCGTTTTAACTGATCTATATCAAACGAAATATTTTGAGAGAATGATTGTTTTGTTTTGTCTAAATCAAATTCCAAATTGTATTCGGCTGAGTTCAATTCTGAAATGTGGCTTTCAACATCTTCTACAAGTTCCTTATTTAGATTTCTCTCTTGCTGATAGAAATTGAAATTGTCAATTTGTTCCTGTAATTCTTTTTGTTCAGCTGTCTTTAAATCAATGGCACCTTTAATCTTATCTACTTCCTCAGTATCAACAGCAAATTTATTTTTTAAGCCACTAACAAAGGTTTTTTGCTCTGTAATCCTAGCCTCTGTTTCGTATTTTTCATTCAAAAGACTGCCATTAAAACCAAGCAAATCAAAAACAAACGGTTTCCAATAAATATCTTTCCCTTTAAATTTCGAAAGCTGAAAAACATCACTGTAATCTTTTTGCGATCTCAAAAAATATGTTACGGACTTTCTGTATTGCCATTGGCTAAGAATGTCAAATGCCAGATAATCATTTAGAGTAGTTAAGGCTTTTTCGAACGAAATACTAGGTTTGTCCCAAACTTCATCATGTAAAAGGATAGATGAAATTGTTGTTTCCTTGAAAGAAATTTTTGTCGGCGTATCAACGGTTCGTTTTATTGTGAGATACTCCCCGCTGTTTAGAAGAATTTCAAGAAAGAAAACATAACCAGAAAATTTTTCCTGATAAGTTTTGAAAATATGTTCTTCTTTCACTTCTTTTAAAAGCATGAAGTCAATCACACCAATCAATGTTGTTTTACCAAGATTGTGTGAATCCTTATTGAGGTCAAGTTTCTTGGTAACCTTAGCCAACACAAGGTTTAGTCCATCGTTGAAAACGATGTTCTTAAACCTTTTATTTGCATATAATTGACTGAGTTTCATTTGATAAATTCTATTGTGTCAATGTCTTTTTGATATTCAATTTTCCCCAAGATATAGAGGAAGCTAAGTGTGGGAATGAAAACATCTTTTGCACTATTGCCTCTTGCTAAAATCACTTTCTCTAACAACTCATCGTATTTAACCGCTCCATCTTCTTTAATGATATTCAGAATCACTCCCCCTAAATTTAGGAGAGAAAGATTGAGGTCAAGGTATTTATGAGGTGCTAACATGCTGTTTTTCCAATGTCGCAGTTAAAATACATGAAATGCAAAAATACCCTTACAATTCTTCTTATGTCCTTTAGTTTGTCTTCATTATTTCCTACGGTATAAGCAATAAGGTGTTCGATGATGTGTTCAAATTTGGGAAAACGACTCCGCTCTATCGTTATAACACCTTGCAAATCACTAACAGTATTTGAATACATTCTAGTGTAAGCCTCATTTTTGGGATTACAAAGGAACTTTTCAATTTCATCAAAATATTGAAGTGAATGGGTTTTCATAAGTTCAAAATAATCTTTACCCAAATTATTCAATTCATTTTTCTTTTCCTTGTCAATAACAGTGAATGATGTTATGTAATTTTTAGCTTCTGTAGAAATGGCTTTACTGTGTTCGAAAAAAACAATTATCACATCTCTTAATTCCTTTTCGTAAAAACGAAGTGGTGCTTGAAATTTATAAAGTCCGAATTGGTTAGCTATTTGGGGATAGTCATTCAGATAAGTAGATATTTGTTCCCTGCCGATTATCTCGACATTCCTAATCCCCAATCCATCTTGTAACATCTTTACAATAGCTGGGTGAGCACCTCCAGATAGTTTTCTATTTGTAAAAATTATGTAATTATCAAATGGTGTAGAAATTATTATTTCTTTAAGCCGTGTAAGCTCTTTAGATAAAACACTTGTCTGATTTACGGAAAAGTCATTGTCAGAGCAGCTTGAATTAGCTGTTTTGGTGTGTTTTGCCTGAATATTAAATGTTCCAGTCCAAGGTGCCGTAATAGAAGGAAAATATTCTGCAGTTCCGGTGAACCAACTATCTTTCGCACCATCTTTACCAGATGAAAATGTTTTACTACCGATACCTAAAATTTCCTTGCAAATACGAATAACAAGGTCCTCAAACTCCTCGTCTGTTAAATTTTCAAATGGAAATTGGTTCATAAATCTTGGAGCGTTTCTCAAATATGCTAGATGTCAATTAATTTTCTGGATAGTTTCATTGGCTTATAATTCGAAATACCTTAACACACCATCCTACTGTACGTAACAAATATAATATTTAAGCACCGTGGCGGCGAGGCTGTTTTGTATCAGTGCGTTATCTACCTCAGAAATGTCTTTTACCGATCCGTCTTTAAACAAAATGTGGATGCGTTCGTCGCTGCTGTCGTAGGTGGTGGTGCCTACCGTGCCGGTAAAAATAAGGTAGCCAGCCTCGGCATCGGCAATACCATGTCTTTCCATCGCTTCCTGTTTTTTTTGTGCAATGAATACCTCATCAAACGCTTCGGTATTAAATTTTATTTTAAGCAACCTTCGGTTAAGAATGCCGCCGCACAATGCCGCCAGCACTTTATCGGGGTGGTGCTGCCATTGCTTTATGGCCATCATAACATCATAATCGTCCAATGCCACAAAGCGTTGCAGCAGCTCTTCCGAATGGATATCGAAGCTATCTTTTTGTAAAAAATAATCGATTGTAGTACCGCTATCTGGTGCTACCTGCCTTGCCCGACTGATAATCTTTTTAAGCATTTGCTCGGCTACCAGCACGGTTTTGTGCAGGTACACCTGCCAGTACATCAGCCTGCGGCTTACCAAAAACTTTTCGATGCTGTAAATGGCTTTTTCTTCCACCATTAGTTCGCCGTTGTGTACGGTAAACATATTGATGATACGGTCGTACCCAATTACGCCTTCGCTTACGCCGGTAAAAAAACTGTCACGGGTAAGGTAGTCCATGCGGTCCACATCAAGCTGTCCGCTGATGAGTTGGTGCAAATATTTTTTGGGGTAAACGTCTGTAAAAATATCGATGGCCATTTGCAGCTGCCCGTTGAACTCCTGGTTGAGCTGGTGCATTATCTGCAGGCTCATTTCTTCGTGGTGTACGCCGGGCATTAACGCACCTTCCAGTGCATGGCTGTAAGGGCCATGGCCGGCGTCGTGTAGCAGTATGGCTATTTTGGCTGCTATTTCTTCTTCGGTAGTAATGTCGTTGCCTTTTCGTTTCAGCTCTTCTAAAGCCAGACACATCAGGTGGTAGGCACCCAGCGAATGGTGCATTCTTGTATGCACTGCCCCTGGATACACCAGCGATGCGAGTGCCATTTGGTGAATCCGCCGTAACCTTTGATAGTATGGATGTGCCACTATCTGCAACACCAGCGGATGCTGCAGCGTAATGAACCCGTACACCGGATCGTTAATAATTTTTCGCATGGCGGCAAAGCTAAGGGAAGGATGGGGTAGGGTGCGGATGGAAAAAGAGATAGTAGTTGGGGCAAGGGTCAGCTACAATACCTCCCAGTCCAGCCTGTCCACTTCTTTAAAATGGCCGTCTCTACTAATTAATTTTAATTGATGTTGAATTGCAATAGTTGCAATCCAAACATCATTTTCGGGAATGGGTTTTCCCTTTTTTTCGCAATCCGGTTTTTATTCCTCCGTAAATTTCAGTTGTTTCCGCATCAGGCATCAGAATACTATATTGGACTTTGATTGCTACAATTCCAGCAATAATTTTTGTGATACGGGTAGAATTATAAGCACCAAAGTACATTTCGCCAATAACAATAAGTGGAATGAAAACATCGTCGGCTACATCAATTTTATTTGCTAAGGCCGTATCTCCTTCAAGCAAGGCACTTACAATATTAGTGTCAAGGAGTATATTATTTCCAGTCATGGAGATTGATTTGTTCGCAATGTTCTTCAATTACCTTATTTATTTCTGCGGCATCCTCTTTGCTCCATAAGCCTGCAAATTGATGGGCTGAAACACGTTTTAGAACACTATTTTCACCAGATTTATCTAGTGCTATTTCTACCTCATTAAGTGTTAGCTCATCATTTGTTGCAATGAGTTTTTCAATAAGGTGTATTTTCTTGGCATCAGAATACATAACTACAGTTTGAAAATGAAAGGTAAAATAATATAATGATGCTGATAAAACGTCTAAGGTGAATATGTTTCCTTAATTCCTCCATTTTGTTAAAATACCCCCACTTGTTTATTCCTTCTGCTTTGGTGTTAGTAAAAAATTACTTTTGTTGGTATAGTGAGGGGAAGGTAAATAGCAGCCCATCCGGCCTTCGGCCACCTTCTCCTACAGAGAAGGAAAGCTGAACAAGGATATGTTAATGAACGGAGTTCCGTAATGCTACGGGATTAAAAACGTTCGCCAATGTCGCCTCATAGTAGTACAATTGCTGGTTACCCAATTAAAAAAAACGCACAAACAACAATATGAGCATAGCTAAAATTTTGTGGATAGACGATGAGATTGACAGCCTGAAAAGCCAAGTGATGTTTTTACAAAGTAAGGGTTACGAAGTGGCCACGTTTACCAATGGCTACGATGGCATTGATTATGTAAAGGAAAATATAGTAGATGTAGTGCTGCTGGATGAAACCATGCCCGGCATTACCGGTCTGGAAACGCTGGCCAAAATTAAGGAGCTATACAGCGGCATCCCCATCGTTCTGATTACCAAAAACGAGACAGAAAACCTGATGGATGAAGCTATCGGCAGCCAGATAAGCGATTACCTGATAAAACCCGTAAACCCAAACCAGGTGCTGCTTTCGCTAAAAAAAATACTGGATAATAAACGCCTGGTGGCCGAAAAAACCACCAGCAGCTACCAGCAGGAATTTCGCAACCTGTTTATGGCACTTAACAGCAACCCCGATTACAACGAGTGGATGGACATTTACAAAAAACTGGTGTACTGGGAAATGGAAATGGAAAAAAGCGACAGCCCCGAAATGCAGGAAGTTTTCCACACACAGAAAAATGAGGCGAACACCGAATTTTTTAAGTTTATAAGCAAAAACTATAGCCGCTGGGTTACCAGTAAAAGCAGCGATGCACCGGTAATGAGCCATACATTAATGGCACAAAAAGTGCTGCCACATGTTGAGAAAGGAGTCCCCACCTTTTTTATATTGGTAGATAACCTACGGCTGGATCAATGGAAAGCCATTCAACATATTTGGGCCGAAAGCTTTCGCATATTGGAGGAAGATACTTTTTATAGCATTTTGCCCACGGCTACGCAATATTGCCGCAATGCCATTTTTGCGGGCATGATGCCCATTGACATAGAAAAAACTTACCCGATACAGTGGAAAAATGATGATGAAGAAGGTGGTAAAAACCTATACGAAGAAGAGTTTTTCCGTGGGCAGCTAAAACGGGCAAGGAGGGAAGACATTAAGTTTAGCTATACCAAAGTGGTACACCATAACGATGGCCAACAACTGCTGAATAACATCCACAACCTGCTAAGCAACGACCTTAATATTATCGTGTACAATTTTGTAGATATGATGAGCCATGCCCGTACCGAAATGGAAGTGCTGAAAGAACTGGCCAGCGACGAGATAAGCTACCGAAGTATTACCCAAAGTTGGTTTGAGCATAGCCCGCTGCACCAGGCATTGAAAAAAATAGCCGATAAAAACATACGGATTGTGCTGGCTACAGACCATGGCAGTGTGCGGGTACAAAGCCCAAGTAAAGTAATTGGCGACAAACAAACTACCGCCAACCTGCGCTACAAACATGGCCGCAACCTTAACTACGAAGCCAAAGATGTACTGGCCTTTCGGGATCCACGAGATGCAGGATTGCCCGTGCCTAACGTAAACTCTTCGTTTATTTTTGCGAAAGAAGATAAGTTTTTGTGCTACCCCAATAACTATAATTACTACGTAAATTATTACCGAAACACGTTTCAGCATGGCGGCATTAGCCTAGAAGAAATGATTATACCAGTGATTAAAATGCAGAGCAAATAAGATTTCCCCGCTTTTTTTTCTGCCATTACAGGCAATTGATTAAAAGGGAAAATCCAATTTTCAAAAAAAGGATTTCTGCTACAATTCTTTGAACCTTTCATTGTAATCAACATCATTTATTAAGCATGCTTTGTGGATAAACTAAGCCTCTATATCCTTGCATCAGCATTACATTTGTTACGCAAACGGATAGTAATAAAAACATGAAATACAACGCCACAACCCTACAAAAACTAGAAAAAATACTGGGCGAAGCTGAATATGTAATTCGCTACGAAAGGGGCACGTTTCAGAGCGGTTACTGCATTTTAGAGCTGCGTAAAGTAGTGGTGGTAAATAAATTTTTAGATGTGGAAGGCCGCATTAATACTTTGCTGGAACTGATACCCATACTAAATATAGATTTGGATTCGCTTACCCACGAAAGCCAGAAACTGTACGTAGACATTAAAAAAAACGCCATTGAGGCCGTGTAACATGTCCAAACAATTTTTTACAAAGACTTTCTGGCACCAACCATGAAAGTCTTTTAATTTTGGGCACTTTGTTTTTATAACCAATCCTGTTTTAATTGTGGGTTTTACTATTACTTTTTTAGGTACAGGCACAAGCGGTGGCGTACCCATGGTAGCTTGCCAGTGCCATGTGTGTACCAGCCAGCACACAAAAGATAAACGCCTCCGCAGCAGTATTATGGTGCAGAGCCAAACCACCACCATCATTGTAGATGCCACACCCGACTTTAGGCAGCAAATGCTCCGAGAAAAAGTAACTGCAATAGGGGCCATACTTGTTACCCATCCACATAAAGACCATATAGGCGGGCTAGATGATACCAAGGCTTTTCAATACTTTCAGGGGCGGCCTACCAGTATTTATGGCAATAGAATAAGCCTTGAAGGTGTAAAACAAGAACTGCCTTATGCCTTTGATGGTACCGATTACCCTGGCCTGCCCAGTTTTAACCTTCATGAAATTGGCGATGAACCATTTACCATAGGCGACATTGCCATACAACCTATCAAAGCATGGCATCACAAAATGCCGGTATTAGGCTATCGTTTTGGCCAGCATTTTACCTACATAACCGATGCTAACCGAATAGAAGAAACTGAAAAGGAAAAAATTCGTGGCTGCGATATGTTGGTGTTAAATACGCTTCGCAAAGAGCCACACATTTCGCATTTTACATTGCAGGAAGCCATAGATTTAAGTATAGAGTTGGGTATAAAAAAACAATATTTTACCCATATCAGCCATCAGCTTGGGCGGCATGATGTTATTAATAGGGAGTTACCAGTAGGAATGGAATTGGCCTGGGATGGATTGGTGGTGGATGTGTAAGAATTTGAAACACTAAATACATGCTTACTAACTTGTTGCTGCTACATCATCCGTCTCATCTTTTTTACCAAATTCATCTATATAAATTCTTACAAACAAGGAGAACAAAGAAAGCAGCAGCGGCCCAAATATTAGCCCCATAAAACCAAACAAGTTTACGCCAATAATAACACCAAAAACGGTAATTAGCGGATGTGCATCTGCCAGCTTTTTCTGTAGTATAAAGCGAAAAACATTATCGCTTACGCCTATGGCAAAAAGCCCCCAGAACAGTAAACCAATACCAGCAGATTGATGGCCGGATGCAAACAAATACAAATCAATAGGCACCCATGCTATCATAGTGCCAACAAGGGGTACTACGGAACAAATACCAGTAATAATGCCCCACAATATAGGCTCATCCACGCCAAAAATCATATAGCCTACCATGGCTACAATGCCCTGCACTACTGCAAGTACGGGGATGCCAATAGCATTTGCCTTTACCATTTCTCTTATTTCTAACAATACTTTATCTCGGTTGCGGTGTTGTAATGGTAGGTTTCGCCTAAGCCACAATTCCATATCGCCGCATTTTATAATCATAAAGTATAGTATAAAATACATAATACCCAGGTTGGTAACAGTTGCCAGCGTAGAGCCTATTAATTTAGGTGCCAATGATGATGCGGCAGCAATAGCTTTATCAATATTTTTTTGGGTAAAAATATCCAGCTTAAAATGCTGCTGCAGATACACATCTATCTGGCCTAGCATTAAAAAAAGTGGTCTGTTATCGGTTATATAAGGTTCTACCTTGCTTATAAGTATTGATATAATCCATGCAAATGGAAGCACAATAACCACAAAAGAAATAACGATAATTAAAAGAGCTACCAGCCACCTAGGCCATTTTTTATCAATAATGAGTTTAAACATGAGTTTACGAGCCAGCACATACAATGCAACCGATGCCAAAAAAGCACTCAGCATAAAAAACATTTGCTGCCAAATAACCCAAAACAAAAAAATGATGATGGCTAAAAATAGAAACTGCCTTATTTTATTAGGATGTATTTGATCCATAAATGATGATTTAATAAGTGAAAATTAATGCTTTTATGCAGAATGATATACGTAATGGGCTAAACGCTAGATACCGGTAGTAGTGTAAGCGGTTTTTTTAAAAAAATCCATTGCACGATTGTACAACTTTCATTTATACCTAAACCTTAAATTATACCAGATTAAAACCGGGGTATAACTGTGAGCAGCGTAAAAATGCCGCTGCCTATACCGAAGCACTTACTAACTGCCTTAAAAAAAAGATATTTTACTGTGTAAAAAAATGGCATCGGTTTTAACAATGCTTCCTTTGCTAATGGTAACGGAATTATAAATAGTCAGGAACGGGCCAAAGACTACAGCTGGCAAATAGATTGGAAACATGAGAACGGAACGGTGGTAATGGTTAGATATTAAGGATTGGGTTGTAGTAAATTAAAGCCATTACAAACTGTATTCAATAACGGATAAAAATATATTTGAAACATTAACAGCTGAGACGCAAAACGCATGGCCATACAACTAAACAGTAGCGTACTTACCGTATAGAAACATATTGCCATTACCTACACCACACTTCATGTAAATTTCAAAATGCAGATTATTTCCATAGCCCATAACAACTATTGGTTTCAGTGTGCAAATTGTTTGATGCATTGCTTGTAATGTTATCAAGCAGATTAATAACAATCCCATTTTTTCGTAGTTGTACAATTGGGAAAAGCAGTTTACCTTACATGCAATAATTTAAACCCAATATGAATACTATTGCTTACCGGATTGGTGCTATTTTGTATGCCCTTATCATTGGTTTTTTTGGGGTTAATCATTTTTTAAATGCCTCAAAAATGACGGGCATGATACCATCCTATTTACCAAGCCCAATAGTTTGGGTATATATTTCGGGCGGTACATTATTACTGGCAGCCATAGCCATCATTATTGATAAACAAAGCCGCCTTGCAGGTTACCTGCTTTTATTATTACTCGTTATTATCATTGCCACCATACACGTACCAGGCTATATTAATGCGGTAAACGAGGGGGCTAAAATAATGAGCCTGACTGATATACTTAAAGATGGTGCCATGGCTGCTGCTGCTTTAATGGTAGCTGCAAAGGGCAAGTGAGATAAGCATCGGATAATGTGATTGGTAGCATCCAAAGTTTTTAAAAAGCAAATTAAAAAATGCCTTTTAAGCTTGTTATTCGTGTGCTGCTAAATAGCACTTTGCAAACGCTAGGCAGTATCGCTGCAAAACGGCTTTCACCCTGAAATACACCTACCTTAGCTCCAAAAAATTTCCATGACCGTTACCGGGTTTTCGTTTATCCGCAATGCTGTAAAATACGATTTTCCCATAGTGGAATCGCTGAAAAGTATTTTACCATTGGTAGATAAACTAGTGGTGGCAGTAGGTGCAGGCGAAGACAAAACAAGAGAACTGGTAGCCGCAATAGACCCTGAAAAAATTATTATTATAGATACTGTTTGGAACGAAAACATGAAGCACGGAGGCCGTGTACTGGCCGATGAAACCAACAAAGCCTTTGCAGCCATTATCTGGCAAAGCGACTGGTGCATTTACATACAAGGAGACGAAGTGCTACATGAAAAACACCATGCGCCGCTAAAAGAAAGTATGCTTCGCTGGAAAGATGATGCAACAGTTGAAGGCCTGCTTTTAGATTTTGTACATTTTTATGGCAGCTACCAACTGGTAGGCAGTAGCAGCAAATGGTACCGTAACGAGATTCGTGTTGTTCGCAATAACAAGGCTATTTTTAGTTACGAAGATGCCCAGGGTTTTCGTAAAAAGCCGAACGAAAAATTACGTGTAAAGACCGCCAATGCTGCCATGTACCATTATGGCTGGGTAAGGGAGCCGTTGGCTATGCAAGCCAAATGGAACAATAGCGGTGGCCTTTGGAATGGTGATGAATGGACCCAAAAAATGAACCAGGAAAACGCCGGCCCATTTTCCTACGACCAAACGCAGGTCCTTAAAAAATTTACCGGTACCCACCCTGCCATCATGCATGAGAGAATTGCCAAAGCTAACTGGAGTTTCGACTACGAACCTGCCAAAGCCAACCTGCCTTTTAAAGAACGGTTCAAAAATTTTATTGCATTGATAACGGGCGGTAAAAGGCCTTTTGATTACAAGAATTACAAGCTTTAGGGTTTACCATGTAGCAGGCTGCTACACAAATAAATCTGGATACAACTGTGCACCCGGCACCACTGAGTATTTACTTAAATCGGTAATGCCTTCGGCTGCTAATACATCTTCGTCTATAAAAAAGTTACCGGTACATTCTGCAGAAGGTTTGCTGAGAATAATGTAGGCCGTATCGGCAATGATATCGACAGTGCGGCTCATGTTTATAAGGGCATCGCCACCAAGCAGGTTTTGTACTGCCGCAGTGGCAATTGTGGTTTTGGGCCACAAGGCATTGGCAGCCACTTTATCTTTCTTTAGTTCGGCCGAAAGGCCAAAAGCAATCATACTCATATTGTATTTGCTAATAGTGTATGCCAGATGGCGGCTAAACCATTTTGGCTCCATATTAATGGGCGGCGACAGGGTAAGTATATGCGGATTTTCGGCCTTTTTTAAATGCGGTATGCAGGCACGGCACATCATAAAAGTGCCCCGAACATTAATATCATACATCAGGTCGAAACGTTTGGGTTCGGTTTGTTCTGTAGGTGTAAGCGATATGGCCGAAGCGTTGTTTATTAGCACATCTATACCACCAAAAGTTTCGATGGTTTTGTCCACCACGTTTTGTATCTGGTCTTCAAAACGAATATCGCATTGTACGGCCAAAGCCTTGCCACCAGCGGCTTCTACCTCGGCGGCGGCGGTAAAAATAGTACCTCCAAGCTTGGGGTTTTCTTCTACACTTTTGGCGGCAATTACTATATTGGCACCTTCTGCAGCCAGCTTAAGTGCTATGGCTTTACCAATACCTCTTGTGGCACCAGTAATAATAATGGTTTTGTTTTTGAAAGACATGCAATAGTTATTTTGAATGAAAGATAATGGCAAATTGCTAAAAAACAGCAACCATTTTTTGAGCTCAAAAAATGGAAGCCTGCATTTTAAAAAAACGTAAGTATCCTTTACTTTGTAGCCCTGTCATTTACAAAAAAAAGCGTTTCTTTTTGAGAAACACTTTTTCACTTTTTATATTCTTAAAGAAATGGTAGGTACCAATATTTTGCAAAAATCAGACACTATAATTGTGGTTCATCCAATTACCAATCTCTAACCACCCAATCCCTATTTCCCAATCTCCAATCACTCCGCCTCAGCCACTACTTCCTGTACTTCGGGTATCATTCGCTTCATCATGCCTTCTATACCTGCTTTTAGGGTAATCATGCTGCTTGGGCAGCCACTGCAACTGCCTTGCAGCATCAGGTTTACCTTGCCATCTTCGTAACTTTTAAACTGTATGGCACCGCCATCCATTTCCACTGCTGGTTTTACATAGTTTTCTAGCAGTTCTTTTATACGTTTTACCACATCATCATCATCGGCCAATACGGTGTTGCTGGCTTCCTGCTTTTTCATGGTGGCCACATCTTCTTCGTTTACTACCACACCACCGTTTTCCAGGTATTCCTTCATAAACTGTTTAATGGTAGGTATTACATCCTGCCAATCTTCGGTATCTATAGTTTTAGTAAGGGTTACAAAATTGCTGGCAATAAACACACTTTTTACAAATGGAAAACTGAACAATTCTTTTGCCAGCGGCGAAGGGCCAGCATAAGATTCGTCTTGAAAATCAATGCTTTTGCCGGGGTACAATAATTTGTTGGCTACAAATTTCATTGTTTCGGGGTTGGGTGTCATCTCGGTGTAAATGCTGATGATGGGGCTTCCTGTTTTTATCATGATGATTTCTTTTTGTTTTTTGGCCGCCTACGGCGGAAATAGAAAGTTACTAAATTACTACTCTAATTATGTAAAAGTAACAACTTCAATGCCGTTTTAGTTGATTTTGGCAAAATGGCATGGTTAGCGTTTTTAAAAATTTCGCTTATCGAAAAGTTGTTTATACAGCTTTAATTAATAACCTTAACCTGTTTTGCTGTTCTTCTCTTTTCGTTTTGATGATAAATAAATGATGAAACGGCCCAGCCACTTACGGCTCCCATAAACACATCGCTGGCCCAATGTTTTTGGTATTGCATACGGCTAATACCTATGCCGGTAGCCATACCATAACTCAGTAAGCCTACCCATAATTTTTTTTTGCTGTGCAAATAAATCATTGTAGCCGTGCTAAAAGAAACGCTGCTATGGCCGCTAAAAAAGCTTTCGAATTTGTTGGCTTTAAACGGGCCATCCCAATAGTTGGCACCTCTTCCGTTTACCGGCCGTGCCCGGCCAAAAAGATTTTTAACCCCCACAGTTAATGCTCCTGTAAATATTTGTGCCTGCAGGTTATCTAGGGCAAAGTTTTTAAGTTTTGGATTTTTAATAACCATTGCTATGCCAAGGGTAACCAATGTGCTACCCACTGCCACTGGTGTGGAGCCTGCAAATGCCCCTGCTTTTCCAAACGATTGTCCATTCGCATTCCACCGGGCAAAGGGTTTGTTGATGTCTTCATCCAGTAAAATGAGTGTGCCGGTTATGGCCACTGCACCGCCAAATATGGCCAGATCTTTTGTTTTCCAACGGGTGGGTTGTGTTAGAAACTGTACACCATTTGTCCAGTAGCTTTTAAGGTATTCACCTGCGGTGGAAGTTGGGATGGAGTCGGTTGTATTTTGGGCTTTGCCCAAATGGGTTTGTGCCAAAAAAAGAATGGAAAGGATGTATTTCATGTGGATGAAAGTAGGATGAAATGCCAATTATTTTCACCAAAAAAATAGCATAAAAACTTTGCCGACCTTTTTCCACCTCCGTCGGGTAAGAGCCTGCCACCTCCGCCAGCGGAGGATAATGATGCAGGCTCTCACTACGATGACTATTACCAAATGAAATTGAGGAGATGGCTATGTTCAATAGTAGCACAACAGTTGAACGGAGTCCCGTAATGCTACGGGATTTACAACGTTCGCCAATGTCGCCCCATCAAGGCCCAAAAGCTGGTATCCAAAATAAATCCCCAACCCCAATCTCCAAACAACCAATCCCTACTCCACTATCCGCAGCTTGGCATAATTGAGCATAATCTTCTTTTCACCGTTATGCTCAAATTCGATGGTGGCAATTGGGTTGTGGGCACTGCCTTCCATTAGGGTTACGGTGCCAAACCCAAATTTTAAATGTTCTACTTTTTGGCCGGTTTGCAGGTTGCTGGTATCGCTGGCTTCAAAATTTGGGTTGGGGGTATGGGCTACTTCTTTTTGTACAGGCGGCTGGGTGTAAAATGGCTTTGTTTCTTTTTTGGCTGGCGGCGGGCCGTATTGTTTTTCGGCTTTGCGGGTGGCATTGCCAAAGCCGCCGCCATTCATTCTGTCGAAGGCCGAGGCGCCACCAAAACCACCACCAAAAGCCTGGCCTTGATTGCGGATGCCGCCACCTGCAAAACTTTTATCTACAAATTCATCGGGCATTTCGCTTAAAAAACGGCTGGGCTCGTTTTGCACCAACTGGCCAAAACGATACCGACTTTGTGCATAGGTAATCCAAAGCCGAGCTTTGGCACGGGTTACAGATACATAAAACAGTCGGCGTTCTTCTTCCAGTTCTTCACGGGTATTTACGCTCATGGCACTGGGAAAAAGCGTTTCTTCCACACCTGCCACAAACACATTAGGAAACTCCAAACCCTTGGATGCGTGGATGGTCATCAGTTTTACCACATCTGCATTGGGGTCTTTATCATTGTCCACGTCGGTTAGCAGGGTTATTTGTTGTAAGTAAGCACCCAGGCTTTTGTCACCCACTTCGCCATCTTCCTCGTTTATGGGCGTTTCGGTAAATTCTTTAATACCGTTTAGCAGCGATTGTATGTTTTCGTACCGGGCTACGCCTTCGGCACTTTTATCGTTAAACAGTTCTTTTACCATATTGGTGTGCTTGCCCACCTGTATGGCCACTTCGTAAGCATTACCCTTATCCAGCATGGTGCGGAAGTAGCGTATCATTTGCACAAAGCTGGAGAGGGCTTCTAGTGTACTGGCTTTAAAGCCATAGCCAGCGGCTTTTTCCAGCACTTCGAACATGGTTATGTTTTGTTCGTTAGCCACTATGGCCACTTTCTCTAACGTGGTTTTACCAATACCCCTAACAGGGTAATTGATAATGCGTTTAAGTGCTTCCTCATCGTTGCCATTTACAATAATGCGTAAATAGCCCACGTAATCTTTTATTTCTTTTCGGGTAAAAAAGCTGATGCCGCCGTAAATGCGATACGCAATATTCATCCGCCGCAAGCTTTCTTCGAAGGCACGGCTTTGGGCGTTGGTGCGGTATAGTATTGCAAAATCTTTATTGTTGTAGTGGTTACGAAGCTTTTGCTCCTGTATGGAGTCGGCTACATATTTGCCTTCTTCATTGTCGGTGGCCACACGTACCAGTTTTATTTTTTCACCAGCTTCCTGCTCGGTCCAAAGGTTTTTTGGTATCTGCCCTTTGTTACGGCTAATCACCTCGTTGGCCACGTTCAGAATATTGCTTTTGCTGCGGTAATTCTGTTCCAGTTTTATCACTTTTACATCTTCATAATCTTTTTGAAACTGTAAAATATTTTCGATGGTGGCGCCCCTAAAACTGTAAATGCTTTGGGCATCATCGCCCACTACACAAATGTTTTCATATACGGCCGCCAGCAGCTTTACTATCTGGTATTGGGTGGTATTGGTATCCTGGTACTCATCTACCAATATATATTTAAACTTGTGCTGGTACTTGTGCAGTACCGTGGCATTGGTGCTTAGTAATTCGTACATTTTATACAGCAGGTCGTCGAAATCCATGGCGCCGCTTTTAAAACAACGCTTTACATAAGCTAGATAAATGGCGGCAGTCATGGGTCGGTTGCTGCGTTGGTCTTCTTGCTGCAGGGTGCTGTCCATGGCATATTCGGCGGGGCTTACCAGCCCATTTTTAGCACTGCTGATGCGGTTTCCTATCAGGTTGGGTTTGTAGATTTTATCATCCAGATGCATTTCGTTTACCACGGTTTTAATTACACTGCGGCTATCATCTGTATCGTAAATGGTAAAGTTGTTTGGGTAGCCTATATGGTGGGCCTCGGCCCGTAATATTCTGGCAAATACGCTGTGAAAAGTACCTATATACAGGCTGCGGGCTTCGTTATTGCCAAGGGTTCTTTCAATTCTTTCTTTCATTTCGGCTGCAGCCTTGTTGGTAAATGTAAGGGCTAGTATATTAAATGGGTCCACATGGTAAAAGCCCATAAGGTGGGCAATACGGGTGGTGAGCACCTTTGTTTTTCCGCTGCCGGCTCCGGCCACAATCATTAACGGCCCTTCGTTATGTAACACGGCTTCCCGTTGCTGTTCGTTCAGTTCTCTTAAATAATCCTGCATACTGGCGAAGGTAACATTTGAGATGGAGCAGATGGTTTTGTGGGTAAATTTTTGATCCAAGGTATAAGGGACAAAGGTTTAGGTTGTTAGGTTCAGGGTTCAAGGAACAAAGTTCAGGGTTCAAGATTTGTGCTTACCTGAATATGGTTTAGGGTTCAAGATCAAAGATTCAAGGTTCAAGAGGCAAGGTCTAAGCTAGATATATGTATCGAGGTGAGGGTAGCCGTTTTTTAGTTTTAATACTTGTGTCTTGAATCTTGAACCTTGAATCTTGAATCTTGAACCTTGTTCCTTAAACCTTTAAAAAAATGTTTTACCTTGTTTAACTAAAAATATTCCATTATGAAAAGAACTGCTTTAGCACTTGGTGCATTTTTATTTTTTGCGGCAGCATGTAATAATACCGCTGACCCCAAGGCAGATGGCGGCGAAAAAAAAGCCGAACCTAAAAAGGAAGAAGTGGCTAAAGAAGCCACACCGCCACCCATGGATGAGGCTGCTGCGATGAAGGCATGGAACGATTTTAAAACACCCGGCGACATGCACAAATGGATAGCATCCACTGATGGTATTTGGACGGCAGATGTAACACAATGGATGGACCCCGCCGCACCGCCCACAAAAAGTACTGCAACGATGATTAGTAAAACCGTACTGGGCGGATTATACCAAACCAGCTCATATAAAGGCACCATGATGGGGCAGCCTTTTGAAGGTATTGGCACATTAGGTTACGATAATGGAAAAAAAATGTTTGTAAATACATGGATAGACAATATGGGTTCGGGCATTGTTTATATGACAGGGCAGTACAATGCTGCCACCAAAACCCTGAACCTGAAAGGAAAGCAAACCGACCCCATGACTGGCAAAGACAGTGATATGAGGGAGGTGATAACTTTTTCTGACGCCAATACGCAGAAAATGAAAATATACGGAGCTGGTATGGATAGAAAGGAAACGAAATTTATGGAGTTTTTAAGTACCCGTAAAAAATAATGAGCCAGTAATTTATACTACGAAACCCTGCACTAGTGCAGGGTTTCGTAGTATAATGAAAAGATAGTTGCATTTAATATCTACAGGCATAATTAACTTTAATATCGCCGGGCAAATTGTATAGCATCGTTTTTTTTGAGATACTGTTCAGTACAAAAGCATCGGTATCTCCATCTGTATATTGTATTAAAATGGTATCGGCTTTAAGCTCCCAGTTGCCTTTAAAATTTTCGTTATCAATAATGCTGTTTACTGTTCCATCGTTTTGCAGGCTAACTTCCAATGTACTGGTGAACCTCCATTTGCCATACAGGTTTTGAGGAATGATTTCCTGTTTGTAATGGACTCCTTTTATTTTTTGGCCATATTTTTTTTCAATAGATGCCATTAAATTTTTAGTGGGCTGCTCTTCCATTAAAGAGGTTTCGGCTACGGTATTTTGAAATTTATTGCTAATCATCGTTTTTGCTTGTAGTTGGCTGCTATCATTGCCAAGTGCTGCCAGCTTTTCTAATAATTTTTCATACTCCGTTTTTATAGCACCGTAATAAGATAGCCTGCGTTGTATAAGTGCCTTCATGTCTATGTCTATATCCGGCTCGTTTTTTAAATCCGTAAGGGTATTTATATTATTGGCCATTTGCCGGATAACCATTTCGCCATCTTCAGTTTCTATGGCCGTTTTGCCACTTAATAGCAAGCGGCAATTAATATCATCAATGGTTTCTAAATAAGTTATTTCGTACCTGCCCAATGTTTCCAGGCTTTTGTAGGTAGCTTCTTTTTGCCTCTCTTTTTCGTTGGTTTTGTTATTATTAAGGCCAAGAAACCATATTATGGCAGAGGCAGCAACAGTAGTAAAAGTGCCGATAAGGATATTTTTTAGCATGGCCGGCATCTGAAACCGTTTTGGGTTTGCTGCTTTCATAAATAGAAAGTGTAGGTAAAAGTTGAAGATAGAGAAACAATGTTTTTACAGCCTAAAAATGCTTACGGAAACTTACGGAAAACGCTAAAACGTAACCCAAGCTCTAAAAATACCAACAGCAAGGCCGCTAATACCCATGGGTGAAATTGCTCGGTTTTTTTTCTGAATGTAGTGCTTTCCACCTTTGATTTTTCCAGTTTATCTATGGATGCATAAATGTTTTGCAGTTCTGCATTATCTGTAGCACGGTAATATTGGCCATTGGTTTCTGTTGCAATTTGTTGTAGCAGCACTTCGTCTATGCTTACTTTTTCGTTTACCATTTGTACACCAAGTGGTGTTTGGTAAGGTGTAGGTGCCATGCCTTTGGTGCCTACACCAATGGTATAAACCCTTACGGCAAAGGTTTTAGCCAGCTCTTTAGCCGTTTGCGGATCTATGAGGCCGCCAGTATTTTCACCATCGGTAAGCAGTATAATTACCTTGCTTTTAGAGGTGCTGCCTTTAAGCCTATCTACCCCAGAAGCAAGGCCGCTGCCTATGGCTGTACCATCGCTTAGTATCCCATTTTGTATATTTTGTATTTGTGTTCTCAGCACCGCCTTATCTGTAGTAAGCGGACACATGGCAAAGCTTTCGCCGCTAAAAACAACCAGTCCAATACGGTCGCCTTTGCGGCTTTCTATAAAATCTAAAGCCACATTTTTGGCAGCTCCCATACGGTCGGGTTTAAAATCCTGTGCTAGCATACTGCCGCTTACATCTATACACAACACTATGTCTATGCCTTGGCCATCGGTAATTTCAATATCATTTTTAAGCTGCGGCCTTGCCAGTGCTACTATGCAGCAGCCTAATGCCACTAGGCGAATAAATAGTAGCATATTTCTCAGCCTAAGTTTCCAGTTTTTTTCAATGGGTAATTTTCTTACATCACTAAAAAGAAGGCCGGCTGTTTGTTGCTGTTCTCTTTTTTTAGCAAGCCAATACAGCACTGGTAACAGTGCCAGTAAAGAGAGCAAATAAGGGTATGCGAAATTCATTATACTTTAATTCTGGTTTGGAGGCTACGCTAAAATGCTTTTTGTTACAGGGGGGTGTGTGTGCATAAAGTGGTGGACGTATTTGTACATTTTAAAACAAATTTAAATTAAAAGGCACTAGGTTGTAATATCAAGGTTTAGGAAGCAGTAATAGCTTAATTTTTTAACCATTCAACTATTTTTTTTAACAAAAGTAATAACTAAACCACTGTGCTCTCTAATACATAACTCTAACCCAATCTTGTTCTAATTTAAATGTAGCACCTGCATCTTATAAGCTGCACAAAATGGGGTCATCACCCGTAGGGCAATCTTTTTTAAACTTGGTATTATAAACCGTTTATGCAAAAAGCCACTATCAGTAAAACCTTTACCATAGCAGAATTTATTAAATAGCAATGTACTGCTCAATAACGCCATGTATTTATTAGCGTACAATTATTTTAAAAGCTTGTAAAAAAAAGATCAATAATACACAAGTGCTTTTATTCATATTTATGCTAACCCAGTTTTTAAAAGAAAATGGAAACTATGTTTTTATAAACGATGAAAAAGTAGGGCTACCTAAAGATGCTACGTATTATTAATTTTGTGTGTTTGTTACAAAAGCAGAAAAAGCAGAAAATAATATTTACATAAAATACCAGCCAGATCTTATTGGGCAGTGGTTTCGGAAATGTTACAGGTGTACGGCAACCTATTGAGTATTATACACAAATAAAAGCATCTATTGCTTTGCCTACACTACCCAACGCACCAAGTCGGGCACATTTGCAAGGCATACAAAGCCAACACACAAAAGCCAACCTTGCAAAAAAGCCTGCCATGTGCCAACGCACAGCTCACCGCTTACCGGCCGACGAATATTTATCATCATTTGTTCTACACTTCAACAAAATAGCATTGAACACCAAAGCCCAGCCACCACGCCAGCTGTGGACAGCGGGGTTTTTAGACCTATTTATGGAGGACAATAGGCATATAAAAAGTATCTTGCCAAAGAATTATAATCTTAATAAAACATAATGGCTAAAACAGAACAGGAAGAACCTTTAGAGAAAAAACTCTGGAAAGCAGCCGACAAGCTCCGTAAAAATATGGATGCTGCGGAATACAAACACGTTGCTTTAGGTTTGATATTCCTGAAATATATATCAGACGCATTTGAAGAACAATATCAAAAATTAGTTGCTCAAAAAAGTGACGGTGCGGACCCCGAAGACAAAAACGAATACTTGGCAGACAAAATATTTTTTGTTCCTGTTATGGCTCGTTGGACTTATATACAAGGCAGAGCAACACAGCCGACCATTGGTAAAGACATTGATGATGCAATGGATGCTATTGAAAAAGACAATCCTTCTTTGCGTGGAGTTTTACCAAAAGTATTTGCACAAGAAAAATTGGACAAAGCCAGTTTGGGCGGACTTGTAAACCTTGTAGGTTCAGCAACTTTAGGAACAAAAGAAGCACAAAGCAAAGATTTATTAGGACAAGTATTTGAGTTTTTCTTGGGTGAATTTGCATTAGCAGAAGGCAAAAAAGGGGGTCAATTTTACACACCCCAAAGCGTTGTAAAACTGTTGGTTGAAATGCTTGAACCTTATGAAGGACGAGTATTTGACCCTTGTTGCGGTAGTGGTGGTATGTTTGTGCAAAGCGAAAAATTCATCAAATCACATCAAGATAATTACAAGAAAAAAGGCAAGACTGGATTATCATTAAATCCAACAGACCGCATTTCTATTTACGGACAAGAAAGCAACCAAACTACTTGGCGTTTGGCAAAAATGAATTTATCAATTCGTGGAATTGATAGTAGCAATGTGAAATGGAACAACGAAGGTTCTTTTTTAAATGATGCTCACAAAGATTTGAAAGCCGATTACATTATTGCCAACCCACCGTTTAACGACAGCGATTGGAGTGGCGAACTTTTGCGTGATGATGCAAGATGGAAAGTATTAGGCGAAAAACTAACACCACCCACAGGAAACGCCAACTATGCTTGGATACAACATTTCTTATATCATTTAGCACCAACAGGGCAAGCAGGTTTTGTTTTGTCTAAAGGTGCTTTGACTACAAACACAACTGGCGAAGGTGAAATAAGAAAAGCATTGGTTGAAAAAGGATTGGTTGATTGTATTGTAAACCTACCAACCAAACTGTTTTTAAATACTCAAATACCAGCTTGCTTATGGTTTCTATCACGCAACAAAACCAATGGTGGTTTTAGAAAACGTGAAAATGAAATCCTATTTATTGATGCAAGAAATATGGGTTTTTTGATAAACCGCAAAAACAGAGATTTAAGCGAAGATGATATTGCATTGATTACAGGCACTTACCACAACTGGAGAAATCCAGACGGAAATTATGGAGATGTGGCGGGCTTTTGCAAAGTTGCCACCATTGAAGAAGTAGCAAAACTCAATTATGTTTTAACCCCGGGCAGATACGTTGGTTTGGCTGACGAAGATGATGATTTTGATTTTGTAGAACGCTTTACTTCTTTGAAAACAGAACTGGAAAAACAAATTGCTGAAGAAACAGAACTAAATAAAAAGATTGCTGAAAATTTATCTAAAATAAAATTACCTATCAATGTCTAACGAAGATATACGCTGGATACAACGGTTTAATAATTACCGTAAAGCATTGGCAAGGCTTGGCGAAGCAGCGACTTTAGCAGAAGAAAGAGACCTTTCTGATTTGGAGCAACAAGGTTTGATACAAGGCTCTGAATTTACGTTTGATTTAGCTTGGAAAACCTTGCAAGATTATTTGCGACACCACAACCGACCTAACGACAATGGTGGACCTAATGTAATTATTGAACAGGCTTTGGCAGATGGCATCATTAAAGGCGACGAAGTATGGAAAGCAATGAAAAAATCCCGTGATTTAACATCTCACAGTTACGATGGCGAAACCGCAGACGATATTGCCGAAAATATTTTAGATACTTACCACGGTTTGTTTATTCAGTTAGAAACTCGTTTGCAGTTAGAAAAAATAAATGAAGAGAAAAACCTTTTTAACCAAGACAATACCGAATGAAATTTGGATTAGAGCAACATATTATTGATAAACTGATAGCTGTTTTTGAGCAACACCCAAAAGTGGACAAAGCCCTTGTGTTTGGTAGCAGAGCCAAAGGCAATTACCGCCCTGATAGCGATATTGATATTGCCATAAAAGGACAAGACCTAAATACCGATGATATTATTGCAATGAGTGTGGCGTTTGAAAAAAAAGGAATTACCCATAAAATTGATTTGATAAATTACTACACTATAAAAGAACCTGACTTAAAAGACCATATTGATAGAGTGGGAATTGAGTTGTATAGTAGGTGGGTAGATAAAATATTAAAGGAAATTGGTTGCACTTTTTTATCTGGTTATGCATTTAAAAGTTCTGACTATGGTAACATTGGTATTCCGCTAATAAAAATAGGTAATATTCAAAATCGAAATGTTACAATTGATGATGATGGGGATTTTGTTTTAGAAAAGCTTATTAATGAAAAAGTGGCAAAATATCTTTTGTCAAATAATGACGTTTTAATCGCAATGACAGGACAAGGAAGTGTCGGTAGAGTTGGGAAATTAAAAATTAAGGAAGGTGAAAAAGCCCTTTTAAACCAACGAGTTGGTAAATTTATTTGTGATGAAAAAAACATCAATATTGATTACCTATATTACCTTTTGACATCCGATAAGTATCAAGATTTACTTTTCAATACAGGCTCTGGCAGTGGACAGCCTAATTTAAGTCCTGAACTAATTTTAGCAACTGAAATACCTTGGGTAAATTATAAAGAACAAACCGCCATTGCCACTATCCTTAGCAGTTTAGATGATAAAATAGACCTGCTACACCGCCAAAACAAAACCTTAGAGGAATTAGCTGAAACGCTTTTTAGACAGTGGTTTGTGGAGGAAGCAGAGGAGAGTAATGCTGTAAGACTTGGAGATGTTATAAAAACATCATCTGGTGGCACACCCTCACGTTCCAAAATGGGATATTACCAAAACGGAACAATCAAATGGGTTAAGTCAAAAGAATTACAAGGAAGTTTTATCTTTGATACTGAAGAGAAAGTTACAGATGATGCTGTCAAAAATTCATCTGCTAAATTGTTTCCAACAAATACAATCTTGATAGCAATGTATGGAGCTACTGTTGGCGAATACGCCATACTTGCAGAACCTGCAACTTGTAACCAAGCTGTATGTGGTTTAATTCCAAACGAGAATTTTCCATATACATTTTTGTTTATCCTAACCAAATCCAACAAACAAAATTTAATCGGTTTAGCAGGTGGGTCAGCACAACAAAATATTAGTCAAGAATTAATCAAGGATATTGAAATTCCAAATTCAATTGACAAAATAAAAGAATATCACAAAATCGTAGAACCATATTTTCAAAAAATAAAATCTAACCAAATCCAAATCCGCACCCTAACCCAAACCCGAGATGCTTTGTTGCCCAAGTTGATGAGTGGGGAGGTAAGAGTAAGGGCTGGGCTTGCCCCTGCCCAAAACGATAAAGGGCAACCGCAAGGGATAGCCCCGACAATGATATTGAATGAATTGGGGGAGATTGCATATAACGAATGGATAAAATTGACGGAACGGTTTACCAATTTTGAATTGGATGTATTTCAAATAATGCCCAATCATATGCACGGCATTATTGTGTTAAACAATGTAGGGGCAACCCTTGCGGTTGCCCAAAATAATTCGGTTGCCCAAAATGATGAAATTGCCCAAAATGGGGCGGTTGACAATATCAGGGCAGGGGCAAGCCCCGCCCCTACGGTATCCGATATTGTAGGTGCATACAAATCATTGGTGGCAAATGGATGTTTGAATATTTATAAATCAAAAAATGAAACGATGGGCAAATTGTGGCAACGTAATTACCACGAACACATTATCCGCAATGAACAATCATATCAAACGATTTCAAATTATATAATAAACAATCCTACAAAATGGAATGATGATAAATTTTATACGAAATGAAACCAATAACAGAAGATAAAATAGAAACCTTTGCTATTGAAGTGCTTCAATCTATGGGTTGGGAGTATGTTCATGGCTTGGCTATTGCACCCGGTGCAGAGCAAGCAGAAAGAGAAAACTTTGAACAAATTGTTTTGGTTGACCGTTTACGCAAATCGGTTGCGGTGCTTAATCCTAATATTCCCCACGATGCACAAGAACAGGCAATACAAAAAGTATTACGGATTTACTCGCCTGAATTGTTGCATAACAACGAAACCTTTCATCAGCTATTAGTTGAAAAAGTAAAAATCCCTTATCAGCAAGACGGTTTTGAACGCAGTTATGAAGTGGCTTTGATGGATTTTGAAAACCCATTGAACAATGAATTTTTATGCGTTAATCAATACACAATTGTAGAGAAAAACCAAAACAAAAGACCCGATGTGTTGCTGTTTGTAAATGGTTTGCCATTGGTAGTAATTGAATTAAAAAATGCAGCAGACGAAAACGCCACAATGCGAAAAGCGTTTGACCAATTGCAGACATACAAATCAACAATTCCAAGTTTATTTACTTACAATGCCATTTGCGTAATATCTGACGGAATGGAATGCAAGGCAGGAAGTGTTTCGGCAGGTTACAGCCGTTTTATGACATGGCCTGTCTGCGTGCAACGCACAGGCAGAAAAACAGCAGAGGGCAAAAAAGGAAGCTTTTTTGTATATGTTATTGAATGTGAAGATAGCACATTTTATAAAGGGCAAACCGAAGATTTAGAAAAAAGATTTTTAGAACACTTGAACGGAAAAGGTGCAGATTGGACTCGGACGCATAAAGCTAAAAGAATTATACATTATGAAGTTTACGCTACAAGAGATGAAGCAGTAAAGAGGGAAAGTGATTTGAAAACTGGGTTTGGCAGAACTTGGTTAAAAAGAGAAATAGAAGCTGGGAGAAATAAAGAGTATAAATTGGGAGATGAAGAACCAAGATTAGCATCACGATTTATTCCACAGTTAGAAATTCTACTAAAAGGAATGCTGAACCATTCTACTCTTTTAGATTTAGTTCGCAATTTCATTGTATTTGAAAAAAGCAAAAAAGAAGATGTCAAAACAGGCATTACACAAATAGAAACCGTTAAGAAATTAGCGGCATATCATCAATATTATGCAGTAAACAAAGCGGTGCAATCTTCCATTATTGCATCGGGAGCTAACGGAGACAAAAAAGGCGGTGTAGTTTGGCATACACAAGGCTCGGGCAAAAGTTTGAGTATGGTTTTTTATTCGGGCAAACTGATTACAGAACATAAAATGCAAAACCCAACCATTTTAGTCATTACCGACCGAAATGATTTGGACGACCAATTATTTGACACATTTGCCAACTCAAAACAATTACTAAGACAAGAACCAGTTCAAGCCAAAGACAGAGAGCATTTAAAGGAATTACTAAAAGTGGCAAGCGGTGGAATTGTCTTTGCCACCATTCAGAAATTTTTACCTGCCCGTTCCGCAGGCGGGCCCGAAGACCAAAAATCGGTTTACGAACAACTTTCAGCACGCAAAAATATTGTAGTAATAGCAGACGAAGCCCACAGAACACAATACGGTTTTGAAGCATCAATAAAAGAAGTAAAAGACAAGGAAACCAAAGAAAAAATTGGTGAACGTATTGCGTATGGCTTCGCCAAATATATGCGGGATGCTTTACCCAATGCTACATACATAGGTTTTACAGGAACTC
>JAYUOV010000271.1:0-9097 GCA_043760535.1 Chitinophagaceae bacterium
CAACAGGCCAAGAAAACGACATAACTTTGAAACACCCAATCAAGTATTTAATAAATTATTCATGAATGAAAAAGTTGCATTTATGAGTTGAATCCTGCAAATCAAATAACCATCAAATAAGAAATTGCCTGTAATCACATGACCATCACATAAGATTTTGGAAGTTGTCAAATAACCATCAAAAAAAAGGCACTCAGCTATTACATAACCATTACATAAAAAAATATTGATTTTCAATGATTTAAGTATCGAAGATGCAATAGTAGTTACATAACCATTACATAAGATTTTAAGCCCAAAAGGGAACATAGCTTGCATATTTTCGTGATTTACTTTCAGGGTCATCTTCTTTAATTACTTTTTCCATTAAAGCATCACGAATAATACGAGATGCAATAGGATAGTTGCGGTCTTCAATTTGAAATCGTTCTCTTAAACTTTGATTAGTCATTTTTTCATTAGACACCAATTTTAGACAGGCATGTTGATAGCACGCCCTTATTTTTTCTTTTTTATCTAAATCATTCAGTGTTTTGTAACTGAAAATTGTAACCCGAGTTCGGTTTTCATCGGTAATTACATTTATAGGAGGTAACTGATACAATTCATTGTAAAAAATAACCTTATCTAATCCGCTTCCTTTTTCTTCGCAAAATCCCATTCGTCTCATTAAATCTGCCAATTTTTCGTTTCTCGAAATATAAGAGTCAATAAATCTATCAGGTGTAATGAGTGGATTTCCAGGATTTGAAATTTCTATTCTGTCGCTAAACACTTCTATCATTGGAAACCCTTTTACTGCTAAATCTTGATGGATAAGGGCGTTTGCCACTAATTCTCTAATAGCTATTTCGGGGTACATTCGTGACTCTTTCCGCAATGCTTTTCCTATTTCTTCGTTTGCTGGCAATTGGCTATTTATCCAATCTACCAAACCTAAAAACCCTAAAGCATAACCCTTAGCTACAATTTGTTCACGAACCGTTTCTACTTTGTTTTTACCTTTATACACTATTACACGAACCGATTTGCGTTCCACCGTTTCAAAGTCGGGCAAACTCTTTGCAAACAAAATTGCTCCAAGATTGGTAATGGCATAGCCACGAGATTTAACCACCAAATTTTCAGTAATAAATTTTTCAATTACTCCATTTTGATTGGATGGATAAGGCAATTTCATTAAATCAAAGTACGTTTCGGTACTCAACAAACGAATAACATCGCTTGCATTCAAATTGTCTTTTGCTATTTCCTGCTCATAAGGTTTTGATTTTTTACGCCAAATTTTAGCTTCCTTTTCGGGAAATTCCGAAAGTTTTCGGGTAATGCTTCCAACTCTGATATAGGAATTATGAAAGAAATCTACTGGGCGATTTTGGGCTGCAGGAATTACAAAAATGGAAATTTGCCGAGTGGTATCATAAGCAAATTCATGAATGCGAAAATCTATTCTTGGGTCGAGGCGTTGTGCCAGCCAATGCTCCAGTTCTTCATTGCCTTTTTTGTGTTGTTTGGGTTTAAAAGTTGTGCCTTTTATAATGTGTGTTTTGTCTTCTATGCCAAACACCAAATACCCAAATTCTTGATTATGAATAGCTGCACCATTTGCCAATGCAGAAATTCGTTCGCCAATTTCCTGTTCCGAATGGAAATTGAGTTTAAACTCAACCCACTCACTTTCGGTAGACTGTTTCACCAATTCGTTTACTAATTCTATGAGTTGTTGGTCGTTCATTGTCGGAATCTTGATTTACTTAATTTTAGGATTTAGAGGATGTTTTACAGGATGAAATACTTTTTTGTATTGCAAACTAGTAGAACCAAAATTTATTAATAATCCAATTTCATAATCATAAGCCACCACATAGTTTTTTGCTTGTGCTAAATGCACATCTTCCAAATTAATTATTGCTTTCAATTCTACAATTACTTTTCCTTCAATAATAAAATCCACTCTTCGAGTTCCAACTTCTTCGCCTTCATAAAAAATTGTTTGTTCTTTCTCTCTTTGAAAAACAAGCCCTACTTTTCTCAATTCAATAGCAAGACAGCGTTGATAAATCACTTCTTGAAAGCCATTTCCCAAAGTATTGTGAACTTTCATTGCACAACCATTGATTTTATATGTTATTTCATCTAATGTCATATTTTATTTTTTCAATTTAAGAATCCTGTTCATCTTTTAATCCTGCCAATCCTGATTCTGACACTTTTAATTCTCCACTAAACGCCTTCTGCAAAACGGATTTTTTAAGCTCTTCTAAATCATTTATTTTTTGCTGATAAATGGCTTCTAATTTTTTGGTTTCGATGGATAAGGCATCAAGTTTTTCAACGATGGTTTGTTGTTCCTCAATTGAGATTATGGGAAATGGAATATCTTTAATTAAGCCGAAACTTATTGCTGGCATTGCTGCACCATTCATACTTTCTTTAATTACATTTTGAAAAACTGGTGCTGTTAAATAGATAAATAGAAAATCATTGGTAATTGCTTTTTTTGATTTTGGAATTACTCTGAATAAATTATTTGCCAATGCTCCTTCTAATCCTCTGCAAACAAAACCTGTTGATGCACCATATCTAACAAGTGAAACATCATTTGAATTAAGAATGTATTTATCACCAGGATTATCAATGTAACGTGGTGGTTCGTTTCCTTGGGTAAAATCAACTATTCTTAGAAAGCGAACTTGATTGCTTTTTTGATTTTCACTTTGAAGTTTTACATCTCGTTGAATCCCTTGTGTAAACTCACATACTTCTCCTAATAGTTTTTCTTTCCAACGCTCTCCTTTATTTTCAAACACTCCTTGTAAGTAACTTTCAAAAAGTTGTTTGGCGTTTTTGAGGTTTTGTTCGGCATTGGCTTTTGCCTTGGCTATGGCGGCAAAGGCTTCATCTAATATGGCTATGATGCGTTGTTGCTCGGGAAGAGATTTTGGAAAATAAATTGGAATTTTTTGAAGTTCGGATTTAACCAAACTTGGTATAGTTGTTCCTCTATTCATACTTTGGAAATCAATTCCCAAGCATAAATAGTATATAAGTCTCTTGTCTATTTCGGTTTCATTTTTTGGATAAAATCCAAAGGCAGTATCAACATTCCAAAATCTTTCATCAATGTAAATTGGCTTACTAATGTTGCCCTTCCGACCAATAATTGTTGTGCCTGCTTCGCAAATAAAATCATTTGCGTAGCCCATTACATTTCCAGCACTACCCATAATTTTATATTTACCAGTTTCTGATAATACTGATTGTTGGTTTTTGCCATTTTTTATTTCAATGACATCACCTAATTCTTTTATTTCCCAACCCTTTTTTAATTGATAATTGACAGTTGACAATGGATAATTATTATCACCCGTTGCCAGTTTTTTATTTTCAATTTTCAATTGTCCATTATCCATTGTCATCGCCTCCTTTTTCATATCCTTCATAATAGTAAGATTGTTCTATGCCTTTAAAAATAACATCTCGGTTGTTTATGTCGTCCGTTAAATTAGCTACAAGTAAGGTGCGTAATTCTAAATCATTAATAGGACTGCGTTCCATTGCTTCCAGGTAAAGCGTTTTGCTTACAAACTGCCAGTTTGCCAATTTTCGCAAGCGGTGTTTCAAAATCATATCCAGCCATATTCTCATCGTTCGGCCGTTGCCTTCCATAAAAGGGTGGGCAATATTTATTTCTACATATTTGGTAATTATTTCTTCAAATGTATTTTCAGGCATCAATTCCACCTTTGCCAAAATATCTTCCAAATACAAAGCAGTAGCAAAACGAAAACCGCCTTTTGAAATGTTGTGGGTTCGTATTTTACCTGCAAAATCAAACAGTCCATCAAACAGGTATTTATGTAAATGTTGTAAGCCTTTGGTTGTGCCAATTTCTATGTTGTCTATATCGCCTGTTTCAAATAAGCGGTAGGCATTTTCTAAACTTTGTTTATCTAAATTTTTCATATCAGTTCCAAAATTGAATTCGTAAATAATTGATAATGGACAATTGACAATGGATAATTATTTTTTTGCATTGTTCTTCGTTGATTTGATAATTGCTGTAAGTAGTTTCAGGATTTCTAATAAATCGCTTTTTAGAGATACACTTATTTTCTCTTCTATATAATTAGATTGTGTAATAAGTTCAATCCAATATTCAGTTTCGTTAGCTTCCTTTAATGCAATTGCCAGTTTATGAACAAAGTCTGCATTGCTTTCTGCCTGTTCTGCTTCACGAACCATTGCACCTATAGCCGTTCCACTTCTAAGCATTTGTTTGCTCAATACATATTCCTTTTTCTCTGAAAGAAACTGATACGCTTTTACAATTCTCAAAGCAAAAGCAAAGGACTTATCTTTAATTATGTTCTCTTTCATTAGTTGTCAATTATCAATTGTAAACTATCCATTATCAAAGCACTTTCTTCATCCAAGGCTTTCATTTCCTCCAAAATTTCCTGCGGCTGGCGCAAAGCGGCTTCTTCTTTTTTGTTAGGATTTTTGGCACTTAGGTCAAACGTTTTTGTATCAATATCTTTTATTGCAATGCTCCAAGAGTTTTCGCTTTCTGCAGTCCCTTCGGCTCCGCTCAGGGCAAGTTTTTGCAGTTCAACAAATTCAGCCAAATCTTTTTCATTCAATGGATTTCCTTTTCCTAAATTTCTATCTAAGTTCAGTTGGTAAAACCAAACCTTTTTAGTGGAAGAACCTTTTTCAAAAAACAACATTACGGTTTTTACACCTGCACCTGTAAATGTTCCACCCGGCAAATCCAATACGGTATGCAGGTTGCAGTTTTCAAGTAGTAACTTTCGCAAACTCACAGAGGCATTGTCGGTATTGCTCAAAAATGTGTTTTTAATTACTACACCTGCTTTGCCGCCTGCTTTCATAATCTTAATAAAGTGTTGCAATAAAAACTGGCGGTTTCGCCCGTTTTTATTGGGAAGTTTTGCTGCACTTCGGCTCTTTCTTTTCCTCCAAATGGCGGATTGGCCAACACAATATCGTAACGGTCTTTTTCCTGTATGTCGGCAATGTTTTCAGCAAGTGTATTTGTATGCACAATGTTTGGTGCTTCCACTCCGTGCAAAATCATATTCATTGTGCCAATGATGTAAGCCAATGATTTTTTCTCTTTTCCGTAAAAAGTTTTTTTCTGTAAAATTTCCCAGTCTTTGGTAGAAAGTCCGCTTTTGGTGGCTGAGCCTGTCGCAGTCAAATATTCAAACGCTTCCACCAAAAAACCTGCTGAACCTACTGCCCCATCATAAATTTTATTTCCTATTTCGGGGGCTACCACTTTTACAATGGTTTTTATCAAAGCTCGTGGCGTGTAGTATTCTCCACCGTTACGCCCTGCGTTGCCCATATTTTTAATCTTGTCCTCATACAAGTGGCTCATTTCGTGCTTTTCAGCGTGGGTTCTAAAACGCAATTCGTCAATGCGGTTTATTACCTCACGCAAATTGTAGCCGCTTTGTATGCGGTTTTTTAGTTCGCTAAAAATCTCACCAATTTTGTATTCAATGGTGTCGGCACTTTCGGCATCCGTCTTAATTTTTTTGAGATAGGGAAATAATTTAAGGTCCACAAAATTTTTTAGGTCGTCACCTGTTAATGCTTTGTGGTGGTCTAGTTGGGCACGCTCACTCACCTTTCCGTTTGTTAGCTGAGCTTGTCGAAGCTTTGGCGTTGCCCAAACTGTCCACTGAAATTCTTTTACAATAATGTTTGTGTAAGTCTTGCCGCTTAGTTCGGCTGCTGTGGCTTTGTCCTTCTCTAAGTCGTCCAAATATTTGAGGAACAAAACCCAAGAAGTCTGCTCTACATAGTCCAGTTCACTACCACAACCTGTGTCCTTGTGCGGTATGTCGTCTATATTTTTAAAAGTCTGTTCAAACATTCTTTGTTTTTTTTCTTTGTAAGTTCCGAATTTACATTAATGCCGGTGCAAAATTTCACTTTGTCTGTTTGTGGGGTGGTGGGTTGGCTGTGCCTTGGCACAAGGCAGGCACTTTTGCAAGCCAGGCTTTTGTGTGTAGGCTTTGTGTGTCTTGCAAAAGTGCCTAGCTTGGTGCGTTGGGTAGTGTTGGCTAATTCTTGAATGCTTAAATGTTTGTAGCATGTGGTTTAGGGTTACGTACAAATCTTTTTTTACAGGAGCTTTTATTGTTTAAATCTAAAAGAAAAAAATATTTCGGTTCACTAAAAATGTAACGTAGCTGTTTGTTACCTCTAAAAGTTCGGCAGTTACAAAAGGATTGTGCCGCAGGTATCTATCTAAGTTTACTATTTTTTTACGCTTACAGCCACTGGTGCTAAAGATGTGGTGGCTGCAAAAAATGTAGAAGGCGATACGCCAAATGAGTGTAAGAAAAATTTTATAGCCGAAATAATAGATGCTAAATCTAAGGACATTCTATTTGTAATGGGTCCAAAAAATACACAAATTGTCTTTGGGCATTATTAATTAGGCCCTTCTTCTTGCAAAAATGTCAGGCATCTATGCCGTGGCATCTTATTTGGTGGGCAAGATTTGTAGCTAGGCTTTAGTACCTCCATGAAGCCACATTGCCGAACGTATAAACGTTCGCCAATGTGGCCCAACAGCATTACTACTGCTGGTTTTATAAAATAAATTACAGGTTGATGAATTGTTGAAAATTGCCACACCGCCATTTGACGGCACAGGCGGGCAATAACACTTGGTTTAAAATCGTAAATCGTAAATCGTAAATTAAAATGGCAACAGGAAACATCCGGGTACAGACCGAAAACATCTTCCCGATTATTAAGAAATTTTTGTACAGCGACCACGAAATTTTTATTCGTGAACTGGTGAGCAATGCAGTAGATGCTACGCAAAAACTAAAGACCCTAGCCGGAATAGGCGAATTTAAAGGCGAACTGGGCACACCTAAAATTACAGTACGTTTGGATGCTGAAAAGAGAACCATCACCATTGCCGACCAGGGTATTGGTATGACGGGTGAGGAGGTGGATAAGTACCTGAATCAGGTGGCTTTTAGTGGAGCCGAAGAGTTTCTAGAAAAATATAAAGGACAAAACGAAGCTAATATTATCGGTCATTTTGGCCTTGGGTTTTACAGCTCTTTTATGATTAGCGAAAAGGTAGAAGTAATAACCAAAAGCTTTAAAGAAGATGCACAAGCCGTACGTTGGGAGTGCGATGGCAGCCCGGCATATACCCTGGAAGACAGCCCCAAAACCGACCGGGGTACCGAAATAGTTATGCACGTAGATAAAGACAGTGAAGCGTTTTTAGATAAATGGCGTATTACCGGCATTCTGGAAAAGTTCTGTAAGTTTTTACCCGTACCCATTTTTTTTGAAGATGTAAACGAGGAGCAAAAAGCACCCACTGTTACTAAGGCAGAAGATGGAGCCGAGGTTACAGAGGTAGATGAAATTAAGCCGATTAACAACATCAACCCTGCTTGGACCCGCAAGCCTGCCGACCTTACCAAAGAAGACTACGAGAGTTTTTACAAAGAGCTGTACCCGATGAACGAAACGCCTTTGTTCTGGATTCACCTCAATGTAGATTATCCATTTAACCTTACCGGTATTCTATATTTCCCTAAGATTAAGCACAGCTACGAAATACAAAAAGATAAGATTCAACTGTACAGCAATCAGGTATTTGTAACCGATGAAGTAAAAGATATTGTTCCGGAATTTATGATGATGCTGCAAGGCGTTATAGATAGCCCGGATATACCGCTAAACGTAAGCCGGAGCTACCTGCAAGGCGATGCCAATGTAAAAAAAATCAACAGCTACATCACTAAAAAAGTGGCCGATAAGCTGGATGAAATTTTTCGGAACGACCGTCCGTCTTTTGAAGAAAAATGGGAAAGCCTGGGCCTTTTTGTGAAGTATGGTATGATGACCGACGACAAGTTTTTCGACAAGGCCAAGAGCTTTTTGGTAATGCAGGATGTGGAAAGCAAGAAGTTTTTTACCATAGAAGAATACAAGTTTGCCGTAGAAAATTTACAGAAAAACAAGGACGGCAAAACGGTGATCATCTACACCACGGATGCTATACAGCAAGACTCTTATATAAAAGCTGCAAAAGCCAAAGGCATTTATGTAGTGCAACTGAACGACCTGATAGATGCAAGCTGGATAGGCCAAATGGAAAGCAAATTTGAAAATGTACAGTTTACCCGTGTGGATGCCGATATTGCCGAAAACCTGGTAGATAAAAACGAGCAGAATGACAGCGTACTGAGTAAAGACGATGCCGATAAAATACAAGAATTGTTCAAAGCGAATATTGCCAATACCACCAGCAATATTGAGGTAAAAGGATTAAGTGCCGATGCCGCACCAGTAATAGCTACCCGCCCAGAATTTATGCGTAGAATGAAGGATATGGCAAGCGTGGCAGGCAATAGTGGCATGATGGGCTTCTACGCTCAAATGCCCGACGAAATTAATTTTACCATTAACGGTAACCACCCAATACAGCAGCAAATACTGGCCGAAGCCGATACTGCCAAACAAGAGAAACTGGTTAAAAACTTGTTAGATTTGGCCATGCTAAGCCAGGGCATGTTAAAGGGTAACGATCTTACTTCTTTTATTAGCCGCAGCGTGGAGTTAATGGGGTAAGCAGGGCGGCCATAATAAATGGCAATACTATACTGTAAAAACGGCTAACGAATTAGTATAAGCCAGCATTTTATATATTAAAAAGAGGCTACCTTTTTGGGTAGCCTCTTTTTAATGTAGCCATTAGGCGGCTATTCTTTGCACTATCACTTTGCAAGGAATGTTGGGAATAATCTTTAAATAATGGTTTACATGAAGTGGTATAGCCAAATAATTACCAAGTATTAAATGATGTACCTGGTGGGCAATGGTAATATAACAACTGCCTTCTACTATCAAAAAACTTCTCAATTTTGTGGTGGTGTAATTCTTGTGGCGCCATTTTGCCATTTTCTATCAGGGCAGTATAATATAAGGGCATCTCTAAAAACCCATATTTTGTAAGTGCCGCATTTTAAGTTACAATTTTATTTTAATATGTTATTTTCTTTTTACTCTTGTTTTTCTGTTT
>JAYUOV010000272.1:0-9089 GCA_043760535.1 Chitinophagaceae bacterium
GGCAGCCCAGAAATTGTAACCGCTTTAGCCATTGCTGGCAATCTTAATTTTAATCCTTTAACAGATTCTTTAACCAACGATAAAGGCGAACAGGTAATGCTGGATGCACCAACCGGCTTCGAATTGCCACTGTTGGGTTTTGCTGTAGAAGATGCCGGTTTTCAGGCACCTGCCGAAGATGGCAGCTGTGTGATAGTTGCTGTTTCGCCAGAAAGCAAACGCCTGCAATTGCTGGATCCGTTTACAGCATGGGAAGGCGTGGATCTTAAAGGATTGAAACTATTGATTAAAGCAAAAGGCAAGTGCACAACCGATCATATTAGCATGGCCGGCCCTTGGTTAAAATTTCGTGGCCATTTGGATAACATTAGTAACAACATGCTGATTGGTGCGGTAAATTTCTTTAACGAAAAAACCGATAACGTAAAAAACCAGTTGACTGGTGTTTACGGCCCTGTACCCGCCACCCAACGTGCTTACAAAGCCCAAGGCATTGGCAGCATTGTGGTGGGCGACGAAAACTATGGCGAAGGTTCATCGAGAGAACATGCAGCCATGGAACCACGCCACCTTGGTGTACGTGCTGTACTGGTAAAATCTTTTGCCCGTATACACGAAACCAATCTTAAAAAACAAGGTATGCTCGGCCTCACATTTGCCGATAAAGCCGATTATGATAAGATAATGGAAGATGATATTATCGACATCAATGGCTTAACCACTTTCGCACCAAATGTGCCGTTAGAACTAGTATTGAACCATGCCGATGGCAGCAGCGAAACCATTCTTGCCAATCATACTTACAATGAACAGCAGATAGAATGGTTTAAGGCGGGCGGCGCTCTAAATATTATCCGTAAGCAATTTGCCTAATCTATAGATCTACACTAACAGATACAAAAATGCCCTGAAAGTTTCAGGGCATTTTTATATAGAAAATTACATCCGTTATATCAATTCTGCATTTAGTTTTTTTTAATTCATCTAATTAAACACTACTTGAAATTATGAGCTACGGATCGTTTTAATCATCGTCAGCTTATCATTTTTACAACCATCTCTTTCATTAAACTTGCATCGCTAACGCCCGTGCTGCCAATGCCTATACTTTTAAGATTGTACTCGTGGAGTAATAATAAAGCCTGCTCCACTCCTTTTTGCCGGTAGTTTTTAGCGCAGCCAACCAAATCTTTAAAATAGATGCCATAAGTGCTGTTGTAGCCCAGCATTCGGGCCAGTTCGTTTTCGTCGTTGGTATTGGCACCAAATATTAGATAGGCTTTACTAAAAAAACTGTAAAGCGTTGGTAAAACTAATTGAATGGGGTTCGCTTTTGGGTTGCTTTCAAAATATTGTATAATCTGCAAACATTTGGTAAGGTTACGGCTGGTAAGGGCATTTTGCAGTTCTAGTGTATTATATTCTTTACTAATACCTACGTAATTCTCTATATCATCTACCGTAATATTTTTTCGGTCTTTTAGGTTAATAACTGTTTTTTCAATCTCGTTATTTAACCGCCCCAAATCGTTACCCACATGCTCTACCAATAACTGTAAAGCCTTTGCATCGCAAGTAAACCCTTTTTGATTTATGAGAGTGCTTACCCATTTTGGCAACTCATTATCCCACATTTTTTTTGTGGTGAGTATCTCTGCTGTGGCTTTTAATTTTTTACCAAAGGTTTTTCGGGCATCTACTTTTTTATCTTTGTAACCAACTACCAATATGGTGCTTTTCAGTGCATTATCTACATACCCTTCCAGCTTTTCTATGTCTTTCATTTGCTGGGCTTCTTTTATAAGCACCACCTGTCTTTCGGAAAACATTGGGTAGCGCCGGCAGGCATTTACCACATCTGCCCACTCAGCATCTTTACCATAAAAAACTGTTAAGTTAAAGCCGGCTTCAGCTTCGCTTAGTATTCTATGCTCAGCATAATCCATAGCTTGGTCTATAAAAAAAGGCTCGTCACCTTCTAGCCAATACACAGGCTTGAATGCTCCTTTTTTCCAGTCGCCAATTATTTTCTCTACAGACATGTAACAAAGAAAATTAAAACCTGCAAGCAGTTGTTATAAAGTTTTTAACAAATGTTAGCGAAAAGCTGGCATGGTATTAATTATACATTTTAGCCAATAAAATCTGTGTTCAATTGATTTTGTAAAAAGTGACACTATGTGGTGTTCATGCTTATTTTTGCAATTAAGAAATAGATTTACCTATCAATTACGCTTCAACTTTGGGTATTGTAAAAAATTTCAACTAAAAATTAAACGATGAGTTTCGAACAAACAGCTTCTGAAAAACAACCAAAAAAGGATAACCGCAACCTGATTTATGGCATTTTAGTAGCAGCATTACTGGGAACATGGGGTTATATTATTTACGATAAAAGTAAATCTTCGGAAAAAATAGAGCAGCTACAAACCCAATACATTAATGTAAATAATAACCGTAATGAAGTACAGCAGCTTTATAACGCTTCTTTACAAAGACTTGATTCCTTAACGGGAACCAATCAAGAATTATCCGAAAAGCTACAAGCAGAAGAAGGTGAAGCAGGTGAACGCAGCCGGGAAATAGTTAAATTAAAAGCTGAAATTAACGCCATCTTTAAAAAAGATAAAATTACGGCTACTGAACTGGCAACAGCCAAGCGTAAAATAAGCGAACTCAACAATACCATTAATTCTTACGCTACAGAAATAGAACAATTAAAAGGAGAAAACCAACAATTGGTTGCCAAAAATGAAATGATAACCACCGAAAAGCAAGCTGTTGAAAAAAACCTTGCCGAAACGCAAACCGAAAAAAAACAACTAGAAGAAGCCGTGGATGTTGGCAGCACTTTACATGCAAGTGGCATTAATATAATACCCATTAATGAAAAAAACGGGGGCAAAGAAAAGGAAACAACTACAGCAAAAAGAGTGGATAAATTACGCATTGTTTTTAAAGTGGATGAAAACCGAATAGCCGCAACTAGTGTAAAAGAACTGTATGTGTGCATGTTTGGCCCCGATGGCAAAGCCATCAGTATTCCTGCTTATGGTAGTGGCACCTTTAACACCCGCAACGAAGGCTCAAAAATTTTTACAAATAAAGTAAGTATTCCATACGAGAAGGGAAAAAGTGCAGCAGTTAGTTTCGACTGGAGACAAGACCAGGCTTTTATAGCCGGTGATTACAAAATAGAGGTGTACCACAATGGCTTTAAAATTGGCGAAAGGATAGTAAATCTAAAAAAAGGAGGTTTATTTTCTTAGGCCTACCTAACAAGTATTAGCTGCTACTATCTTCAAACAAAGCGTCATCCACCCATTTTTGTGGTAATTTTTTTGTGTCTTTAAGTTGGCGATTTTGTAAATTTTCCATCTGCTCGGCTTGGCTTATTAAATTGCCTTTACCACTTTTAATTTTTTTAAAGGCATCGGCATAAGCAATGCCTGCTTCGTCTATTTTATCGCCTACTTTTTTAAACACATCCATAAAGCCTACCAGTTTATCATACATTTTTCCGGCACGGTCGGCTATATCTTCTGCATTTTTATTTATAACGTCTTTCTGCCACATATTATGTACCAGTTTAAGTGCGGCCACAAGGTTGGTGGGGCTTAATAAAAAAATGCGTTTGTCGTAGGCGTATTTCCACAGGTCGGGCTCAAATTGCATTGCCGAAATGTAGGCTCCTTCCAGCGGTACAAACATTACCACAAAATCCAAAGCATCTTTCTTTTGCTGGTATTGTTTGCTGCTTAGCCCATCTATATGAATCTTTAAATGCCGCACCAATTGTGCCAATAATATTTGCTGCTCTTTCTTGTCGGTACTGGCTACAAGCCGGTCGTAACCTACTAAAGAAACCTTGCTATCTATTACCATGTAGCGGCTATCAGGATATTTTACCAGCACATCGGGGCGTATATTATTGCCTTGTTCGTTCTTTTCGTTGTGCTGTAAAAAATATTCCCGATCCTTGGTAAGGCCGCTGTATTCCAAGATGCTTTCCAGTATCCATTCGCCCCAGTCTCCTTGTTGTTTGGCCTGTCCTTTTAAAGCCTTAGTAAGGTTATCTGCCTGCTCACTTAACTGCTTTGTTTGGCCTATCATTTCTTTTACCTGGCCAAATAATGTAACCCTTTCATCGGAGGCTTTATTATGTGTTTCGCTCAGCTTTTCTTTTAAATCTGTAAGCTCTTGTTTTAACGGTGCCAGCAGGTGCGTAAACTCGGCAGCTTGTGTTTGTTTAAAAGAAACGGTCTTGGCTTCAAGCTGTTGTCCGGCCAGTAACTCAAAGGTTTTGGCCATTTTTAATTCTATGTTTTGCAGGTTGCCTTCCTGTTGGGCAAAACGTTGTGCCTGAGCCTCTTGTTCAGCTTTTAAGCGGTGTAGTGTATTGCCTTTTTCAATGGATTCTTTGGCACTTGTTTCCCATTTGCCCTTATATTCCTGAAGCCGCTCCGACACTTCATTTATTTGACGGTTCAGGTTTTCTACCTGCTGTGTAGTAATGGCTAAATGGTTGTTCAGGTGCTGGTTTTCATTAAGCCTTTGGTTGGCTAATAATTGTGCTGCTTCGTGGTTTTCCAGTAGCAAAGAAGCTCTGGATTGGGTGGCTGCATATTCGGTATTTGTCTTGTTCAGCTCATCCTGCAAGGCGGTAAATACAGCTTTGGGTTCATGGTTTTTAAGTATGATTAACCTTGTGATTACAAGTGTAAGAGCAATAGAAACAACGATGGAGGCGATGAGGACGATGAGGTATTCGTTGGTCATTTTTGAAGTAATTTTAATAAAGCAAAGTTGCATTTATTATTACGGCAGGGCAAGTGTTTTTATGCACGTTTCCACGATTTGATACAGTTTACCCACCCCCTGCATTTGTCTACGGCAAAAGCTATCCCCCGCCGGCGGGGGATATTGGTGCGGTTAGTCTTTAAAATCCATTAGAGCATTATTATAAAAAACAATCCCCACCATTTTCTTGATGAGGATTATAATAAAAAGTGAGTTCAAGTAATAAATGCAACTTTTTTTAATCATTGAATATGAGGGAAATAGCCAGACATAATTCGCCAATACCCCCTTATGAACTGTGTGCCGGGGGTGTTGGCTAATTGGGTTTGGCGGTTTTTTTTGTACTACTATGAAATTAAACAACTTAAAAAGTTGCATTTATTACTTGAATCCAGCAAACATTTGACCACTCACAGCAAAAAGAGCCACACCCCAGCCCTCACCTCACGGAGAGGAAGCCTTTACACCAAAGCCAGATCCAGCACCTGCTGCATGGTTTTTACATAATGAAATTCCATGCCTTTTATAAACCGTGGATCTATTTCTTTTACGTCTTTTTCATTTTGCCAGCACATGATAATTTCTTTCAATCCACTGCGTTTGGCAGCCAGCACTTTTTCTTTAATGCCACCTACCGGCAGCACTTGCCCACGAAGGGTTATTTCACCTGTCATGGCGAGATAGGGCTTTATTTTACGGCCTGTAAATGCACTTGTAAGGGCACTCAGCATGGTAATACCTGCACTCGGGCCATCTTTTGGTGTGGCACCTTCGGGTACGTGTACATGGATATTTTTTTTACCAAACAACTCCGGATCCACGCCTATTTTTTTGGCATTACTTTTTAAATACGTAAGGGCCGTACTAGCACTTTCTTTCATCACCTGGCCCAGGTTACCGGTAAGTTGCAGTTCGCCTTTGCCATCGCTAAGGGTGCTTTCTATAAATAAAATGTCGCCACCAACGTAAGTCCACGCAAGGCCTACGGCCACACCGGGCATGTTAGCGGTTTTGTATAAATCGTTACTGTAACGGGGCAAGCCCAGTATTTTAGTAACATCGTTATTAGTTACCGTGGGCTTTACTTTTCCGTTAATTACATACTCTTTAGCCTCGTGCCGCATTACACTTGCCAGTTGGCGGTCCAGCTCTCTTACCCCACTTTCACGGGTGTAATTTTCTATTAGTTTTTCTAAAACGGTATCGGGTATTTTAATGTTTATTTTGTTTAAACCATGGGCTTCTTGCTGCTTGGGAACGAGGTGGCGTTTAGCTATTTCCACCTTTTCTTCAATGGCATATCCGCTGAGGTCAATGATTTCCAAACGATCTCTCAGGGCTGGCTGTATGTTGTTAATATTATTGGCAGTAGCTATAAAAAGCACTTTACTCAGGTCGTATTCTATCTCTAGGTAATTATCATAGAAAGTGCTATTCTGTTCCGGATCTAAAACCTCTAATAAAGCACTAGAAGGGTCTGTACGATGATCGCTGCCTACCTTATCTATTTCATCCAAAATCATTACCGGGTTACTGGTTTTAGCCTTGCGGATACTTTGAATAATTCGGCCAGGCATAGCGCCTATATAGGTTTTGCGGTGGCCACGAATTTCACTTTCATCATGCAACCCGCCAAGGCTTTGGCGAACGTATTTGCGGCCAATAGCTGCTGCAATACTTCTACCCAACGAAGTTTTACCAATACCCGGAGGGCCTACAAAACACAAAATCGGGCTTTTCATATCACCTTTCAGCTTCAGTACGGCCAGGTATTCAAGTATGCGTTCCTTAACTTTTTGCATGCCATAATGGTCGGCATCCAACACTTTTTTAGCTTTTTTAAGGTCGTAACTGTCCTCGGTTGTTTCGTTCCATGGTAAATCGAGGAGTAAATCAAGATGGTTATAAACCACACTATAATCCGGGGTGGTTGGGTGCATCCGCTCCAGCTTTTCTATGCCTTGTTTAAACATGGCTTTAGCAGTATCGGGCCAGTTTTTTCCTTCGGCCTTTTTCTGCATTTGTTTAATCTCGGCCACGTTATCGCTGCCTAATTCTTCTTTAATGCTTTTTAACTGCTGCTGTAGAAAATACTCCTTCTGCTGTTTGTCTATTTCTGTGCGGGTTTTGTTGGTAACCTGATTTTTTAGTTCGGCAAATTGCAGTTCTCTTTCAAGCAAGATTAAAAGTGCTTCTGCCCTATTGCGAATATCCTGTGTTTCAAGCAGGGCTTGCTTTTCCTTTAGTTCGCAGTTAAGGTTTCCACTTACAAAATGGATGAGAAAAGAAGCGTTCTCAATATTTTTTAAAATAATGGAAGCTTCGCTTGGAATGTTGGGAGAAAGCTGAATAATCTGAGCAGCCAGTTCTTTAATATTGCTAACATGGGCTTCAAAATCCTGGTCTTTTGGCATCTCATCTTCGGGGCGGTAGGCGATGCTGGCTTTAAAAAAAGGATCTTCGCTGGTAATGCCTAGCAGTTCAAATTTACGTTTCCCCTGTATAATGATGGTTGTGCCACCATCGGGCATTTTTATCAGTTTTATAATTTTGGCCACCGTTCCCACAAGCTCCAAATCCGCAATTAGTGGCTCTTCTACACTACTATCTTTCTGTGCCACTACACCTACCAGTTTGTGTTCGGTTTTATATGCTTCGCTTACTGCTTTAATGCTCTTATCTCTGCCAACTGTAATGGGTATTACCACACCTGGAAACAGTACGGTGTTTCTTAAGGGTAATAACGGCAATTCGTCCGGGTAAACAAGGTCTTTATCAGCATCTTCTCCTTCGTTTATAGGTATGATTGGCATAAAATCCATATCCTCGTCGGGTCTTGTAAACATTGTATCTAAATTAAACTCCATTTAAAATTATTTTGGTAAAATAAAAAATCCGTGCCTGGGCATGGTTAAATTTATTGACAATGATAATGCCATTCGGCTTATGTTGGTCACATAGACATGCAAAAACTCATTGGGTGACGATGTGGCGGATTAGGGATTGGGTGATTGGGATTAGGTAATTAGGGGTTTGTTTGCGAACCAACTCTTAAAAAAACTGTTATTTATATATGGGTAAAATGAAACAGAAGGCCGACCTGCCGGTTAAGATTTGCAATACCTGTAACCGACCATTTACATGGAGAAAAAAATGGGAAAAGGTATGGAACGAAGTAAAATATTGTAGCGATAGGTGCAGAAGCCAAAAAGGAACTGCAATAAAATAGCAGATTTTGGAATAAAACGCTCAATTGTTAGTGCTAACTAATCTGAAACATTGGCTATTTGTGCAAGTTCTTTCATGTTGAGAATGGCTATTTTTTTACCAGAAAGGGCTATCACTTTATCCTTGTTAAATTCACTTAATAATCGTATCGCCGTTTCGGTAGCCGTACCTATCAGATTAGCCATTTCCTCTCTTGAAAGCTGCACATTTATAATATTGGTATCGTCTTTAAATCCATAGGTTTCTTTAAGAAACAACAGCGTTTCAGCCATCCTTTCCCTTACCGGTTTTTGAGCAAGATGTGTAATTTTTACCTCGGCTTCTTTCAATTGATTACTCAGTAATTTCATCATCTCAAAGCTGAGATTGGCATCTGATTTCACCCCTTTCATAAAATTTTCTTTGGGTATAAAACATACATGAGATTCTTCAAGTGCAGTAGCAGAAGCATTATAGCGTTCACCAACCAATAGTGAACGGTAACCAATTACATCACCGTCTTTGGCCAATCGCAGAATCTGCTCTTTGCCTTCCTCACCCTGCATGGCTAACTTTATTTTCCCTTCCTTAATACAAAATATGCCAAAAGGGTGGCAGCCTTCCCTAAAAATTACTTCCCCTTTTTTATACACCGTACACGACTTAGAATCGCTCATTTCTGATAGCATATCATGATGAGTGTTGCAAAAAATAGAATCACCTCTTTTGGTACAATTTTCACAGTCAATATGTTCAAATGTTTTGGCCATATACAAATGTACTTCCAAAAATAGAAGTTAGTTCACAATACAAATATTCTAAACCAACAATAATAATTATTCATTCAGTTACTTTTGAGTAAAATAAAAACATGAACACAACAATTGCTACCCAACTAACTGATGGCATTTTTACCATAACCATAAACCGCCCCGATAAACTAAATGCCCTTAATAAAGATGTAATGGCCGGCCTTTCTGATGCACTAGATGATGTGTATAACAATGAGACTATTAAAGCCGCCATCATTACCGGTGCCGGACAAAAAGCGTTTGTAGCAGGTGCAGATATTAGCGAATTTT
>JAYUOV010000273.1:0-27605 GCA_043760535.1 Chitinophagaceae bacterium
TTTTCATTTTCATAGCTAAAGCATTACAAAAATTGTGCCAAAAAAGATTGCAAATATATGATTATCAAATACTTAGACTTTAAAGACAGACTCTAGTTAGTAAATGGTTATCGATGCCCTTATTATTTCCACTAGCGCAGTACGGCATTATTGAAACAGAAGTTTTTAAATTAGATTCATTTTCTTCACTTGGTATGACAAAGGAAAAGTCTCAAATTCAAGTTTATGATTTTTTAGCTCACGGCATTTTCTCAGATTATAATGGATTGCTTGGACTTGATTTTTTGGAAAGAACTAAGTTTTGTATAGATACAAAAAACAATACCATTACTTTATCGTAGTACGAGAAGCACTTCTGCTAAACAAACAAGGCTTCGTTGGGCTCGAAGAGCCAACGATGAAGCAGATGTTGTACGAAACCTACCCCGAAATACTCCGGGGGAGCCTGGTAGAATGTTATCTAGTCTTTGGGGTTTGCGTTATTGGTGTATGGGAAAAGCATGAACCTTGCGGCACGTTGCATGAGCAATCTGCTTAATATGTAATGATTGGTTCCCATTTTAGATTTTGTAACGTACCCCCTCCGACCAATACCATCTTGTTTTATATTATTTCAAGTACTGATTTTTGCAACAAACAATTGTAAAAGACGCCATCTCGTTTACGAACATCTGCCGCTCTTCAATTGATTAATCAAAGGCAGGCCAGCGGAATGACTCAAAAAGCATTTTTCGAGTGGAAAAGTATTTGCTTTGTCACGTTTGATTGTTGGTATGGTACTTTTCGCAGTAAGGCGTTCGAACAATCTGCATTTATCTCTTTAGAGGTGGACGCCCCACCCAATACAATATTTATTTGTTTAACAAACCAATTACAATTGACGATAAGTATTGCATCGGCAAGGTTCGATAAACAAATATTAACAGTTAAGCTATGTAACAGTTTTTTAAAGCACCTTCTCCCATTAAAAAAAATGGCATCAATCCATACTAATGGCTGTACAACATACTCGATAGAATTAACACCCAACCACAGAAAAGAATAGATGAGCTGCTACCACAAAACTGGAAGCAAAACGGATGACAGATCTGAAATTTTCAGCATTTTAATAAAGGTATTGGTGAGATGTTTAGATAGCATCTGCATAAACTGGTTCATAAAATTAAAGAAGGCTGTTTCAAAAAAAAATGAGACAGCCTTCTTTAACCTTAACGGTATGTAATCTTATTAATTATGAACGGCCAACAGCGGAACATTGGTATGAAATGCCAATTCCCGTGTGTAGCTGGTTTTAAAGATTTTGGCCAAAAAGCTATGCTTGCGTGGTACGGTAATAATCATATTAATTTTCATGTCGTTTACATAGGTATCAATGCCTTCCTCAAAATCGAAAAAACGCATAAATGCGTACTTAGGTTTAAAGATACCAAACATGTCATCCATTACTACCTTCTCATTTTTATATTCTTCTGTAAGTTCTACAAAATGCTCCTGATCTACGTTAGCAATGTGCAGCTCCGGCTGAAACATGTTAAGTACCTTATTTATTTGTTCAGCGGGTATGGTTTCTGTTACATTTTTAAAATCGGAAGCCAACAGGATTTTTTTAATCCCCTCAAAAGTGGCGGCAGGCGGCACAATTAGTACTGGGCATCTTGTTTCGCTAATGATATTTATGGCATTGCTGCCCATAAACACTTGCGATAAACGGCTTGCACCATTAATGCCCATCACTATCATATCTGCATTTTCTACCTCTGCAAATGCAGGTAGGTTTTTCATAAGATCACCGGGCTCAGCCACTACCCTTATACGTGCTGGTGCTACTTGGTGAAGCGATACCTGCATTTTTTCTAGTATGGCCACCATTAATTCTTGGCGGGAAATTACATTAGATTTTACAGCAGCATCTACTGTACTGCTCTTAATATCGTCGAATACGTTATACAGAATTACCTCAGAATCAGCTACACTGGCAGCCATTTGCACAGCAAACTTTGCTGCATTCAAAGCTGTTTCTGAAAAATCGGTTGGAACAATAAATGTTTTCATTTGTACGAATTTTATTGCGGTAAAGGTATATGAATCAAGTATTGTGTATTGAATTTTTAGTATTTAAACCTGTTGCACATTTATCTAGCAGAGAATCTAGTGTTCTTTCAAAATATATCAGGCGTATAAAACAATACTAAAAACTTGCTACTATTTGCCTAAACTACTAACCAAAGGCATTAGCTTTAGTTTTTTGCTGAGTTTAAATAAAATTGGCGTTATTCTGGCCTAAAAGTTCCAAGACAGAGGCCTTGGATTAGTAAATTGTTAAAACATTTTACCTTCCTAACTTAAACTGTATATTACTATGAGTGTAAAAAGTATAATAATAACAACCTCTCCCGGTTTTATACTACATCCTCCAGCTTTATCCGCTTTTGCCACCTTCTTCAAATGGAGTAGAAAATGAATGCCATTACATTTGAGAAGATAACCGGAAAAGGGTATGGCTTTTAAGATAGTTGCGTAATATTAAGAATTTCTGAAATTTAAAATGGTACTTACGCCTACAAGCGTATAATTTAGAATCTACATAGTACAAACTAAGTACTTTTTGTGCCCCAACCCCATTTAAGAAAGTGTGGCATAGCCCTGCCCCATGTTTGTACATCATGTTTACCATTTTCCAGTTCTAGGTATGTTATATCGGTTTGTTTATTATAGCCTTTGTTTTCCAGTTCATCTATAAGGGCAATGGCATCATCTATACTATCAATAATACCATTGTTGTTGCGGTCTAGGGTTTCGTCTAAAGTGCCTGTGGCTATAAAAAACTTAAGCTCAGGGGCATACTCCCCTTCTCTTATTAGGCGATGCATAATTCGGTCGGTTGTTTCTTCATAACCATTTTCCAGGGCTTTAGTGCGCCACCAAAAAGAGGCACTAAAAGCTCCTACTTTACTAAATATTTCAGGGTGTTTCCAGGCAATATCCATAGCACTAAGTCCTCCCAGCGAAAAGCCTGCAAACACGATTTCCTTTACTTGTGGTAGAAAATAATTTCTTCTTACATAGGGCAATAATTCTTGCAGCACAAACTTACGGTGGTATTTAGCCCTTGATCCTCGGTTGTTATAATCGAGAATATCGGCCGTGCCGTACTCCAGTTTACGATCTTCATTGCACCGGATGCCAATGGCTAAAATGGGCGTAATGGCCTTTTCTTCCAGCAAATTATCTAGCATGTTAGCAAGGCCAAAAAAAGGCAAATCTTGGCCATCATTAATAAGCATTAAGGTGATGGCCGAAGGGTTAGTGATATTTTTAGGTAAATAGGCATCTAGAAAAACCTTGCGATCCAGAAATATAGATTGTATGAAAAATGGTTCTACATGATAATGGATAAGCGATGTGGTTGCATCTGCAGTAGTTTCAACGGTCATTATTCAAAAATAAGAGATTTTGTGCTGCGAGGGAAACAGATTGCTTTCCGTTTGGCATTTTTGCTCATTATATTTTTTTGCGCTTAACATACGCCGCAATGGCCAATGGCTGCATATTAGCATTTGATGTGGCTACGCCACTAGAAGTAAAATTTAAAAACCAGAGTACCACCCACAGAGCATTTGTATTAACCGGCCGCAGCGATACGCTTTTGGGTGCTATACCATTATAAGATAAGATTGTACAGGTACACCATAAAAGGCAGGAGATATTTGTAAACCCCAAACACCCTTATAATGCCCAAATGAAATTGAAAGGCGTACCGAAAACGTTTTACAGAAAGTAATTTTTATTGAGGAAGTTGCAAGCGGTTTATAAGTACAAGCTTAAAGAGATTAAAGCCGGGACAATTAATGGTATGTACATTGGATTATTTTTAAAAGCATTAAAAACGTAAACAATTACCATAACTACCCAAGCGGCCTCCGCTTCATCATCACTTTAATTTTTTTACCAGTAGCCAAAATCTTTTTCTTTTTAAAACATAGTTGTGCCTTACCTGTTCCGCTTAAGCCGTTAATGCCAGCCAGGCCCTGAAGCGTCCATTTTCGATTTTGTTTGTTGCGTTTGTGCCAGTTATTTCTCACTATTTTCCCATTGGAGAAAATGTAATATTCCGCCAGTTTTATAAGGTGGTAGCTGTGTGGATATTCTGTAACATTTTCGGCCCAGTCTATTAAGGTTTGTAAGGTGTTAGATGTTGCAGGGTCTATAATGTAAAATTGAATTTTTCCATTTTCGGCTACTGGTAGCAAGGCGGCCACATGGTAGTTCCAGCTTTGCTTTAGCCCACCTACATGATTTTTAAGAAAAGAACCACTAAAAACCCAGCCTTTGTAATTGGGTATTTGCCATTCGTCTAAAAGCATACAAACAGCTTCTGCCCTTGCTTCGCAGTTATTGTGTACATCCGCCCATCTAAAAAGAGGGCAGCTAGCAAAAAATGAAAAAAGTTTCTCAGCATCGGCTAATGCTATGGTTTTTTCGGCTACCACCACATCCGATATGGCGTATTCATAAAGAGTTGGAATAATAGTTTCAGCCATGCGCTTAAAGGTAGCTGTTATTCGCCAATAGCTTTACAATGAAAATGTTAGTGGCAGTTAAACGCATATTGCAATAAATACTAAATGGTGTATTTATAACAATATGCGTTTAATAAATGTTAATCCCTGCTCAAAATGCATCGTTATTTTTTTCCTGCTTATTTTAGCAGCCCAGTTATTAGCCAAATAATAGTATGCCAAAACAAGTTTTTACATCCGTCTTTATTTCAATAATATTTTTGGGGGCAATGCATAAAAGCCACGCCCAAAATATTGATTCGCTGATTTTAGTGCAACGCCAGGTGGATCCGCATGAAAAAATCTATGTGCATTTTGACAAGAATTATTACAACCCAGGCGAAACCATTTGGTTTAAGGCATACTTGTTCGAAGGGCTAGACCCATCGGAAAAAAGTAAGAATTTTTATGCAGAACTGCTTGATGAAAATGGAAATATCATTGACCGAAAATCCGCACCCATTCTAGGTTCAGGAGCATCTGGTAGTTTTGATTTATCGGAAAAACTAACTAAACCTTTAATGTATTTTAGGGCATACACCGTAGGTATGCTCAACAGTGATACTGCTTTTATTTTTCTGAAACCAATATCTGTTATCGTTCCTGTAGTGGCTGTAAAAGCTAGCCCAAAAGCAATTCCAACTTCTACCATTCGTTTTTTGCCAGAGGGTGGCGATTGGGTGGCAGGCTTAAACAACACAATGGCATTTAAAGTTACCAATGCTAAAGAAATGCCAGTAGAAGCCAGTGGATTTATAAAAGATAATGCAGGTGCTAAAGTAGCAGAGTTTAGAACACTACTACATGGCATGGGCCAATTTGCAATAACACCATTACTTGGCATTACTTATACTGCCATTTGGAAAGATGCATTTGGCAAACAATATACTACACCGCTACCAGTAGTAAAGCCACAGGGTGTAACAATGCAGCTAAAAGACGAAGCAAAAAGCAAACGCTTTATTATTCAAAGGAGTGATGATGCTACGGCAGAACAAAAAATGCTGCTGATGGTAGCAACCATGAACCAGCACCAGGTGTATTCGGCCAAAATTAATTTAACGGCCAAAAAATCTACTTCCGGTCTTTTACCTGTAAATGAATTACCCACAGGAATTTTACAAATAACGCTATTTGACCAAAACAATAAGCCACAAGCAGAGCGGATAACTTTTGTAAACAACCACGACTATGAGTTTGATGCGGATGCATACATACCACAAAAAAATAAAGCCAAAAGAGGTTTAAATAAAGGCGAAGTAATCATTTCCGATACAGTAGCAGCCAGTTTTTCTATTTCTATAACAGATGCTGATTTAAACGAGTCGGAAACTTTTCAAGACAATATCATTTCTCACCTGCTGCTCACCGGCGACCTGCGTGGCAAAATCATCAACCCGTATTATTATTTCTTCAGCACATCTGATAGTGCAGCTTACCACCTGGATCTGGTGATGCTAACCCATGGGTGGCGGCGGTACAATTGGGATAAAATATTGGCAGCAAAAATACCTGTACAAACCTGGAAAGAAAGCAATTACCTAAGCCTTGATGGGCAGGTGGCTAGTGGCATTCCTGGCGGCTTTTCGGCTGGCACACAGCTTACCGGTATTATGAAAACAATTGACTCTGCCACATCGCTAATTAATTTACCAGTTAGCAGAAAAGGAAAAGTATTTAGCGACGGTATGATTTTTTATGACCAAGCTAAATTCTATTTTCAATTTAGCGATAAAAAAATACAGTTTGATAAAAGTATGCTAACCGTTACCAACGGGCTTAGAAATGGTTATAAAATTGCAGCACTGGATAGTAACAATAAAGACGAGGGAATGCTGCTGGATGCAGATATTATTGCCAGAAATATTAAAAACAATACTGCCGAACAAAGACTCATTGCTCAGCGAAATATGAAGGCCGTGGAATTGCAGAATGTAACCGTTACGGCAAAGGCCAAAACCAATATACAGAAAATGGATGAGAAATACGCCAGCGGCATGTTTAGCGGCGATTCAAGAAATTTTGACCTAACCACCGACCCTAGTGCTGCCTCCTCTATGACGATTTTTCAGTACTTGCAAGGACGGGTGGCAGGATTGCAAGTTAATGCTTCTCAAAACCCGCCTACACTTACTTGGCGTGGTGGCAGCCCCACCCTTTTTCTGAATGAAATGAGGACGGATGCCGATCAGCTAAACAATACACCCATGACCGATATTGCATACATAAAAGTGTTTAGCCCGGGCCAAAGTGGTGTAATAGCAACCACAGGCGGCGGTGCGATAGTGGTATATACCAAAAAGGGTGGCGATGTTAGCAATGCCAATACCAAGGGCCTGGATTATTTACAACTAACCGGATATTCGCCCATTAAACAGTTTTATACACCCGACTATGCCACAGCATCATCGCTTACAGAAGGTGGCGATCAGCGAACTACTTTATACTGGAATCCGTTGATCATCCTCAATAAAACAAAGAAAAAATTCAAATTTCAATTTTATAATAACGATGTTACAAAACGATTTAGGCTGGTAATGGAAGGCATGAATGACGATGGTAAATTATTTTTTGTAGAGAAGATTGTGGAGTAGGTGTTGGTTTTTGGTTCATTGGGTGGTTGGTTCATTGGTTCTCAAATTTCAGAACTCCTTATCGTTTGCAGTTTTGATTGTGTAGCTTTTCTTTTTTTGCCTGCCCCGCCAGCCCCGATGACTATCGATGGTTTATTATGGTGAAACCCAGCGAATGCCGTGCCCTGATGGGGCGACATCGGTCCCCACAATACTGTGGGGAATTGACTGTATGCTACTATCGGGCCTTTTTAGACGGCGAATAACAGGCGGTTTCAGCTCTCAGGGTGAGTGGCCGAACATTTTGGAGTAACTTTTTTAGGAACTAAATGGGATTGGAGTTGCGCCCTTGGATAGGGCTAAATAATTGTGGCGGTTTTTTACCTGTCGCTTTTTTATTTGGCTGCCACTTCCAACAATTTGTGCCGAAAATAGGTGGCACATGGCAATTGGGGTGAAGGGCAGCGGAATCTAGTGAGAAACCATTTGCAAGCATGTTTTTGGTCAAGACCTTTTTGTCAGAAACTCCTCTTTTCTGATGAAATACTCTCAATTTTTTTATTTCTTCAAGCGGTTGAGAATAATTTTCGGGGTATGCTATTTCATCAATTTCAGTATCCAGAAATTTACATAAAGCTTTTGTATCTGCCAGATACCATGCTTCTAATTCCTGCTTGGCAACAATAATAATATCAACAGTTCTGCTACAAACTTTCGATTTAAAAATGGTGTACGTATCATCATTATCATCCAGGTCCAAAAGAATGAAAATCTTTTCAGCACCTTTATCTTCAAGGGTCAATAACCAGCCGGAAACCCTTTGTTCGAGTTTAGAAAAATCACCTGTTGGATGGTAGAGTTTCCCTTTGCCACCAGCATTTATTACTAAGTCAGTTTTGCAATCCAGGTTTAATGAATGTAAATACGCCTGAAAACTATCAGACTTTATAAGGATGGCTTCTGAATCTCCTTCTGCCAAAAAACCAATAGTTACCATGGCACTCCTCCGCCCAAAGCATTGCTGAGCCAGGCTTCGTCCATTTCTAAGCCATGTAAATTATAATCGGCCGGAAATTGATTTATGGTTGTTGCACCGTTTTTTTTATCTACCAAAATAAGCTCCTGTGGCTGTAAATGTTTCACCAAAGTTTGCGAATGTGTATTCAGCCAAATGTAGTGGCTCTTCTCCTCACATTGTTGTCGGAAAAATGATACAAGGCTTTCTACTACGAAAGGGTTGAGGCCGTTTTCAGGTTCTTCTATGCAAAGAAACTGCGGTTCATCGGCTTGGTACACTGCTGTAAGCAATGCCAGAATATTGTTAGTTCCGTCGGAGATGAGGCTTTTAGTAAAAGGCTTGTTTGTTCCTTTTTCGAAAATGAGTAAAGAGTCGCTGCCTTCGATGCTGTCCGTACGAACTTCGATATTGTGTAGGCCAGGAACAAAGAGTTGTATCCAATCAAGAAATTCTTCTTTTTTGTTGGGGTTTTGTAAGATAGTTTTTAGAACTGATGCAGTGTTAGAGGCATCCGGAAGGATTCTTTTTTCAGAGCTAAATCTAATTCGATTAAGTTCAAATTTGTTGATGAAAAGACGTGTGAAGTTTTGAAACAATTTTGCTCCTTTGTTTTTTATCTTATTGTTACCGAAAAACTCAGGAGTAAATATTTGGTCAAATTGTTCAAATATTTCCTCCATTTTTTCGTCTACTTCAAATGGGGCATTAAAAGTATAGTCTGAAAAGAAAACCTTTATTGAAAATCCTCTTTTCTTTTGGTTGAAGTTTACTATCTTCTCCTTACCCCCAAACATATTTTCTACCTCCTTTCTACGAATTTTTACGTTGTAAGATATAAACTCTAACGCCTCAAAAATATTACTCTTCCCCGCACCATTTGGCCCGGCAAAAACGGTAAATGGATTTGGATTTTTAATTTCTAGGTCCGCTAGGCTTTTGTAGTTGGTTATTTTTATTTCCTGTAATTCCATTTTCTAAATTAGGGTAATTATTTACAACACCACGTTCCTAAGCAAATCATCAAAATTATCTCTTGTTCGTATAAGGGCAGGGGCAAGCCCAGCCCCTACCAATACTTCGGCTGGTTTGTAGCGGCTGTTAAAATTGCTGGCCATTTCAAAACAGTAGGCGCCGGCATTGTAAAATACCAGCAGGTCGCCTTCACGTACTTCGTTTAGTTTACGATCCCAGGCAAATGTGTCGGTTTCGCAAATATTGCCAACTACGGCATACTGTTTTTCTTCGCCATTGGTATTGCTTATGTTTTCTATACGGTGGTATGCATCGTAAAACATGGGGCGAATAAGGTGGTTAAAGCCGCTGTTTACACTAGCAAAAGTGGCAGCTCCGGTTTCTTTCATCACATTTACCTGCGTAATAAAATAGCCACATTCGCTCACCAGGAATTTGCCCGGCTCAAACCAGACCTGCAATGGCTTTCCATTGGGGTTTGGGTGGTTGGCAAATGCTTCCAGCACCTTTTGCCCAAGCAACGGGATATCAGTTTCGGCATCACCATTTTTGTACGGTACTTTCATGCCTCCGCCTAGGTCTATCACTTCCAGTTCTTTAAAATGTGGAATGATGTCGAACAGCACTTCGATGCCTTTTAGAAACACCTCTACGTCTTTAATTTCGCTGCCGGTATGTATATGTAGGGCATGGATAAATAGATTGTACTGGGCTACCAATGCCAGTATTTTATCTATCTGATTTACCGAAATGCCAAACTTGCTTTTCTCATGGCCGGTACTTATTTTTAAATTTCCACCTGCCATAATATTTGGCCGCAGGCGAATACCTACGGGATAACTATGGCCATACTTGGCTCCAAATTTTTCCAGATTGCTCAGGCTGTCAATATTTATATTAATGCCCATACTTTGGGCTTCTTCTATCTCACTAAAGTGTATGCCATTGCTGGTGTAGAGTATTTGCTTTGGCGTAAAACCCGCTAGCACGGCCAGTTTTACTTCGTTAATGGAGCTACAATCGATGCCAGCACCAATAGATTTAATATGCTTGAGTACATTTACATTGGTAAGCGCTTTGCAGGCATAAAAGAATTTTACATTACCACCAGCAAATGCAGATTGTAAGCGCTGGTACTGTCTTGTAATTATTGCGGCATCATATACATACACCGGTGTGCCATATTCGTTGGCAATGGAGATGAGATGTTCGTTAGTAAGTAGTTGTTGCATTTTTATAATATTAAACGAATTTTATTTGTTAGCTAAAAAAAAATCCCGCCGCAAGGCAGGATTCGCAATTTATTTAAAAAATTTACTGTTGCTCTTCGGCTGCCTGTTGGTTGTCGTCTTTCAGTTTACTTTCTCCATCTTTCTACTTATCGGTTGTACTAACTGTTTCATCACCCATTTCTTGTTCCTCTATGTCGGTTTCCGCATGGCTGTTTTCGGTAATGCCTTCACCTTCCAGTACTTCTTCTATATCTACTTTTTCATCCACTAATAAAGTATGGTCTTCGGCTATAAGGTCGCCATCCACCGGGTGGGCTTCGCCTACGGTGGTAGATTCCACCATGTCGGATGCTACAATGTCGCTCAGCTTGGGCAATTCATCGGCATTGTTAATACCAAAATAATCCATAAAGGTTTTGCTGGTACCGTAAATCAGCGGCTGGCCGGGTGCATTTTCTTTACGTCCGGTAATAAGTACCAAATCTTTTTCCAGCAATTTCTGAACGGCATAATCGCAGTTTACACCACGGAGGCTTTCTATTTCGCCTTTGGTAATCGGCTGCTTGTATGCTATAATGGCCAATGTTTCCATGGCCGCTGTGCTGAGGCGTTTTTGGTATTTATCACCATTAAGTTGCGCCACTGTTTTGTGGTAAGCCGCTTTGGTTAAAAACTGCAACCCACCACCACTTTGCTTTAATTCAAAAGGATAAAATTCGCTGTTGTATTTTTCTTTAATGGCTGCTACAGCACTTTCAACCTGATCTAAAGTTGCTCTATCTTCAATAAAGCCCAAAGCATTGTTTACCAACTCAACAACTTCAAGGGGAGTTAGCGGTTTTTCGCTGGCAAATACAAGAGCCTCAATGTGGGGGATAATGATGCTGAGTTCCATGGTTTCTTCGAGGTCATTTGGTCAATAAATCATTTAGTTAATGAATCACTAGTCATTAATCATTGGGTCAATAAGTCATTAGAAAGAAAAGAATCTAAATTTTTTGTTTCCGTTACAGAATATTCGGCCTCATCTTCTTTCATTTCGTTTAAAGCCCTTTCTGTACCAATTGATTGGATGTAGCCGTTTACTAGTCTGACATATCTGGCAAAAGGGTTCTTAATGTTGTATTTTCTTCTGCAGTTTTAAGCTGTCTGGTAAATGCTTTTCTAAGGCAAGAAGTACATTTAAAGGCCGAACGAATTGCAACTTTATAAACTTCCAAATAAATAAAGCTAAACATTTACAATTAGTTTTTAAAAAGCTATGAGGTAATTCATTGAATGGCTATTGACCAAATTACTTATAAACTAATAAGCCATATTGACCAACAAGTTTACCCCTGTAACGCTGCTGCGCCACTCACAATCTCTGTAAGCTCGGTAGTAATGGCCGCCTGTCTTGCCCGGTTGTAGCTAATTTTCAGGTTCTTTAAAAGTTCATTGGCGTTTTCGCTGGCTTTATCCATAGCGGTCATTCTGGCTCCATGTTCACTGGCGTTTGCATCTAAAACAGCTTTGTATAGTTGGGTGTTTAAAATCTTTGGCATTAACTCTGCAATAAGTTGCTCCTGGTTGGGCTCAAAAATAAAATCGGCTTTGGCTGCACCTTCTTTAGCCACTATTTTGGGTATGGGCAGCATGCGCTCTAATGCAAAACGTTGTGTAGCAGCATTTTTAAATTCGCTGTAAATCAGTTCCACCACATCAAAATCCTTATTTAAAAAACCTGCAATGGCAGCTTGTGCAGCCTTTTGAACGTTTTCGAAACTTAAGTTCAGAAAAGTATCTTTAAAAGTAGCATCGGCTTTAAATCCTTGCTTGGCCATGCTTTCGTAGCCTTTTTTACCAATGCCCCAAATGGTTACATCGCCTTTTGCTTGTTGGGTAGCATAATTTTCTACAATTGTAAGTTTTGCCAATTTTATAAGGTTTGCATTGTAACCACCACACAGGCCACGGTCGCTGGTAACGAGTATTATTAGTACTTTTTCAATTGGGCGGTCTATGGTTAAAGAGCCTCCAGCAGCACCTTCGGTATTACTTACAATGTTACTCAGCATTTCCTGCAACTTTTGGGCATAAGGCCGCATTTGGGTAATGGCATCCTGTGCACGACGAAGCTTGGCAGCACTTACCATTTTCATGGCTTTGGTAATTTGCTGGGTACTTTGTACGCTTTTTATCCGGTTACGAACCTCTTTTAATGCACCGCTCATATTAATTTACGATTTATGATTTGGGATTTTCGATTTTGTATTGATGTAGATGGTCATCTTAGGTAAATGCTTAATAATTTTTGTAAATAACTACTAACCTTCAACCGAATAACCAGTTTTATGGCTGCAAAAATAGGGTTTGAAGCTGAAACAGCCAATGCTAACTTGGGTGTAAAACATACCTCCATTTGGGTATTGCTATTACGTGTGGAAAAGCATATTTTGCTTCAAAAATATTTAATGCACAATTTAACGAAAACAATAGCCGACATACCCCCACCGATTGACTCAAAAATTGGTTTTGCAGTTTTGACAATAGCAGCTATAGTTGGTCTTTTGTTGCTGATAAAGAGGTTTTTAAAAAACAAAAAGCCGTAAAATGTTGAATCAGCTAATTTTCGATATAATGCCCTGTCTAGAATTTAAAAATAACACCCGTTTTTTGGATACTTTACTACTCAGATTAGTGTTATTAAATTAAAAAATCGGAATCTTGTATGGCTGAGCCTTGTAACAAGCCTTAACGCAAAAACATGGGTTTGCTAGGAGTAAGTTAGTTAATTGGAAATAACAAACGGATAAAATGGATAGAACAGCCTACCACACCTGCCCCGAGGAATATCAACAGACCTTTCCTGGAGAATAGTCGTATTGACACAATTATTCTAATGGTTTCTAGTACAGCTATTGGCATGGCTTATAAATTCTCACAAGGCATTACTACCACAGGTAACCAATGCTATTGCTTGTAATACATGGCTTTAAACTATTCCATTTTCCCCCAAAAAACAATATCCACTTTCGGGTTTCAGTGTTACTTTTTTAAAAAAACATCAGTATCCGCTGTAGCCATACAATTGGTTCGCAATAACTTTTTTAGAAACATGGGGAGGAATTTAAAAAAATTAAAAGCGGTATATATATCACATGGAAATAATAGGTTCTGTTTTAGAATGCAATAAAATTTTTTGTTGTATATCGGTATTTTATTTTGTTACGTTTAATACTGGAAACAAAATTTTTATTAGTACATATTTTTCTAAAATTAATCCACCTTGCCACTCTACTTTTATTTTCTCCTCACTTTACTAATAGAAATGCCACTGGTATTACTTTGGCTGCGTAAAGATTGGAAAGGGGCTTTGGTAATTGGCTTTTTGCTAAACCTGCTTACATGGCCTGTTTTAGTACTGCTTATGTGGCATACAAAATTAGATTTGAACCTATTAGAAATAGGCGTGGCGCTGGTAGAAAGTACGGGCTATTGGGTATTTTTTAAGCGGCCGTGGTGGCATTGCTTTGTAGCAGGCTTTGTAATTAATGGCATCAGCTATGGGCTGGGCGTTTGGCTTTTTTAAAAAAATCATTTTAAAACCCTAAATATGAAAAAAATCTTAAAAGGATTGGGATTGGCTGCTGTGGTGGCATTTGCCTGCACAGGCTTGTATGCTTTTAAAAAATATCAGGAGGTAAAAACTGCTGCCGGTGTATTTCGCTCCCTAATGTATAATGGTATATACAGTTATGGCGATGATAATACCCAATGGCCCGACAGCACCATGACAGCAACAGTGCAAATGAGCTGGGATACCGCTCAATACAGAACCAAAGGTGCTAAAAGCTTGTGCGGCACAAGCCCTGCCTATTTTTATCGTTATATGGCAGAAGGTATAGGTGCAGTAGATGCTGAATCGGGTTACAAAAAAGAATCGCTGCTTAACTTTAAACAGGCTTTTGGTAAAGACCTTCTACTTTTTCCTGGTATAAAAATAGCTGGCAAAAATTACAATGGCAAGACTATGTATATGAATCAGTTTAAAGCCGATGCACTTAAAACGGCTTTTGACCAACTGTATAAAAAACCAACAGAAAATTTTGATGGCTATACTTTACAACGGATTTACGACATTGCTGCTAAGGAATATTTTAGAAGCTGTGCCACAGTAATAGCCGATGTAATGAAGAAGAAGAAGCAATTTATACAACTTGCAATAGATTATAAAAAACAGGTAATGACTAATAAAACATTTTATGGCCCAAATGCATCTGTTAAAGCAGAGGAGAAATTATTGGGGGAAAATTACTCACCCAATATAGATTGCATGGACTTTGGTGCTGATAGAATTATAGGCATCATGATGCGGCGGCAGATAGATGGCACTTTGCCTACCTTACTTACCTGTGTAAAAACAATACTTAAAGATTACGACCCCGAATTTTACACTACCATTCAAAGTAAATTTTAATTGGGCATAAAAAATAAAAATATGAATCAACTGTGGCTGCCCGTTTTATGGGGTTTGCTGCACGGTATAAACGATTGGGTGGCTGGCTTTATGCTGGCCACTTTCACATTGTATAATAATCAGAAAGATGGAATGCTGATGCTGATTGTGTATGCTATTATCGGTTTTGGTGGCCAGCTGCCTGTAGGCATGTGGCTCGATACGTCAAAATCCTTTAAAACGTTTTCAAAAGCGGCTTTGTTGCTGCTTTTATTGTCGCCTGCGGCATGGTATATTAATCCGTATGCAGGTATTATTGTAGCTGGTTTTTCGTCGGCCTTTGTGCATGTAACAGGCGGGGCTGTTTGTTTAGAAAGTAGCCATAATAAAGTTGGGGCACTTGGCCTGTTTACCGCTCCGGGTGTGCTGGGGCTAGCATTAGGTAGTGCATCGGCTTCGGTTTCTCAATATTGTTTGCTGGTACCGGTAGCGGCAGTATTGCTCATTTCCTGGTTTTTATTACAGCAAAAATGCAATGTTACTTTTGTTAATCCCCAACCTTCTAAACCACTGCTTGATGGACACGACTTGATTATGCTGGGCATACTGCTCACCGTTACTTTACGCAGCCTTGTGTACGACATTATACAGCAGGTAGGGCAGCAGTGGCAGCAGGGCTTACTGGTAATTGGCATCAGTGCATTTTTGGGCAAAATGCTCGGTGGCTTTGTAGCCGATAAAGTAGGCTGGAAAACCTGGGTTTATATTACTTTACCATTGGCTTTTGTATTGCTTCAATTTGGGCGTGATCATATTTATATGCTTGGCTTTGGCATCGCCTGCCTGCAAAGTAGTGTACCCATAAGTTTGGTACTAATGCGGCAAAGTATGCCTTTGTATCCGGGTGTTTCATCGGCTTTGGTTTTGGGGGTGGGCATTGCTTTGGCAGGGCTGCCCATGTATGTAATCCCCCAACGCTATTTTATAAATGGATGGTATAGTGTGGCCGGTATTTTTATTAGCTTGATTGCCTTATTTATAGTTTGTTATTTTGTAATAAAAAGAAAAGAGCCAGCTAAAAATGAAAGTTACCATATACAGTAAAGACACTATCCATACAGCCGGCTATTGCCCAATATAGAAAATTGCTGATTTTATAAGATTTAGCCATACAAAGCGTTTTTCTTTACAATATGATGCTTTAAAAATACCAGCATCGAGGCTATGTTCTTAAGAAACAAGTATTTAAAGTTCAGAAATTTAAAAGAAGGCAATCTGTCTTTTAATTCGAATTTTTAAACCATGTAGTTTTAACCTTGGTTATTTGTTAAGGGTTTCTAAATAGAAAAAAACAACTTCATTCCCTTTAGCTTTGCCCCAAATGAATTTTCGCAAAACAGTAGCCCTTTGCAAAAAAGATGCAATGATAGAATACAGGCAGCAACATGCTGTGTATGGCATTTTGCTGTATGTTGCCAGTACCATTTTTGTATTGTATCTCTCTTTTGGCACTAACAAACCCGCCGCAGCTACCTGGAATGCCCTGTTTTGGATTACCCAATTATTTGTAGTAACCAATGCTGTGGCAAAAAGTTTTTTAGGCGATAGCAAAGGCCGCCAGCTCTATTATTATTCTATAGTAAACCCAGTAGATTATATTTTTTCTAAAATGATTGGCAATACTATACTCATGGTAGTATTGAGCGGTGTAAGTATTTTACTTTACTCCCTATTGTTAGGAAGCCCAATTGTTTTTGCAGGCAGTTTTTTTGGCATTTCTTTATTGGGCGGTATCAGCCTATCGCTGGTTTTTACGCTGCTGAGTGCTATTGCCTCTAAGGCACAGCAGCAGGCAAGCCTAATGGCTATTTTGGGTTTCCCTATTATTATTCCGCAGTTAGTGTTACTTATCAGGTTAAGCAAGTCGGCGCTGGGTGAGGTTTTTCGCAGTGGCGTTGTGTTGCAGCTAACTGAGCTGCTCATTGGTCTTGATATGATGATTATTGTTTTAGCAGCTATTTTATTTCCGTATTTGTGGAAAGATTAATACAGAAGCTTACTATTAAAAAAAACCAAATAACCACCCCATGAAAAGCATACTGGCTTGCCTTTTTATTACCAGCATTTTTCTTTTTTCTTGTAAAAATAAAAAAACTGTAGAGGCTATTCCGAAGCTTGTTATTACAAATGTGATGGATTCTGCAATTATTGCCCCTGGCACTATTTTACAGTACAATGCCACCCCATCAGGCACATTTACACTGAACAAAAATGCTGCCGGAACGATAGATAATACCGGAAATTTTACCGCAGGTGCAGCAGATGGCGTGTACATTATTACTATTGTAAATACGCTTGATACAAAAGATACCGTTCGCCGGATGATTATTGTAACCAAACATGCAGCCGTATTTAATGGTATGAAAAACGGGGGCTATCTTTTAAGCTTTCGCCATGCAGCAGCAAGTACCGGCAGTGATCAGTTTGGAAGCCTTACGCCTAATTGGTGGAAGAGCTGCGACCCAGCACTAGCCCGCCAAATTACTGACCCAATCGGCTACCGCCAAAGTGATAGTACCGGCTTCACCATTAAACTAATGAAGCTGCCTTTCGACACTACCATGACCAGCGAATACTGCCGCTGCAAACAAACACCTGAATACTTTAAACTGGGCGTGCCTAACAAAGAATACCAAGCATTAACTTATTATGTGTACGACGAAAATAACCGCTATGCAAACACAATGAACCTCTACGCATCAAAGGCGCTAACGGCCAAAAATTATATAGCGGTTACACATGCAGGTTACTCCACCGTGCCAAGCCCTGCACCATTAGCCAGCCTACAATGGGGCGACTGTGCTGTGTTTAAATTAGTAGCTCCGGGCACACAACCTACTTATGTAAAAACGATAACAGTAGATGACTGGATTATGCTGGCAAGAAGATGAAATGAAACATAGGCATACTTACACTTCGAAATTTTGAGTATTTAGTTTTATTATTTTGCCTGCCCTGATGAATATTGGCGAATTGTTTAGGTGTAACGCAGCGAAAGCTGAAAGACAATGGAGCCGCATTACCACCTACAATACTTTGGGGATTGAACAACTTAACTTTATCCTTTTGCCTTCTCAAACACAATGGGATCCTTCGGCACCTTCTTTAATTTAAAAAGGTGCCAAAGGCGGATGTGGCTAAAGAAGGTAGTAGAAAACAGAATAAGATTGTAGCGGTTAAGCGCCAGAATGCCCTGCAATAGATACTTGAAACTACCAAGTGCTAAATTGTTAGTTTTTTTAGAAATGGAGATTGGTATAGAGTTATAGGACATTAGAAACAAGCCCGTTTGGATTGAGGTTATAGTTTAGTAAAGGTTGTAGAAAGCAGTTTGTAAGCATATTTTTTCTTTAAGAAGTTACATTAAATAAATTACGATAGTAATTACATTAGGGATTGTAGTGGAAATCTTTTTTGGCACCGATTTTCGGCCAAAAAAATTAGAACATAAATGAGCTAGAAGCAATGCTTCTACGAAACTTACGAACGAAGTTTAGCCCGACTCTTTTGGGTAATGCCCAAATGGTTTTAGGAAATACTTTAATGGATAAGTTACAAATAAAAATCAACAACCTTGTGCGATTAAAATTATTATTGGTGAATAGCTGTGTTTAACAAAACTGCAAGAATACCACCTACCACCGGGCCAATTACGGGTATCCAGGCATAGGCCCAATCAGTTTTACGCTTACCCGAAATGGGCAACAATGCATGTACAATACGTGGCCCAAGATCTCTTGCCGGATTAATGGCATACCCCGTAGGGCCGCCAAGGCTGAGGCCAATTGCCAATACAATTAAGGCAACCGGCAATGCATCTACAGAACCGAGGTAATCAAATTTACCGCTGATATTTAGTGCAGCAAACACCAGGACAAATGTGCCAACAATCTCTGTGGTGATATTGGCTAAAGGATTTCGTATGGCTGGAGATGTGCAGAATACTGCCATTTTTAACTCAGCATCTGAGCTGGCATCAAAATGTTGTTTATAAATCAGCCACACTAAAAAAGCACCAATCATTGCCCCGGCAAATTGTGCGGCTATATAAGTGGGTACCATTGCCCAAACCAATTTTTTGTCAACGGCAAGGGCAATGGTTACAGCAGGATTAAGGTGAGCACCACTAAATGGAGCGGCAATAAATACAGCTACAAATACTGCCATGGCCCAGCCAAATGTTATTACTATCCAGCCACTTCCATGGCCTTTTGTTTTACTAAGCACTACATTAGCAACTACACCATTACCCAATAAAATAAGTATGGCCGTACCTACAAGTTCTGAAATAAAAGGCGACATAAAATGAATAATTAGTTGGTTAGTAATGAATAGGCTAAGATGTGATATGCGATAGCAAAATGAATACTGTTTGGCGGTTTAAAAACTATAAGTAGTCTAAAATACTTTTTTTATCAATAAAAAGCATGAATTAAAAAGAAAAATGCTTCTATCTAGTAACCATTTATGAAAACCTTCGTAGTACTATAAGGTCAAAATAAGTGTCATGAAAAAAATATCTTTTACTCTGTTTTTTATAGCTGGTTCGCTAATGTATTTAAATGCTCAGGATTCGCTGCAACAGTACACTGGTAAATATCATTTTCCAGAAGGTTCTGTAGTTAGAGAAATTACAGTTAGTCTAGAAAACAATACGCTGCAAGTTGGGTCATTAATAGGTACTACTGTACTTGTAAAAGAAATCGAAGATAGTTTTTCAATGCATGGCCTTAATGCTACAGCAATTTTTAAAAGAAATAGCAACAAGAAAATAACTAATATAAGTTTAGATGTGATGGGCGTAAAACTAGAAGGCCACAAAGAGGCAGAAATTACAGCCGCACAGAGTGGCCAAACAGATAAACCCATTATTATTATTTGGGAAAGAAAATTTCTTACAACACCTTAATATTCGTAATCCGTTTAAGTATTTGGCAGCGTACATTTAGCTAAATGTACGATGAAAATTTTAGTTTAAAATAACCTATAAACAAAAACCCTTATCAATTACGATAAGGGCTTTGCAAACTAAAAACACAATCTATTAAACCTTAATCTGGGTCTTTTCCTTCAAGAAAAGTATTTAGAGAACCAATGGTAGCCAAGCCATTCTCATCAGTTTTAACGGTAGCTCGACTGTAGAAATTTTCTACATTGGCAATACTGTTATGCAAATCCATATCACGCCGCATATAGGCTGGCACCTGCTCAAACTCATTATTTGGATCTGCTGCATTAAAGTTAAAACTCAGGTTACGAAGCTTCTTTATTTTTTCTACCCTTTCTTGCGCTCTGCGTTTTTGTTCTTCATCTTCGCCCATATCTTCCTGATGTGATGTGGGTTGCAGCATTGGCTTGATCTCTATTTTGTTAGATTCAATATCGTCTTTTATAACCATACCCATATCAAAAAAATCCTGCTCTCCGAATATGTTTTTCTTTGTTTCTATTATATCCTTTCTTTCTTCTTTTTCTTCTTCCTTTATTTCAAATACCATTTGCTGACTTGGCTTAACTTTTACTTCTGGCACAAGCATAAAAACTTCTTCTGGCTTTTCTTCAACTTTATTAACTAAAGGCGAGGTAGCATAAATTTGAGTAGGCTTGCTTAAGAAACTGTTATTAATAATTCCTTGTTCTTTTCTTACTAACTCAAAATTTACAACAGGCTGTTCTGTTACAACAAAGCTTAACTCTACAGGTATATGTTGTGGAACAGGTTCTTCTTTTATGGCTTCTGCTGCTAGTGGTGCCATTTCAGTTATAGCATCGGCCAACATCATAAAAACTGGCTCTACTTCTTCTACTTGTTGTAATGGTTCTACGAAATTGGGTGCAGGTACATTTTCCATTAGCACAGGCGCCAATGGGTTCGCATTTTCTATTGGCAATGAAACCATCTCAGGTTGTGTTTCATTTTTTGCATGAGCATCTTCAAACAAAACACCAATAATTTCTTTTTTCACCACTACTACTTCCTTCTTTGGTGGCGGTGGCGGCATAAACGGATCTTTATGTCCAAAACCAGTAGCTATTATGGTTACACCCAATTCATCTGTAAGGTTCTTATCGTAACCAATGCCCAAAATAACATCAGAATCTTCACCTGTTTGGCTGCGAACATATTCCTGTATTGCATCTACTTCATCCATGGTATATTCATTGTCGCCTTCGGCTGAAGTGATATTGATAAGTATCCATTTTGCTCCACGGATATCATTATCATTCAGCAATGGCGAATTGATGGCCTCTTCAATGGCACGTAATGCACGGCCCTCGCCTTTGGCAGTAGCGTTACCTAAAATAGCAACACCACCATCTCTCATTACCGTACATACATCTGCAAAATCCACATTTATCTGACCTATAGAATTAATAATATCGGTAATACAACGGGCGGCTGTAGCCAATACATCATCGGCTTTTGAAAATGCTTCTTTCATTTTCAAATTGCCATACTGCTGGCGCAGCTTGTCGTTGTTAATTACCAGTAATGTATCTACATGTTTCTTCAGTTCTTCTATACCTTCTTGTGCATGTTTCATACGCTTTGGGCCTTCAAAACCGAATGGTGTAGTTACTATTCCTACTGTTAGAATACCCATTTCTCGGCATACTTTAGCTATTGCAGGTGCACCACCAGTGCCAGTTCCTCCACCCATACCTGCGGTGATAAAAGCCATCTTTGTATTAATCTCCAGCATCCGGCGTATTTCTTCCAAGCTTTCTTCTGTAGCCTGTTTGCCTACTTCGGGGTTAGCACCAGCGCCAAGGCCTTGTGTAAGGTGCGGACCAAGTTGTATTTTAATAGGCACTTCGCTTGTGGCAAGGCTCTGTGCGTCTGTATTGCAGATGATAAAATCTACATTGCTTATTTGCTGTTTATACATGTGGTTAACAGCATTGCTACCACCACCACCAAAGCCTAAAACTTTTATGATGTTGGACTTCATCGGGGGCATATCGAAGTGGATCATGATTTTCTAAAATTTGTGTTGCATTTAGGCAACGTGAGAACTTAATATTTCTTGTAAGTAAGTAAACTATAAAATAAGACAATTATGTAAAGTATGAAGGCTACTAATTATCCACATTGTTCTTTAAATGGTTAATATCATTTGAATTCTACATCTTCTTCTTCTTCTTTAAATAAATCGTAGATACTTGTACGCAGCTTGTTCCAAATGCCATTTCGTTTAGAAGACTTTTCTTTGGCAACCGGCTGCTCTTCAATTACTACATCTTCTATGGGTAGTTCCTTTTTAAACACTTCAGGCACTTCCACTTTTTTAAACTGGTCTTTAAATTGTTTTCGATTGTGCTCAAAGTCGTTGTATCCTTTCAATATTAAACCTATACATGTGCTGTACATTGGCTTGGTTAATTCATCCACATGCCCTGCTGCGAGGTGCTCGTTCGGGTACCCGATACGTGCATTCATACCTGTAGCATACTCAGTAAGTTGCAATAAGTGTTTAAGCTGCGCTCCGCCACCAGTAAGGATAATACCACCATTTAGTTGCTTGTTATCCATACCCACTGTTTTAAGATGGTAGGTAACAAAATCTAAAATTTCGCTCATACGTGCTTGTATAATTTGCGCTAGTGTTTTTACACTTACTTCTTTAGGCTGCATACCACGAATACCAGGAATGGTGATGAAAGCATTGGACTTAGCTTCATCACTTAAGGCACTACCAAACTGTACTTTCATTTGTTCGGCCTGTATTTTTAAAACACTTAATCCCATCTTAATATCATTCGTAATATTTTCTCCACCGAAGGGAATTACAGCAGTATGTTTTAAAATACCTTCGTAGAAAATAGCCAGATCACTTGTACCTCCGCCTATATCCAGTATGGCTACACCTGCCTCTAAATCATGTTCGCACATTACTGCATCAGCACTTGCTAAGGGTTGCAGTACTAAATCTTTTACTTGCAAGCTGCTTTTAGTAACAGCACGGGTTATATTTCTAATAGCGTTTCTGTCGCCAGTAATAATGTGAAAATTAGCACCCAGCTTTACGCCGTTATGACCCACAGGGTTTTTAATATTCTGATAATTATCTACATTAAATTCTTGAGGTATCACATCAATAATCTGATCACCTGCAGGAATATAAGTTTTGCGTTGGTCTGCTATTAATTGTTCAATTTCATATTGGCGTATTTCTTCCTCTGCAGTTTGCCTTACAAGGTCGCCCCTTGTTTGCAGGCTCTTAATGTGATGCCCAGCAATACCAACATACACTTCAGTAACCTCAAGATCTGGATTACTTGCGTGCATGTTACGCATGGCTTGCTCTACTGCTACAACAGTGGCATCAATATTAAGCACTTGCCCATGCTGAACACCATTAGAATTGGCTTTGCCAAAGCCAAGTATTTCTAATTTTCCGTATTCATTTTTTCGACCAGCTATGGCAGCAATTTTTGTGGTGCCTATATCTAGCCCAACAATGATTGGATTTTGATTTGTGTTTGTCATTATGATTGTGTTTAGTTTTTAAAAATTGTAGCACCTAGTCCAAAGTAGTTAGAGAAGAGCAGCTACTTTATACATTGTTTTTAATTGTTTTTCTTAGGCATAACTGCCTTTGGTTTTTTCGTATCCTGAGTAACTGGTTTGGGTTTTATAACGGTTTGTTTCGGCACCATAGGCTTTTGCATTTGTGTGTTAACTGAGGGTATATTTTTTTTTGTTATAGGCTCTAGTACTTTTGGCTTTTGTAGTATTTTCTTAGGCTGTAACTGAATAGAAACGACAGGCTCATTTACAACACTTACTTCGGCTTTTGTTCTATTATCTATTTCTATTCCATCTGTAGGCTGCAGCGATGTTGAAGCCAATACTTCTTGTCGCTGTTTTTCATTTTTATCTGCAAGAATTTTATAAGTTGTATCATTTGCTTCTGCAACAGTTTTATTTACCAATTCTTCAAATTTTTTCATTGCAGCTTCTGTATCTATTGCTCCCTCTTTACTACTACCCCTTAACGTTGCAACAATTTGCTTATCGTATCGTAAGTCTAAAGTTTCGTATTTGTTTAACCCTACGTTACCAAATATCTTTCTGTAAAAAACAGATAACCGTTTCAGTTTAGCTTCATACGAATCAGCAGTGCCAAACAATATGGTGTGATTACCAATTGCCGGGTACATTATGTAACCTTCATTTTGAACCAAATCTATTTGCCCTAATTGCAGCAGCAGCAGCGAATCTTTTCTAATATAGTTTGCCAACAAGCTTACTTGCTGCCAAAGCATGCTATCTCTATTTGTCATTTTATTATCGCTATCTGGCACATGGGTAAACACTGGCACGTCGGCTATTTCATTTACGCTTAAAGGCAATACCACCGAGGCAGAATCTAAATAAAAACTTTTACCACCCTTTGTAAAAACCCTTGCAACAGGCATTCTTTCTGCAATACTTACATGCAATTGCTGTTGGTTATCCAAAAAAATTTGTGCTTTACTTATCCAGGGATTTTTTTGTAATAAAGTTTCCAATTGCCTCAGGTCTAATTGCCCTAATTTACTTCCTTCAATTTTATGATCCAGTTCATTTTCCAGCATTGTTTTAACCTCAATCTCACTGATAAACATTTCATTATTATAACCTTCTATTAAAATTTCTGTTTCACTACAAACCAATTTGTTATTACGGCTTATAGCACTTAGCAGCAATACAAACAAAACAATACTAGCAGCAGACCATAAGGCCGTTGTTAATATTCTTTTCCATTTGTATTTTTTTTGTTCTGTCATTTATTGTAATATTTCTACCACTTGTTTTACCAAGGCATCTATGTCGCCTGCCCCAGCCATTAATAATAATTCTGGCTTATTAGCTGCAATCCATCCAAGCATTACTTCTTTAGATAACAACTGCACTTTTTTATTTTTCATTATATTCAATATCATACTACTCGTTACTCCTTCCATAGGCAGTTCTCTTGCAGGGTAAATGGGTAATAAAATAATTTCATCTGCCATATCAAGCGCTGCTGCAAAACCTTCTGCCAAATCTTTAGTACGGCTAAAAAGATGTGGCTGAAAAACAATCGTCAGTTTCCTTTCAGGAAACACACTTCTTGCTCCGCTAATCAAAGCATTCAATTCTTCTGGATGATGGGCGTAGTCATCTATCACCACAAAATCTTCATTTTTTAATACGTATTCAAAACGTCTTTTTACACCTTTAAATGCAGCAACAGCTTTTTTTATTTTTTCTTCCTCGATACCCAATTGCTTTGCTATCGTTATTGCTACAAGAACATTCTCTACATTATGTAATCCACCCACATTAAGATTTACTTCTTGTAATACAGTTCCTTTTACTGATACATCAAACCAATAACTTCCATCATGTGTACGCAGTGCAGTTGCATAAACATCCGCATCAGTATCCTTCAATCCGTATGTAATCTGATGGCTTACCTTGGCATGTGCCAAACGATTCAACGTACTTCTTCTTATTAATAAACCACCCGGTTTTGTCTTTTCGGTAAATTCTACAAATGCATCCTGCATTGCTTCGGCTGTACCATAAATATCCAGATGGTCAGGATCCATAGCTGTAAGCACTGCTATATCAGGGCTTAGTTTATGAAAACTCCTATCAAACTCATCCGCTTCCACCACACATACATTGTTATTGCTACTCCAGAAATTACTATTGTAGTTTACTGCAATACCCCCCAGAAAAGCATTACAGCCAAACCCTGTATGCCGCAACACATGCCCTACCATGGAACTAATTGTTGTTTTTCCATGTGTGCCGCCAATACATATATTAAATGATTCGGCTGTAATAATCTGGAGTACATCGCTACGCTTAACTACATTATAGCCATTATCCCTATACCAGTTTAACTCTTTATGATCCTTAGGTATAGCAGGCGTATATACCACCAGTTGTGCTTCTTTGTCCAGTAACATTGTTGAATCTTCAAAATGAATCAACACTCCTTCGCTTTGTAATTGAGTAGTAAGTATTGAAACCGTTTTATCGTAACCACTCACCTTTACACCACGGCTTAAAAAGAAACGTTCTATAGCACTCATGCCAATACCTCCAGCTCCTACGAAGTACACATTTTTTATGTCGTTTAGTTTTATCATGTTTACTTTTTCGATGGTAATTTTTAATTTTATTAGCCTGTCTTTTGTTCCCTGATTGAGCAACATTGGCGACGCTCCGTTCGACTAATTGCTACTATTAAACCATTCTAAACCTCTGCCCTATCAGATGCATTTTTTTATCTGCAAGATTCAGACGCCAACATGGCTTCTCTACATGCATTTGATAATCTCTTTCGCTATTAATTCATCCGCATTTCTAACTGCTTCTTTCGAAATATTTTCAGCTAACACTTTTTTCAATTCTTCGTTATTCGCAAAACCAATCACAGTGTCAATCAACATCGTTTTTGACAAATCATCTTTTATAAGCATGGCAGCATTTTTATCGGCTAATACTTTCGCATTGTACGTTTGATGATCTTCGGCTGCAAAAGGATATGGCACAAAAACAGTAGGCTTACCTGCAACACAAAGCTCAGCTACACTCATAGCTCCTGCCCTACTAATAACAATATCTGCTGCTGCATAAGCCATTTCCATATCCTTAATAAATTCATTTACCCAAATAAAGGTCTTACCCGTGGCAGCAATTTTTCCTTGCGCTGCAAATGGCTTTCCTGTTTGCCAAATCAGTTGCAGATTGTTCTGAGCAAATTTTTCCAAACCCGCTTCCACTGCCTGATTGATAGAATTGGCTCCCAAACTTCCACCAATGGAAAGCACTGTAATTTTTTTTGAACCTAGCCCAAAAAATCTTAAAGCTTCCGTGCGATTGATTGCCATTTCAGTTATAGCTTTTCTTACAGGGTTACCAGTAACTACAATCTTACCAATTGAAAAAAACTTTTCCATACCGCCCGTTGCTACAAATACTTTGGTTGCTTTTTTGCCAATCATTATATTGGCCTTGCCTGCAAAAGCATTACTCTCATGTATAAATGTGGGTATGCCCCTTGCCTGTGCAGACCGCAATACAGGAAAGCTGCTATAGCCACCCACACCAATCACAGCATCTGGTTTAAAACGGTTTAAGATTTTACGTACCTGAAAAAAACTGGATATAAGTTTAAAAGGCAATCCAACATTTTTTATCAAAGAACTTCTGTTAAAACCAACAATATCCAAACCTTCTATTTTAAAGCCTGCTTGCGGCACTTTTTCCATTTCCATTTTACCCATTGCACCAATAAATAAAAATTCAGCATCCGGTAACTGTTGCCTAAGTGCATTTGCAATGGCTATAGCTGGGAAAATATGACCTCCAGTTCCGCCACCTGCTATAATAAATTTTTTATGCATGTTTTTAATACTCATTTAGTCAATAGGTGAATGGTCATTTCCATTTATTGGCTTCACCCTTTCCCTCACCTATAGGAGAGGGAAAGGGATTTTGTACTTATCCAAATATCAGTTCTACCACATCAGCTTTTTTGCAACTCTGTTCAACAAGAAGTCAATTAAGAAAAGTATTCTACCAACCAACTAATCCCTAATTAACCAACAACCGCCTTCCCTTCCATCTGCTCCACATTTCTGGCCACACTTAAAATAATACCTATAGCAAAACAGGTAAATAAAAACGAGGTGCCACCCATACTTATCAGCGGTAACGTAACACCAGTAACAGGAAAAAGGCCAACGCTAACTGCCATATTAGCCATT
>JAYUOV010000274.1:0-3188 GCA_043760535.1 Chitinophagaceae bacterium
GATCTGTATTAGTGCAACTGACTGTAAATGAAGATGGCTCTATAAAAGATATAAAAGCCCTAAACGACCCCGGAGATGGGCTGGCTGAAGAAGCAGAAAGAATGCTAAAAAATGGGCCAAAATGGGAACCTGCAAAACAAAATGGCAAAGTGGTAAACTATAGGTTTGTACAAACGATAACTTTTCAATTACAATAAGCTGAATTGGTCAATAATTACTATTTACTTTACACACTCAAAACAACTAAAAATGATAACAACGATTAAAAACACACCGCACAGAAAAGTGATGCTGCTAACATTTACGCTAGCCTTGGTTATTGGTGCTATGCTATTTTTAACAACACAAAGCCATGCAGCAAATACACTAGAAATTATACCGGAAGAGCAAACCGATAGTTTGAAAACTCCCAAAAAAGGAGACCCAAATTATGATGATAGAACCTTTACAAAAGTAGAGCAGCCAGCCGAATTTCCCGGTGAATTGGATGGCTGGAGAAGGTATTTGGAAAGAAATTTAAAATATCCAAAAAAAGCAGTCAAGAAAAATACACAGGGTACTGTAAAAGTGCAGGTAGTGGTAGAAAGCGATGGAACAGTTTCGGAAGTTGCTGCATTAAACAATCCAGGAGATGGACTAGCAGAAGAAGCTGTAAGGGTGATTAAAAAAGGGCCCAAATGGAAACCTGCAGAACAAAATGGCAGAAAAGTAAGGCATAGATTTGTACAATCCATCACTTTTCTGTTAGGTGAAGCACGATTGGAAGCTCCAAAATATTAAAACTGCAAACACTAATTTGCACACACAAAACAATAAATGATGATTACAAGGATTAAAAACGAACAGCACAGAAAAACAATCTTTGTGGCCACACTTACAGCTCTGATTATTGGTATGATAATGGCATTTAACAGGAGCAGCGCAGCTCCAGTTTTTAACCAAGAAATGACGCTGGAAGAACAAGCAGACTCTACAAAAAACAAAGCAAAGGCAGATAAAGCTGACAGTAGTAAAGTTTATACAGTGGTAGAAAGACCTGCCGAATTTCCCGGAGGCATGGAAGGTTGGCGCAGTTACCTTGAAGCAAACCTGAAATATCCAAAAAAAGCGCAGAAGCGCAAGACACAGGGCGTTGTAAAATTAAGAATGGTGGTAAATAAAGATGGCTCCGTTGCAGATTTGGTAGTTATGAGCGACCCTGGCGATGGACTGGCAGAAGAAGCCATCAGAGTTATACAAAAAGGTCCAAAATGGGTTCCAGCATGGCAAAATGGCAAGAATGTTACCTACAGATTTGTACAAACCATCACCTTCCAGCTACAGTAGATCCGCTACTGCTCAATTAACTTTTCATCAATTAAATAAGCAGCCACTTCGGTAATCTTCGGAGTGGCTTTTGCTTTTGTAATAACTACTTCAAAAGACGTAATATTTTTTTCAGGAAAACTCAAAATCCGTTTGCGGCCAATTGTTGTTGCTGCTATTTCTTCTACTAGTTTTTTATTGTGATAAAACAACACTTTAAAAGCTGCTACCTTTTGTCCAAATTGTATTGCCTCTTCTAAAGCTATGCAGTTAATTTTAGTAAGTCCATCTAAGCTAAACACAAGCCTGTCTGGCTTTTCGCCGATTTTTATAGTTTTATAAGTTGCAGCAATTCCATCTGTTATTTTAGTTGCTGTGCTAATAGTACCATCGTTAATTACACTAGCATTTGTCGCTATTTTTTTACCAAAATTATTTTCCCGTAATTGCTTAAATCCAATCAATGCTGCCGAATCATTTTCATGTATCAGCCCTCGTCTGTCGGGCGGAATATTTAGTAATAAATTGGCACCACGGCCAACAGATTTAATGTAGAGGTTAAATAATTGTTCGGGTGTTTTCACCTTTCCGTCTTCCTCTTTGTGGTAAAACCAGCCCGGTCTTATGCTTACATCACATTCGGCAGGTATCCAGTTTTTTCCATACTCATTTCCAGTATTTAGCACACTCGTTTCGGGTGCAGTGGCTCCACGGCCAAAGCCTGCTGTATCCAGCATATTCCAGTTGGTTTGTCCGGCAAAGCCCTGCTCGTTTCCTACCCATCTTATGTTGGGGCCTATGTCGCTAAACACAACAGTTTTAGGTGCTATTCTTTTGACTGTTTTTTCGAATCGTGCAAAATCGTACACTTGCTTTTTGCCATTAGGTCCTTCGCCGTTGGCACCATCCCACCACAATTCAAACAGTGGGCCGTAGTTGGCAAAAATCTCTTTCGTGGTATTTACATACACATCATTGTATTGCGGCGTTCCGTATTTTGGGTGGTTTCTATCCCATGGAGAAATGTACACGCCAAACTTCAATCCATATTCTTTACAGGCTTTACTTAAATCTCTAAGCACATCACCTTTGCCTTGCTGCCACTTGCTTTCACGTACCGTATGGGTGGAATATTTACTCGGCCACAGGCAAAAACCATCGTGGTGTTTGGCAGTAATAATAATGCCTTTTGCACCACTTTGTTTGGCAATCCGGCACCATTGGCGGCAATCCATTGCTGTAGGATTAAAAAGGTCTTCCGGTTCATCGCCATGCCCCCATTCCTTATCGGTAAATGTGTTGGGGCCAAAATGTATAAAAAAGTAAAACTCCATATCATGCCATTGTAACTGCTGAGGCGTAGGCACAGGCTGCAACAGTTTTTGTGCATTTAAAGACTCACAAAAAATGAAGCTGATAATAGCTGAAAAAATAAATTTCATAGAAAATATTTATAAATACTAGCCAACCAATAAACGAATCAACGAACTTCTTCATAACCAGATTTTCTAAAATCAGGCTTACCTGGTAACTGTTTTTTCGTTTTTTTATACCTACCATAATGCTAATGGGCGGTGGTAATGCAGCAGAATCAGTCGCATTAAAAGGCAGATCGTATAAGCTCGTAATTTCCAATGCTGCAGGCCTTTCCTTTGGTAATTTATCCTGTGGCAATGCCCTGAAATATATTTCAGCCGTATCCGATATCGGAAAACTGCAACCTGCAAACTGGCCGTTAAGGTAGCGGTATTATTTATAGGCTTCAATCAAATTAGGGATGTTACTAAACTCAGCTATATATTGCCAATTATTGGTAACCATACTGCCAATCTTTTCTTCGTAGTGTTCAATATAACTGGCGGTAGCATCAGCCCACGGCAGTT
>JAYUOV010000275.1:0-8988 GCA_043760535.1 Chitinophagaceae bacterium
GCTGCCATACTAAGTGCCACAGGCGAAAAGAACCCTAACCTAGCCTGGCACCTTAACATGCAGGGCTTGCTAAACGTGCTGGATATAGCCCGGGAAGAAAATATTAAAAAAGTATATTGGCCAAGTAGCATAGCGGTTTTTGGCCCTACAAGCCCAAAACAAAACTGCCCGCAACAAACCATTATAGAGCCTGCTACGGTGTATGGTATTAGTAAATATGCCGGAGAATTTTGGTGCAATTATTATTTTAAGCGGTATGGGGTAGATGTACGCAGCATTCGCTACCCGGGCCTTATTAGTTACAAGAGTGCACCCGGCGGTGGCACTACCGATTATTCGGTTGAAATTTTTCACGAAGCACTAGGAGATAAGCATTACGACTGCTTTTTACAGCAAGATACTTACCTGCCTATGATGTATATGCCTGATGCTATACGTGGCACAATAGAATTAATGGAAGCACCTGCGGAAAAAATTTCCATCCGCCATTCTTACAACCTAAGTGGTATGAGTTTTTCGCCAAAGGAAATAGCCACCGAAGTAAAAAAGCATGTACCCGATTTTACCATAAATTATATACCCGATTACCGCCAAAAAATAGCAGACGGATGGCCACAAAGTATAGACGACAGCGTGGCCCAAAGGGATTGGGGCTGGAAAGCTGAATACGATTTAGCCAGTATGACAGCGGATATGTTTGAAAATTTGAAATAGTGATCAGGGGGTGGTGGTTAGGGATTAGGTGGTTGGTGATTGGTTAGGATATAGGAAGTACAAATCCTCCAATACCCAAATCCTTAAATCTTCCGATACCCAAATCCTTATTCACTAATCCTTATACTCTAGTCCAAAATCTCCAATCCCCAATCACTTAATCCCAAAAATGACCTCCAATCACCTCCATCCCTCTCTATTTGTAGCACATACGCCGCACAAAGGCCGTGGTGTTTTTACTACTAAAAAAATTCCTAAAGATACGGTGATAGAAACGGCTCCGGTGATTGTTTTTGATGCTGCACAGCGAATATTGCTGGAGCAAACCAATCTGTATAACTATGTTTTTGAATGGGGCGATAACTATACAGGATGCTGTGTGGCATTGGGCTTGGTAAGTATTTATAACCATGCAGTACCATCTAATTGTGAGTATATTATGGTTTTCGAAACAGAAACTATTCTGATACGTACCGTAAGAGCCATTGCAGCTAACGAAGAGCTTACCATTAATTACAATGCAGATTATAATGATGAAAAACCAGTATGGTTTGAGATGAAAAATGAACCGTAAAAGACTGGAGTGGCTATTGTGTAACTGCGGTATCTGTAGCCGGTTTTGTAGGGACAGTTTTGTCTGTTTCGGTGAGGCTTAATTGTAGTATTACAGGCTGTTTCTCTTTTTTTAAGAATGTTTTTGAGGCCGATTTTATTTTAAAAAAAACCTTTCCATTTTCATTCAGCATGGTTTGTAATATTAGTGTGTCGGCTGGTTCATTTTTCTCCGGCCACGAAAATTTTCCTGTAACGGCACTATCGGTTTTAGAATAGCTTATGGATTTTATGGCTCCCATATACTGGCTGTCTTTGTAAATATTTATGCCTGTTTGCAATATTACAAGGCTATCTATACAAGAGTATAATAACAACTGTTCGCCACTGTTTACTCGTTCTATATTTTTAAGTGCAGCATTTAGCATTTCTAGGTATGTTGCCTGCTTTCCGTGTTCGGTTTCGCAATTTAAATACCGTATTTTTCTTTCATGAAAATAAACACTGAGCGAACCGTCTTTTTTTACAGTTTTGGCATTTTGCAAAATGGTATTATAACCGCTGCTGCTTAGATGTTGGTACATTACAGCATCTGTGGTTAAAAAAATATCATCTGCATCCTGCGTAGAATTCTTGTACACTTTGGCAGCGTCTATGGCTCTTTCATGGCCTTTTAAATAACTGTTTATACTAAAATCGCCATTAAAATTATTGTGTAGTGCCACTATTATCGAAGGTTTTGGAGGAATAATAGAGAGAATTTTTTTGGCTAGCTTTTGCGTGGCTTCAATAGCTGCCAGAAGGCTGATTTTATTATTTGCAAAATCATTTTTAATACCATGAATGGAAAAAATATGGTTGGGGTCAAATTGAAATTCAGCCCCGTTTATCTGGAAAATGATATTCCGATTATCACCATTTTCTATTTTAATAAGCAGGCCTCCATTGCTTTTAAGCCATTGAATACCAGCTAACAGCGATGTTTTTTCATTACCATGCAAGTGAATCATTACTACATCTTTACGGTTTCCGTAGTTATAAATTTTTATGGGTATAGTTTGGTTACCAAGCTGCTGATTAACTACTGTAAGTGTGGGTTTGTAAATTGTGTTAGGTTCATTATCCTCAATAAAAGCGAAGCTAGTGTTGTAATTAATTACCAGTAAGATTGCTAGTAGTCTTTTCATATTTTATATTGTGTGATATTTAAATTACGGTATCACTTTCACTTCATCAGATAATTTCTCTTACATGCTTATCTATGTTCTCACAAATTTTATCCATTGGTAAATCGTTCGCATCTGTACCAAAAGGGTCTTCTATTTCTTCGGCTATTAACTATAGGCTTGCCAGTACATAAAAAATAAAAGCCACCACCGGTATTACCCAATAACCAAGGCTAAAAACATAACCCCAGGGCAGCGTCATTACATATACGAAAATGAACTTTTTTATAAACGCACTATAACTGTATGGGATGGGTGTATTCTTAATCCGTTCACAACCGCCGCATATATCAGCGTACGCCTGCATCTCGTTATTCAGCATTAGATATTGTTCTTTATGTAATTTTTCTTGGGTAAAAAGATCATTTATTTTTTTAAAAATAATCTGGTGTATTTGGTTAGGTACATGTTTTTCGTAGGTAATACCGTTAAGCTCCGGGTGGTCCTCATTATCCAGTTCTAGCCGGGTACTTTCTTTTTGTAAATGGTTTTTTAATGACACAGCATACTGCGGAATGATGGTGCGAAAAAAATGTCTTTCTTGCGTGGCATTTGCAGGTAACATTGCCGATAATTTTACCGAAAGACTTCGGCTGTTGTTTACCAAAGAACCCCATAGTTTGCGGCCCTCCCACCAGCGTTCGTAAGCGGTATTGGTTCTAAAAACCAATAACATAGAAATTACAAAACTCAATATGCCATGCATCAGCGTAATGTTTTTTAGGTGATGGTTTTGGCTCAGTTTCCAGTATTCTATTTCGAAATAGGCAATAATGTAGCTATACACACAAATAAATATAATCATAGGCCATAGAATCCTAAACGTATCCGACTTATGAAAACGGAAAATAAAGTTGCGCCAGTCTTTTGTATTGTAACTAATCATGAGCGAAAATTACAACAGCCATCTTAATGTAGTGGTTGCAATTTGTAATTTGGTTTTTGGTAATGGCCTTAAGGCTGTAACAATACCCTATAACCCTTACTAAATAATTGGTATAGACACCTACTTTTGAACCATGCTTAAAAAAATTATAACCGATTGGCCTTTATGGGTGCTTGTTATTTTTAACCTGTACCTGCTGGATTATTACTATAAGCATCCTTTGGAAGTGGCAACTATTATTTTTTTATACTGGGCACAAAGTGTGCTTATAGGCGTTGTAAATTTTTTGAATATACTAACCCTACCAAACAAAAAGCCCGAAATAACCACAATAAGTGCCTTGCCACAAAATGATAGTTTTGGGGGTAAAGGGTGTATGGCATTCTTTTTTCTATTTCACTATGGGGCATTTCATGTAGGCTATCTGGTTTTTATACTCGTTAAAATAGATGGTAAAATAGATTTTGATTTTGTAAAAATTGGCGTTGCCATACTATGCTGTAACCTGATAGTTGATTTTATAAGAAAAAAAATTCAGCAGCAAAACCATAATCAACATATAAATGCAGGTAAAATTTTTATTGGCCCCTATATCAGAATTGTACCCATGCACCTTACAATTATTTTGCCCGAATTTTTTAAAGTCAGCAATTTTACGGTGTTTATAATTTTAAAAATTCTGATGGATTTGCTCATGCATTTTGCCACATCCGACCATTATCGTAGCGGCAATAGACCTGCATCATTATCTTCGGAGTTATAACTTTTTATATGCCATTAATTACTTGCCCCAATTGCCAGCACCAGTTTGAACCTACAGATGCTTTACGCGACGAAATAAAGAAAGGCCTTCGTGGTGAAATGATGGATTGGCAAAAGAAAAAAGACGAAGAATTTAAACTTAAAGAAAGTGATTTTAATAAACAGTTGCAGCTAAAAGACGCGGCTGTGGCCAATGCTATTGAAAATGAAAAGAAAAAACTGGCAATAGCTTTAGAAGAGCAGCTTCGCAAACAAATAAGTGGCGATTTTGCTAACCAAATAACCATGCTGCAACAGCAAAAGGCAGAAAGCGAAGCAAGCCTGAAAATAGCAAGGGTAAAGGAGCTTGGCTTTTTGCAAAAAGAACAGGAATTGCTTAACAAAGAAAATCAGTTAGAAATAACCGTACAGCAAAAGGTGCTAGAACGGAGTAGTAGCTTGCGGCAGGAAATACAGAAACAGGAGTCTGAAAGAATCCAGTTAAAGGAAACCGAATTTCAGATGAAGCTGAAAGAAATGGAGGAAAAGCTAGAAACACAGCGAAAGCTGGCCGAAGAAATGAAACGTAAAGCTGAGCAAGGAAGTATGCAAAGCCAGGGCGAAGCACAAGAACTGGTTTTGGAAGAAGTGCTAAGAACAGCTTTTCCATTTGATGTGGTAACAGAGGTAGGAAAAGGAGTGCGTGGTGCAGACTGTATTCTTACTGTGCGAAACAATTTTGGACAGGCATGTGGCAGCATTATTTTTGAAAGTAAGCGAACACAGGATTTTTCGGAACAATGGATAGACAAAATAAAAGCCGATATGCGGAGCCAAGGTGCAGATATAGCTATTATAGTTACCCATGCCCTTCCAAAAAAAATGGAACGTTTTGGCGAAAAAGATGGTGTGTGGATTTGCACTTTTGCCGAAGTAAAAGCCATTGTAAGTATGTTGCGGGATGGGATTATTAAAATATCGGTAGCGCTTAAAAGCCAAGAAAATAGAGGCGACAAAATGCACCTGTTGTATAATTACCTTACCAGTAACGAATTTGCCGAACAATGGAAAGCCATTCGGGAAGGATTTATGGGCATGCGGCTTTCTATACAAAAAGAAAGAGATGCCATGGAGCGATTGTGGAAGGCAAGAGAAAAACAACTGGAGAAAGTGCTGCTAAATGCCGCCCATATTCGTGGTTCAATAGAAGGTATTTCGGGTATGGATACTGTGGACCTTAACCTTATTGATGATGGTAATGCCGAAGTGATGGATTGAAAATAAGGCTGCATTTAAAATTGTCGCTCATCAAAACTTTGTAAATACGAATGAAAGACTGCAGAGAGGCACCCCTTTAGGGGACAGGGGGCAAAAAAAGTTGCGACAAATTAAATGCACCCAAAAATGAATTTAGACTGAACCCTTAAGCCGTTATGGCAGAAATCTGCTCCACTCCCAGTACCTCAGAAAGGCTTTTGTTGCTCCATGTATGCATCTCGGGTATCCAGGTGCATACATGGTTTTTAATCTGCATTAAAATACGCCAGGTGCCGGCCATTAATTCTTTTTCATTTACTGGGGTGGTATAAAATTCTGGAGCCAGTTTACAAATAATTCTTCCTTCAATATCCCGAAGGGAATTATTAAAAAACTTACCTATGGGATCTACCCTGTAGCCAAAAACACAGTTGCCAACTATAAGCCCCAATACGGTGGTACACCTTGGGTCTATCAACATGTTTTTGTGGAGATATGCTACTGTGAAGCCAAACTGATCTACAAGCGGTGCCATGGTATTTTTCTTTGATTAAATAAATATTAAAAAAAAAATACACAAACTCACCATGATATAGAAAACTTGATGATAAGTTAACATGGCTTAACAATTTGGTAATATTGGGAGTGGCAGTGGTCGCTAATTCATTATAGCATATTGTTAAGCCTAGCCAATCTTTTTCTGTTTGATTAATGGCATTTTAACAGCTAATAATTATAAACAGATTCTCGATTTATCTATTACATATAAATAAAAAGAGGCTGTTTTTTCAGGCTATAAAAGAGAAAATTTTAATGTGGTCTAGCTACAACTGAGTCAAAACCAAAGATGGGCATCTCTTCGCCACGGTGGCAGGTATAGCAGTTTACTACCTGCATTTTCATGTGTTCGGTTCGCTTTACGCCAAAATATTTTTCGTTTATGCTGTAGGTTAATTCTATCATTCTTCTGGCATCTTCTTTGTGCCGGGATGCGCTGTCGGCTGCAAAGTCCAATTCGCCGAAACGGGCTTTATTTTCGGCATGGCAGTAATTGCATGTTACTTTTAACGAAGCACAGAAGAAATCCATTTGTTTATACAGGTCTTCCTGGCTAATGTCTTTCGGCATCACTTTCAGGTTCTTTGTCTTTTCGTCTTTCTTTTTATTTTGCTGTGCAAAAATGGAAAGGGTAAGGCACAACAGAATAAAAGCAGCTGTTGTAATTATTGTTTTTTTGTGGTTCACTATATTAAGTTCAATTTTACGATTTATGCAGTTGTCTTGGTTAATGTCAAATATTAATAAAAACCTAAAAAAACTTTTACAATAATCACTTTTAACCATATTTAATAGAGCAGTTGTAATTGCCCAACTAATTGCTATTAAAATTGTTATGAAGATGTTTTACAAAGATATTTACCACTTTGCTTTATCCAGCCACTGTTTTTTTTATTGTTACAGCCACATAGCATTGCATATTTAGTAAAATTAATTAATCTACTTTTAAATATCATCCAAAACATTCTCTTATATCATCATGGTTCAAGCTTATAATTTTCTTGCCGCTTGGCAATTATTTCCAGAAAAATGCACTTATGAACAAGGCATGGCGCCCAAAAGTGGCAATTACAAAATTGATTCCGTTAATAATGGTCATGCATTGGCCATTAGTATTAATTGGGTAAGCCTCGATAGTGAGGCTTTCTACACCCAATATATTGTGGTACCCGATGGGCAGCCACAGCCATTCGAAAATATAGAAATAGCAGATACGGTGCAATGCACTATCATCAATGCATCTAACATTACTACTTTGTTTTTTAAGAACCAAATGCAAGTGTTAGAAGTAGTAATAGAAATAATGCCCAACGGATATTTAAAGCTTACGCAAAAAGGGCAAAAGCCCAATGGCCAGCCATTTACCAATATAGAAATTTACCACAAGCAATTAAGTGTATTACCCTACGCCAGCAGCGTGGGTAGTGTGGCCATACGCCCTACCAAAGAAGGCGTAATAAAGCACAAAGCACTTAGTGCCATGGAAGAGCAGACCGAAATGCAGCTAGACCAGATAAGGGCACAGATAGAACTGCTGGCAAAGCAGGCCACCGAAATAAGAAAACGACGAGAATTGAGTTTGGTGGTGTACGGGGCCAAGCTCACTTTTAAGCCACAAATAGGCCAAACGTATCACCTTTACGAAAAGAACGATGGCAGCCATTTACTAAGCCTGGTAGCACCAGAAGAGTGGGGTGGCAGCGGCCCTTTTAAGCAGTTCGTGGCTTCTGTACGTTTACTGGCCGATCATACTTGGCGAGAACTGGACCGAACCAAAAAGAAACCAACTTTTGACGATATTGATTTTGAATAACCCTGTTTTTATTCTAACGAAAATTGCTTTTTCTTTTGGCTAAAAAATGGTTTATTTAGAAAGCCCGACTTTAGTATGTTATTAGTGCCTAAAAAAAACAGCCATGCAAAAATGCTGCCGATGATGCCACCACAAACCACATCTAGCGGAAAGTGCTTGCCCACATATACTTGTGCATAGCAAATGGCCGAAGCCCATGCAAACAGCCACCACCATGGCTTTTCGGTTATTTTTCGTATGGTTAAAAAAAGAAACATGGCCATTGCAAAATGATTAACTGCATGATTACTGGGAAAGCTATACTTACCACCACATCCGGTAAGCATTCTTACGGTTGCCGACGTTTGTTCATCCCAGCAGGGTCTTAATCTGTTAATCCATGGCTTTAAAATTTGGGCAGAAATAGTGTCGGTAATACACACCAATAATAGTAACATGGCTATTATGGCCACTCCCTTTTGGCGGTAGTTTTTTACCAACCAAAAAATTAAAAACAGGTATAAAGGAGCCCAGTTAATAGGGTTGCGTAATAGGGGCATTATAAAATCCAATATAGAATTTGCCCATAACTGGTTTATATGGTTTTGCACTACCCTGTCTTGTTCTATAATTTTTTGCAACCAGCTTTCCATGTTTGCAAATAACAGAGGCAGTATTACTACAGTGTTTATTTTGTGTGAAGCTTCTGACAATAAATGATGAAGGAATTATGAATATGGCTACAGCCTTTACATATACCGCTTTTAGTGTACTGTTGTAGTTTTAAATACCATTGGTATATCTTTAATTTTAAGTAGAAAATTTGTTATGATAAGATGGCTTTGCAAAACAATTATTAAGCTCAGCGGCTGGAAGGTGGATGAAACCATGCCGATAGCAATGAAGAAGTGCCTGGTAATAGCAGCACCGCACACCACCAACTGGGATTTCTGGTATTGTATGGCAGCATTTCGTATTTACCGGTTAAAAATCAGGTTTACGGTAAAAAAGGAATGGATGAAATTTCCTTATACTATTTTAATGAAACCACTTGGTGGTATTGGTATAGACCGTACGCCAAAAATCGCTGGCGAAGAACGCATTAGCCATACCGATGCCATGATTAATTTGTTTGATGCCCACCAGGAATTGATTATTGTATTTACTCCAGAAGGTACTCGCAGTAAGGTTGTAAAATGGAAAACTGGTTTTTATCATGTAGCCGTAGGTGCTGGCATACCCATTTGCTTGGCCTATGCAGA
>JAYUOV010000276.1:0-3150 GCA_043760535.1 Chitinophagaceae bacterium
CGGTGAGCAGGAAAATAACCTTTGGCGCCATTTTAATGCCGGAAGGGGGCAACAACTGAAACAGTTGGTACTTCTTGAGACGCTGTTGATGGATTACGACGATAAACAGGCACCACTGATGACCATGGCGGGTAACGAATACAAAAAGCGGCGGCAACTCTATGAGACATGGCTGCAGGAATTGAAAAACAAATGCAGTGGCTGTTTCGTGTCATCGCTTCTCCAGTTTAGCCACTTGCCCTGGCCGCAAGTTACCGGCAGTTCCATGCAACAACGCCGGTCGGTATTAGACAACTACACCGCAGGTATCCAGCTATCGGATCCGGTGCTTACCCGGTCGGCAGAGCTTACCCAATGGCTTACTGCTTATGTAAACAAAAGCGCCTCGCTGGGTGCTACCCAGCCGGAACAGGACAGTTTGCTCCGTAAGGCTGCTATTAGTATGATTGAAACAGCCAAAAAGGGGCACCCCGAAGTGTATGGGTTTGTGGTAGACTATTTTTTAGATGGTTTTAAGCAAAACGGTATCTCCGAAACGGCAGCCCTGCTGGCCCCCTACCTCAACGATTCAGCGTGCCTTACTAGTGAGCGCAAGGCCATGATAAAAAAACGACTGGCCGGGCCGCTAATTCCCGTGGGTTCTGTTGTGGGCCCCGTACTGCTGGAAACTGCAGGTGGAGAATCAAAATTGCTAACATTCGGGCCGCAGCAGGCAAAAAAGCCTACGCTGCTGGTATTTTACAATTCAGAATGCGACCATTGCACCCAACTGCTGCAGGAGTTGCGGGAATGGTATAGCCTTGCGGGTACACGGGAAACGGTGGACATTGTTACCGCTGCAATAGATGCCAATAAGCAGCAATGGAAGCAGTATGCGGACACTGCAAAGCATCCCTGGTTAAACGGGTATGCCACCGGCGGCATACTGGGCAAGACAGCAAAAGACTATAAGGTAGAAAATGTGCCAACGCTTTTTTTAATAGACAAGGATGGCAAGCTGCAAAGCAGTCCGGCAAAGCTGGATGAAGTGAAGGCGGCGCTAAAGAACATGAAATCAGAAACTACTGGCGGCTGGCGAAAGTTTAACCCCGGATAAATGCCTGGCGTTTTTTCTTATTCAGTAACCACTGATGGAAAAACGAGTTACAGAACATTGAAAGATCTTTGCGAAAACCATACAGAGATAGTGGTAAAAGATAAAAAGAAAGTGCCTGCAATTTTTCCTTGGGTGCATATTGCTATAAGTAATGCTAAAAAGAAAATATTAGGATTGCACCATAGCGTAAGTGACACCTAAATGCAAAACTATCTTAGTGAGTTTTGCTACAAGTTCAATAGACGATATTTTGGCATGCATTTATTTGGCTGGCTAATTGAGGCATCCATTTCGGGTGCACGGTATAAAAAATTTACAAATAACGAATAGTCATTCTAAAAATTTATTTATGTACACAATTATCAAAAAAATTACATCAGTTATCAGTGCATGTTTTATTGGTTTGCTTTTATGCGGGCATGCCAATGCAGCAGATAGTACCGCTCTAAAATTAAAGCAGCAGGAATATTTGTCTGTTTTTCACACAGCCATGCAGTATAGCGATATGCCCACTGCGGCAATGTCGCTGGTAAGCCTCATGAATACCGGAGGCATGGAGGCATACCACGATTCGTTGGCTGTGGTGTATTATAGCATGAGCAACTTTGCCGGTGCCTATAAGATTGCCAACGAATCCTATACCAAAAACAATAAGAATGTAACAGCATTATCGCTTTTGGCAGATATAAGCGGACAAACAAGCGATACCAAACTAAGCCTGGATTGGTACGAGAAGTTGTGTGCTTTAAATCCGCTGCCTTATAATTATTACCAGTTGGCTACCAAACAATATGCGCTGGATCGTATGACAGAGTGTAAGCAAAGCCTTGCAAAAGTATTTGCTGATACCGCTGCCGTTGCCAAAAGTGAAGTTACCATGGTTATTGGGCAGGGCTACAGCGAAAAGGTACCTTTGCTGGCTGCGGCTTACAATATGATGGGTGTGCTGTCTTTTAAAGAAAACAAAGTAGCTGAGGCAAAACAAAACTACATGGCAGCCCTTAAAGTGCTTCCCGATTTTGTAATAGCCAGGCAAAACATTGAGGCATTAACAAAGACGGCAACCACCAATAAAAAGCCGGCCGGTAAAACGAAATAGAATCAAAGCCTGATGAGCTTTGCAACCAAACACACCTGTTATCCTGTAACTCAGTATTTAACACATGTCTAATATTTTTTCATCATCAATTACACCTCCAATGAAAACAACAGCAAAATGGATGCTGCTGCTTTTAGGTTGCTGTGCTGCTTTTTTACAGGCAAGGCACAGGATTAAATAATTAAAAATACCGAGAATATTATTTATAATATTACCTGTGGAAAAGGATTTTTAACGTTGAATACTAAAAATGGCAGTATTGGTGTAAATACACCCTCTCCTACACAGGCTCTTGAGGTTAATGGCAAGGTTTTAATACGAAAGTCTAAACAGGCTATTACAATTAAAACAACGCACCCTTATAATTTATGGGTAATAGATGGGGTGGTGGCCGAATACTTATTTATTGTAAACAGGACAAACTGGGCAGATAGTGTGTTCGAAGATACCTATCAACTATTGAGCCTGGATGAATTAAGCAGGCATATAGATTTTACAAAACATTTGCCAAATATCCCTATGGCAAAGAAGGTGGAAGCCGAAGGTTATAGCCAGCAATACATTAATGCAAAGTTGCTGGCTAAAATTGAAGAATTGGTTTTGTACACCTTGCTCCAGCAAAAGGAACTGGACAAACAGAGTGAAATAATTGACCTGCAAATAACCAAATTGAAGAATTGATTCAATTGATGGAAAAACAAAAACTTGTAATCAAAAAAGATTAATGATTATCAGCGATTCAGCAATTATCACCACCTAGTATTTACTAAAAAAATAGCAATAGTTTTCCTTCCGTAAAAGCATGTGCTTTTCGGCAGTCAAAGTTTTGCGCTCCTATGTTTCATGTTTGCTGGGTGCCTCCTTTTGTTTTTAAAACCGCTGCCTAAGGCATCGGGGTTATGATTGTTTATTGCTTTTCCGGTTGGTGTTTGTTATCGTAGTCGTATTTGACATC
>JAYUOV010000277.1:0-8949 GCA_043760535.1 Chitinophagaceae bacterium
TTTCGATTTTATATGGTTAATCACTTTCTGTTGTTGCCGTTGCCAGTCGTTACCCAATACCAGTCTTAAATCTAAAGCCGCTGTGGCAGTTGTAGGTATTTGGTTACTTGCCATTTTACCCACATTGCCGCTTTGCATTCCATTAATATTCAGCGATGGCAGGTTTATGGCATCACTTAACCCAAGCCCCTGCATTTCAACCGTATTTAGACCCAACTCAGTTTTCATTTGTTCATCTACAGATGGCACTTCGTTCAAAGCCTTCCTTTCCATTGGGCTAAGTGGTGTTACATCATCATAAAATCCTTTTACCCTTACTTTTCCTTTTTCATCTTTCATAGAAGCCAATAAATTGGCCAGCATCAGTGCCGGGTTTGGCGCCCAGTTTCCATAATGGCCGCTATGCAACGGCCTTTTGGATGCGTACACGGTTAGGTCCAAATGTGTATCGCCACGAACACCAAATGCAATTTGTTTTTTGCCAGATTGGTGTACCGGTCCATCGCAAATAATCCAAAGATCCGATTGCAATAATGGCTTGTTATTTTCCAAAATTTCATTGAGGTGTGTAGAGCCAGCTTCTTCTTCACCTTCAAAGAAAAATTTAATGTTAGAAGTTAGTAGTAAGCCGGATTTAGTAATGGCTTCGTATGCATTTAAAATAGCATCTACACCTGCCTTATCGTCGGATGCACCTCTTGCATAAATTCTCCAATCTTTATTGAAAACACCATTAGCCGGTAAAGTAATTTCGCCTCCACTTTTATCTATCGCTGCTGTAAATAATTTAGGCTCAAACGGTGTAAGCCCTTTTGCCCATTGCGCAGCGTTAACGGGTTGCCCGTCGTAATGTGCATAAAAAATCAAAGTCTGTTTTGCACCAGGAATCAACACTTCGCCATAAACGGCTGGAGGCACACCTGGCGTTGTAGCATTTAACAACTGAACCTTTTTAATACCACGTTTTTCCATCATCGACATTATAAAAGCGGCATTATTTTGTTGCCCTACAGGATCTGCGGCCACATTGGGTATGGTAAGAAACGAAGTGAATTCATTAATAATTGCACCTGCATTTTGTTGGCTATACTTTCTAATAATTAGCACCTCCGGCGACTGGGCAATTACAAATTGGCAAAAAAGTAAACCTGCAAATAAAACAAAGCATTGAAGTTTCATGAAATGGCTTTTATATTGAATCAAATTTTTTTTTAAAAAAGTAGATTGAACAGGTAGTAGCATACAAAATAAAAGAAAGCCTGTAGCAGTACAGGCTTTCTTTTATTTGTAAATGTTGTTCACTAAGATTTGGCTTTTGCTGGGTTACATTGCTGTAAGCCACCAATAGTTATCTGGGCAGGTGTTTCAAACAAAAGAGAAAAACAATGCAAGAACACTGCGAAGGGTAGTAGTTCTGAGCTTAAAACGAATGGATACTTTTTAAAAAACTACCAATCATCTGTTCTAAAACTACTAAGCGGTAGCCCTTCGTTACTAAATAAATCGCCCACTATAAAATCTTTAAAAGCATAACGAACAGCCACGGGCTGCTTCACCTGAACGGCACTTACAGTTACACCAGTATTGGTTAAAAATGCCTGTGCCGGATGAAATACTTTGTCTGCACCGGCTACTTCAAACAACGATAAGGGTTTACCATAAGAAGAAAGTCCAATTTTTGCATTGCTAAAAAACAGGTTTACGGTACTGCCAATTACATTCATAGAATCGTAGGCTGGGCTTTCGTACCCAAATCCTTTTTGGTCGTATGTTTTGGCCAATGCCAGTAAGGCAAGCCTTTCGCCAGCTTCCTGTTTTCTCATGGGGTGAATAAACTTTTGCTCTCCAACATCCATTAGCACAGCCATACCACTATTGGGAATGTTACGAACGCTTTTGCGTTGTGCATCTCTAATAAATGCTGAATTGGCTTTAGCATTAAAACTTGTAGGCGGGTTTTGGTTATAATCGTACGGTGCTATTTGGGCGAAATAAAAGGGAAAGTCGCCCTGCTTCCAATCTGTACGCCACTGCTTTACCATAGCTGGAAATAATTTTTCGTACAAATCGGGAATGTCTCTATTGCTTTCGCCTTGGTACCAGATACATCCTTTAATAGTAAAACCAATTAAAGGGTGAATCATGCCATTATACAAAGTAGTAGGTGTTTGGGTTAAATTTTTAATGGTGTCTGTATTAGCCGGCACTTTTACAGTAGGAAAAGATTGAAGTGCTTCGGCACTCATCCAGGCTTGAACGGAACTGCCACCATAACAATCGTTAATCAAGCCAATAGGAACATCGAGCATGTTGCCAAGCAATCTTCCAAAATAATAACCCGTGGCACTAAAAGCACTTACAGTTTCCGGTGTTGCTTCAAGCCAGCTAGTGTTTTTTATAGTATCTCTAACGCCAATAACCGAAGCTCGTGGTACAGTAAACAAGCGGATGTTTTTATTTTTTGAAGCTAGTATGGCTGCATTAGAATTAAAAACAGGCTGATTTCTAAATCCCTTCATTGGCATTTCCATGTTAGACTGGCCGGTGCAGAGCCAAACTTCGCCAATAAGAATATTGCTTAATGTTATTGCTTTTCCATTGCTGATAACCAACTCGTAAGGTCCGCCGGCTTCGGGGGTTGCTAATTGTGTCATCCATTTTCCATCGGCGTTTGTTTTGGTACTTACCGATTGCTTATTCCACGATGCTGTTATTTTAACCGTAGTTCCGGGCTTATCCCATCCCCAGATATTTACATTGGCTTGCTGTTGTAATACCATGCCATTACTTATAAAATAGGGGAGTCGTGGCTGGGCATTTACCATTTGGTAAATAATTAGCAGCAATGCAATAGAAATGAATTTTTTCATGTGGTTATTTTAGTAACTCAAAAATAGGGGTATAGTTAGGAACTTACTTCGTCCATTAAATACATGATGTGTTCGTAACGGTGGCCACTGTGTTCTGTCAATGCTATTTCGCAAGTGGTGCTGCTGGCATAATAACCATTGCAGGGCTTGTTTTTTAATTCATCTAATTCCATTTTAGTAGCCCCGCCAGTAAGTTCCGGTACTAAAAAACCACGATCGCCAGCCATACCACAGCAGCCGGAATATACTGGTTTTATTACCTCGTTAGCACAGGCTTTGGCAATGCTGGCAAACTGTTCGTTAAGGTATAGTTTGGTAGCCGCACATACTGGGTGTATGGCTATAGTTTCGGCCTTATTTATAATGCTAATTTTGGGTAAAATAGATTCATCTAAAAACTGAATACTGTCCAATATTTTTAGTTTTTGAAACTTCATTTTATAATCAGCAGATAGGTATTGCTGGTTGTGTATAAAAGTATATGTGCAGGAAGTAAAATCAATTACCACTGGCAGTTTTCCTTCGTTACTCCATTGTAATAATGCATCTATCGCTTTCTCCTGAACCGTTAAGGACGCCACTTTAAAACCTTTGCTGCTAAAGGGTTGTCCGCAGCAGTAGCCGGTAATATCTTTCGGCAACAACACTTCTATTTTCGCTTTTTTACAAAGGTTTAAAAAGGTTTGTTGTAGTGTAGGTTTGCCATTTTCGTTGCTACTCATCAGCCTGTTAATACAAGCTGTAAAATATACTACCTCTGGATCTTTAGGTTGGTTATTTAGTTTCATTGGCGGCTTGCCTACGGCAGAAACCCAAACAGGAATGGCTGGTATTATTTTGTGCAAAGCCTGACTACTGCGGCCTATTATTTTCCAGCCAAAAATACCATCCAAAAAAGCAATACTTCGTATACCAAAGCGACCCAAATTTTCAACCAATTTATAGTTACCTGCAAATTTATCTGCCACCCAATTAGCAAAGCTTCCATGCTGTTCATTACGAAGTCTTTTTACCAATTCTCCCGTGTTAATATCTACTGGGCAGTCGGTAGCACAAAGGCCATCTGTGGCACAGGTATCTAGGCCATAATATTGGTATTCTTTAAGTAACTGTTTTACCTCTTTATGCATTCCCTTTTTTCGAAATTGTTGTAATGCACGGCGCACTACTATTCGTCTTCTTGGCGTGGTGGTTACATCTCGGCTTGGGCAGTTGGGTTCGCAAAATCCGCATTCTATACACTTGTCCACTTCTTCTTCCACCACGGGCATTTCTTTTAAATGTTCCAGGTGTGCATTCGGGCTTTTATTAATAATAACGCCTGGGTTCAATAAGTTTTCTGGATCTGCTACCTGCTTTATTTGCTGCATAATTTCGTAGGCTTCGCCACCCCACTCAGCTTCTACAAAAGGTGCCATATTACGGCCGGTTCCATGCTCGGCTTTTAATGCGCCATCGTATTTTTTTAACACCAGTTCTATCACCGACCGCAAAAAAGTATCGTAGCGCTCTATCTCAGCCTCAGTATCTAATAGTTGGGTAATAACAAAGTGGATATTGCCATCTTTTGCATGTCCAAAAATAATGGCATTGCTATAACCAAACTTTTTAAACAGTACTTGTAAATCCAGTACAGCGTCCGCCAGTTTTTCTACCGGCACTGCTATGTCTTCCAGTATCACTGTAGAGCCTCTTTGCCTCACGGCGCCTACACTTGGAAACATACCCTTACGTATTTTCCAGTAAAAATTACGGGTATATTCGTCTGTTTTAAACGTAGCCGGCTGTAATAATGCCAAAGCGGAAAGCAACTGATTGCAGCCATCAAGCTGCTGCAATAATGCTGCCTCTGTTTCGGTTTGATATTCGCACAAAATTGCTGCTGCACCATTAGGTAAATGAGCAAAAAAATCGGGGAGCCCAGGCAGGTGTGCCACACTTTGTAACGAAGCTCGATCCATTAATTCTAGTGCGGCAGCCCCACTTTCTTTTAAAGGAATTATAGCAGCACAAGCCTCGTATATACCAGCAAAATACAAAACGGCTGTAGCCTTAAACGGCTTATCTGGCAGGGTAAGCATAGTTGCCTCTGCTATAAAACCCAAAGTGCCTTCGGCGCCAATTAGTAGGTGTGCAAAAATATCGAGTGGATGTGTATAGTCTGCCAATGCATTTAAGCCATAACCTACTGTGTTTTTGGTTTGATATTTTTTTCGGATGCGGTTGTACAAATGCTCGTTACTTGCCACCTGTTTGTGCAATTCTGTAAGTTTTTTATAAATAGCTATTTGCTCATTTTCGAAACGCTGATAATCGGCTTCGATTGCGGTATTGTAACTATTGCCATCAGCTAATACAAAGTGTAAATACTTCATGGTGTGGTAAGAATTATATGCCACACCACAGCACATTCCCGAAGCATTATTACTCAAAATACCACCCATCATTGCTGCATTTATACTGGCAGGATCTGGACCAATTTTGGCAGCATGTTTTTTTAAATAATGGTTAACCATACCGCCTGTAATGCCTGGCTGTACTGTTACAGCTCTACCATCTTTAGCAATAGAAATACTTCGCCAGTTTTGGCTAATATCTACCAATATACCGTCTGTAATACATTGCCCCGAAAGGCTTGTACCGCCTGCACGAAACACCAGCGGAGATTTGTGTTGTAGGGCAACTGTAATCAATTGCTGTACCTCTTTTACATTAATAGGCTGTACTACAACCTTTGGGGTAAGGTGGTAAAAGCCTGCATCCGAGGCAAATGAAACCACATCTATCAATTTAGTTTTCACTCTTTCTTCCGGAAGAATCTGACGTAGCGATTTTATTAGTGCATCCATAGTTTTTAAATCGGCGGTAAATTAAACTGCAATAGCCAAATGAAACCAGATTTTCCTCGTTTGCTTATTAAATTGTACGGGCAGCGTGAAGCACTTATGGCAACATTAACAATCTAAGAACAAGGAATAGAAAGATTTGATGAAATTTCAGAAAGATTTTTTCTAAGATAAACTGAGTACTACTTAAAACGGTTTCAACAATTTTGCTAGTGTACTTTTTCTGCTATAATTAATACTAAGCTAATTTAAATGCATTATGTTAATTTATACTATAAATATACGTTCATAATTATTGTTGTCTAACAAACGTAATATTCAGTTGAATGTTGGTGTGTTATGTATGCCAGTACTACATTTTAAATTTTATTTGCGGAGCAGGGGGTGCTTTTTTTTTAGGTTGCGGCTTTGGATTTTTGTTTTTTGTACCGTTTTCTTTTGAGTTTGTATGCTTCTATAATGGCCTTCAGGACTTCATAGTTCATAATATGGAGCCGAACAATGTTGTACAAAATAGAGAATGCCATTTTAGAGTTATGTGCTTTATGCGTTACATACAGCAGTAATAATGCTAAAAGTGCACACCATATATGTATTTCTATAGCAATGGCATTGTAGCCACAAAAATAAGTGAGTAGAAAATTTTGTTTTAATTTTTTAAAGAAGGTTTCGATTTGCCAACGGTTTTGATAAATGGCCACTATTTCCAAAGCACTCAGCTCAAAATTATTAGTGATATAGACAAATGTCTTGTTGTGTTTTCTGAAAACAAGGCCACCCTTCGCATTTGCAGTTTTCTTTCTTCCATTTTTTGTTTGTAGGTTACTTCTATGCATTCATTTTTAAGTATTTGACGTGCATTATTGGGTAGTTCCTGTTTTTTAATGGAGGTGTAGGGGGCATTATCATTTTGGCGGGTTACGTAACAAATGTTCCTTTTTGTTTAGGCATCAAACTGTTGATAGTTGATATAGGATTTATCAAAAGTGATAATGGAATAGTCGGGCAGTTCTTTGATGTATTTATAAAACTGCTGGCCGTGTAGGGTAGCGGCATTGTATTTGATGAAGGATGGCATGTTGGCATCGGCATTTAAGAGGGCTTGCACCTTAATGCCGCCTTTGCTTTTGCCAACTTTTCGCTTACGGCCAGCAGGTTTTAAAATCGCTTTAAACAGCGATATGGTGGAACTATCGAGGATGTAAAGTCGTAATAGAATGTCTTTTTGCAATCGGCTCTCCGAGATACTGTGCTTGTAATAAGCATAGAGTTTTTGCTAAATGATGCCAAAAACCTTAGCTGGCTATTGCTTGTTGCCATCGCTTAAAGTACTGCGTGCCGGCACACGGCGTAGGTTAATATGGGTGAGCTTGCCTTGGCAAACTTTAAGCCCCTACAGTATTTCACGTAGTGATGTGCAGTTGGTAAAGATGTCGTATATCATAGTTACTAAATTGATCCCAAACAAATAATCGTTTGTAATTTTTATTGGCCTTTTGTTCTCAAATGCTCTCTTTAATTATCGGTTCGCCGATTAATGAAAGTAAATGGCTGAAAACCGGCTGTCCTACAATATCTGTAGATTTGTTTATAATTTTTTTTAGTGTAGTAATTACAAAAATGATATAGGGTGGCCAAATGGCCACCCTATATAAAAATTATATCGGATTAAAATGATTCGCTATATAAAAATTTCGGTTACTAAAAAACTGTGAGTACCAGCAGGTTTGGTAAATATAAACCAGCAAGCAGGTCATCATTATATCCATAACTTTCACAAATAATTTACTTGTATGGCACGTATAAAATTGGACCTCCACGATATTTACAACAACAGCAAAGCCATAGATAAAGCCTTACAGGATGCTTTTGAGGAAGCGATTGATAAACGGATAAGGGAAGTCGAAATTATTCCCGGAAAGGGTAGTGGCCAATTGCGTAAAAAAGTGGAAAGGTTTCTACAACTGCCCCATATAAAACCCTTGTACCACCGTATAGAAAACGACAGTAAAAACTTTGGTAGGCTATTTGTGTACTTTAAATTTTAGGTTTTATTGGTTCCTCTTTTACAAGTAATTCTTTTGGTTCAGCCATTTGTTCTATTGCTTCTAGGGTTTTAAGAATGTCTTTTTTTACCACTATATTTCTGGTATTATTAAATTCAGCTATTAGCAGGCTTTTTACATCGGGGGTATGAGCCATTTCTATTAGTGCTTTTTTGCGGTTCAGGTAGTCAACTGTTCTTCTTTTCATGGCTTAAAAATAGGGGTTTATAAGAAATTATGGTTAGCTAATTTCCGAAAGTGGTTTGGCAAAATCGTGTTGTAAATCTTCGTGAAGCGTAGCCATTGCAGCCAGTATTTTTTTTAACTGTTGCAGATATAAATTTCCCAACGCATTGCTTTTATGTATGGGTATGCCACTTTTTTTTAATTGTAAGCAAAAATAAATCAGCAGCTCTGCCTCCACCTGTTTAGAGGCGGTGTATTTAATAAACTTGTTGGTAATGCGTAACGTTTTGCGTAGGCTTTTTTTTGTGAGGTAAAGATTGGCTTTGGGTACATCGGCAAAATCATCATCCATAATTTTTTTAACGCTAATAATGTATCCCTGCTCATCGTCTGCCTCAAAAAGGAGGTAAGTAAGCAGTTCTTTATTTTCTTTTTTGTACTTGGTAAGGCGTAGGCAAAGTTCCAGCAACCTGCCTGGGGCAAGGGTTTGCAGTTCCTGCTTTATTTCGCTAATGGTGGCTGTTTTCATTTTTTAGTTTCCAGTTTTTCAGTTGGCAGCCCTAAACAGTTTTCAGTTTTTCAGTTGGCAGATAGCAATACAAGGTAGTTAGCTGTAATTATGAAAATGTTTTTAGGGTAAATAAATTAAACAATTAACTGCAAACTGCCAACTGAAAAACTGCTAATTATTTTCCCCGTCCTGCTTCTATCATCCGCATTTCCTTAGCATCTTGTAAAAATTCGGAAGCAAATATAAATTCATTCAGCAGTTTGTTTTTGCTAAAAATGATTTCCTTGTTATTCCCTTCCCACTCTTTAAAACCCTTATGCATGTACAGAATATTGTCGCCAATTTCCATCACACTATTCATGTCGTGGGTATTAATAATCGTGGTCATGTTAAACTCTTTTGTTATGTCGCTGATTAGTTTATCTATTAGCAGCGATGTTTGCGGATCGAGGCCGCTGTTGGGTTCATCGCAAAAAAGGTATTTTGGATTA
>JAYUOV010000278.1:0-8944 GCA_043760535.1 Chitinophagaceae bacterium
TTATCGATCATCAGCACAAGCTCATACCATTTTATGAACTTTAAGCCAACTTTTATTCCACATTTACTAAAAAGTGTTAATATTTGCCTGAATAGTTACGTAGATTGTATATATCCTTTTCCCCCCGACTGGGATGTTATACCCATTTCTAAATTAGTATAACCTCCACTATTCTTATTGGTGCCAATTAAAATACTACCTGCACCATTTGGGTTTATATGCAAATCGGTTTGAGGGGCATTGGCACCAATACCAACATTGCCACCGCTTTGGTTTAAAATTAAATCGCCGCCATTAATGCCCGATGCCTTAGTTGCTTGTATAAAACCATATCCATTGCTTTGTGTATTTACACCCATTTCTAAATTGGTATAACCACCTGAATATTTATTGGTTCCAATTAAAATGCTGCCTGCACCATTTGGGTTTAAATGCAAGTCTGTTTGTGGGGTAGTGGTTCCAATACCTACATTAATATTTGCAGTACCACCATTTAATCCCGGTACACTGCCAAGCACCATACAATTGCTGCAATTGGCTATGGCATGGGCACCAATCGCAGTAGCATTGGTACTTAGTGTACCAGGTGCATCTGACTTATATCCTATAGCAGTGTTTTTATTAACTAATGCTGCGCCGCTCAATGAAGATTCGCCTACTGCTGTATTAAAATCTCCTCTGGTAATATTTGCAAGCGCATTTCGACCAAATGCAGTATTATCATTTCCAGATAAATTATTATAAAGTGCTTGGCTGCCATTGGCAGTATTATTTGATCCTGTTTCGTTTGAATATTGAGCCAAATGTCCAACGGCTGTATTAGCATTTCCGGAAGTATTCAGATATAAAGATCTATATCCTATGGCTACATTATTATTGTCAGTATTCAATAACAAAGCCTCAGTACCTACTGCCACATTTTCGATACCTATTTTATTACGCTGCATAGCATCAGCGCCTATTGCTACATTTTTGCTCCCCGAAGAGTTTAAAGATAAGCTGTTGCTACCTAGAGAAGAATTTCTGTTACCAATAGTGTTTCCCACCATTGCCAAAGAGCCAATTGCCACATTATTGATACCTAAAGTATTTGAAGACAGGCTGGAATTTCCTACAGCGGAATTACCATATCCTGAAGTGTTGGCAAGCATAGCAACATCGCCAATTGCCACATTTGCGTAACCAGAAGAATTATTGCCAAGCAAAGCGCTACTTCCAATAGCTACATTGTTGTACCCTGTTTTATTATTTGCCATACTGCTTATACCAACTGCAATATTGTTGCTTCCTGTGGTATTATTTTGCAAACTAAGATTACCAATTGCTGCATTAAAATTACCGATAGTGTTTGCATACAATGCTTGGTTGCCAACAGCCGTATTGGAAGTACCTGTGGTGGCAGTGTACAATGCTTTTGACCCAACGGCCATATTATTGCCGTATAGTGATGTTAAAGATGTTGAATTATTTTCATAATTAAGCAGCGCCGAATCGCCAATGGCAACGATGTTGCTGCCGGTAACACTATTTAACAATGCTGCTTTGCCAATAGCCACATTACTAAACCCTGTTGAGTTAGATAACAATGCCTGATAACCATTGCCAATATTATTACTCCCTGTGGTGTTGGAAAAAAGGGAAAAGGTTCCCAAAGCAATATTTCCATTACCTGTAGTATTTGTTGCCAATGCTTTTGAGCCAACTGCTGTGTTATATATACCGTTTGTGTTGGTCTTTAATGTTTGAAATCCAATGGCAGTATTATCATTTCCCTTTGTATTTGCTAGCATGGCTTTAGAGCCAATGGCAGTATTATTGGTTGCATCTGCTGCTGTAGATGCGCCGGTTCCATTGTTCATCAATGCCGAATCGCCTATAGCCATAAGGTTTGAGCGGTTAACTGTTTGCGATAAAGCAGCACTGCCAATGGCCACATTGCTTACACCGGTGTTATTAATATTACCGCTGTTTAAGCCCCAGTTTGTATTTCCGTTTACGCCCAAAAACCCCGCATTCAAATTATTTATTTTAAACAGCAAGGATTGATTATCGGTAGTGCCAATAAAATTTGTAGTGAGAGATGTTGCCAGATTCCCCTTCATTAACCATGCGCCTTTATCACTATTGTCTCCCATTAAAAGAGGTATCCAAGTTAAGGATACACTGTTCCAGCTGTAATAGCCCGGGGTAACAGCAAACTTTCCACTGCCCGCAGTAGCTGTATTATAAATCAATAAAGAATTTGTGGGTGATGGTATGGTTGCAGCATCCAAATTATCTACAAGGGCTACTCTTGGCACAAGCATCCCTTTATTGGTAGCTGAAACATCGAGCATAGCACTACTGCTGGGGGTACTAGTACCTATACCCACACTTTGTGCAAAAGAAATAGTACAAACTACAGTGAGTAATGCGATGGAGAAAATTATTTTTTTCATATTGAAAAGTTTATTGTTTTAAAATTTTAACAAAACTAACTTTCATAATTGCTGAAAAAAGATACAAGTAATTTTAGGTGGAAAAGAATAGGTGCATGGTGGGGTTGCTGTATTGAGTGGTAAATATTTTAGAACAAAACTATATTATAACAATTACATTTAAAATGTAATACAACTTTTGAAAGCATATTAAAATAAGTAACTTATTGTAGAAACTAAAGAGAATCTTTATTGAAACTAGTTTGGAATTTATTTTTATACCCTTCCAAAAACTCATCTATCTCCAGCCTACTGTATGATTTTGTAATATCAATACAATCCAGCGCTTGGCTAATAGCTTGAGATAAAAATGGATTAGTGTTAGCATTATCATTTTGTTCTACAATACTTTTTAAAATATTATACACTGCCATAAATATTTTTTTTACAGCGTAAGGAGGCTGCCAAACAGCGTCTTGTAAAGCAAGCACTATGCTTATAAAATTACTGTAGCAATGACTAATTTTTTTATTATCGTTATTGGGAAACTGGGATTTAGCGAACAGCATAATTTCTTCCATAGCTGTCTGTAAAATCTTATTATCAATTTTATTGAGCTTCCCTGTTGCAGAATTTTGATATGCCACTTCTTTGTAACCAGTATATTTTTCCCAAACAGGCAAGGCTATTTCACATAAAGCGATTGCTAAATATAATTTATCCAATATGGGTAGCTTACTCCACCAAATATTGGCAAACATTTTATCTGCTACAGAGATATTATCTGAAGCGATATCTTCTTTAAAAATTTGTAGTTGTTGGTCTGCTTTTACTCCCGCAAATTGTTCTATAAAATCAATTTTAGTATTATTTATTTTACCTTTTTATATTTTCTAATAAAGTAAAAAACAATTACAACCACACTTGAAATAATTATTGCTATTAGCATCAGCTTTATAGTTATTATATTTTAATACTACAAAACTACAAATAGTGTTTGTTGCCATGAGCGCAAGGTATTGGCAGGTTACAATAAAGTTTCTTTCGGGTACATTTATTTATTCTTAGGTAGTAAAAATTATAATTTGGGTATCAATTTTACAAATTCTTCTTTGCGCCTTCTGGATACATCCAATTCTGTATTGTCGGATAGCAGCACTGTTCCTCCATCGCCACGGGTGTATTTTTTTACATGGTTTAGGTTGATAATAGAAGAATCGTGAATGCGAAAAAAGTGATTGGCAGATAGGATCTCTTCAAAATCACCTAGGGTTTTACTTACTAAAATTGTTTGTTTATCCAGCAGATAGAACTTTGCATAACGTCCGTTGGCTTCCACTCTTAAGATATTGCTCATTTTTACAAAACTGATACCATCCGATGCCGATAAGGCAAGCGTTTTATCCAAAGGGTTTTTATTGGTGAGATTGTTTAACAAATTTTCAAATTGATATTTTGTTTTTTTTTCTATCATCCGTTCCCTACATTTTTCAATGGCCGCAGTAAGGTCTTCATCGTCCACTGGTTTCAATAAATAATCCAATGCACTGGTGCGTATGGCATTAATGGCATACTGGTCAAAAGCGGTAGTAAAAATTACTTCAAAGTTGATGTTGTTGATCTTCTTCAGCATATCAAAGCCATTCATTTTAGGCATTTGAATATCCAGAAAAATCAGGTCGGGCTGGTGCAGGGCAATACTTTCAATACCATCAGTAGGGTTACTGCAGGTATCTACAATTTCAATATCAGCTTTATGCCTTTGCAAAAGCAGCGTAAGCATTTCTCGGCTTACCGGTTCATCTTCAATAATAATGGCTCGTATCATGTTGGTTGTTTTAAAGTGTATTTTTCCCTTTGCAATTCAAATATTGTTATACACAAATAGTTTTACTATTTAAAAAAATGCTTAAGAAAATAATTTTTTTGCCTGCACCAGATCTGTTAAATGCATCTTTGAAATTTCGAGAAAATAAGGCAATTGCCATTGCTGTGTTTTTTTCGCCTGCTTACTGGTAACAACATCCCATGGCGGATATACCCTGATTCCTCTTTTACCCGGTTTATTTTTTCCTGAAAAAATTCCTTTTTCATATAATGCAGTTACCGGAAAAACAAACTGTCCAAACCAAGCATTACACCTTGTGCCAATTACAATTAAATCGATATTGTCAGTAATATCAAATGGTTCGATCGGTCCGTTGTTATTTCGCTTCCATATAGTAACAAACTGCCCAATTTTTGCAGGCGTAATTTTAGCTATACTATACCTGATCGCCAACCCCTTTACACTAAATGTGCATGCTCCATAATCAGAACTTTCAGTTTCCATTACCGGAACGGTGCAGTTAAAACCAATTGCATCATAAACATTTTCTATTGCAAAAAGAAGGTCTTCAGGTATTTTGCTTAAACTCTCCTGTTGCCTTTTTGCATTCATAGAAAGATTTTTTTAAAGATGAAAATTATTTTAATAATCGCTTTTTTGTTTGGCGCAACACCTCTTAGTTCACCGGAATAGCAATGACCACTTTAGTACCTAAGCCTTCACCCTCCTCATCAAGCAAATCAATGATATTGATGCCCGCTGGTGTAGCGTCATCCTTTTTAAGTGCCTCCAATCTTTTTGTTGCTACCTGTATCCCAATAGATTGATGTTGCTCCGCACTATCACTTTTATAGGCTGCAGATTTTGCACGGCCAACCCCATTGTCTTCAATGGTTATTTCCAGCCAATCTTTATGTAAAATAAAATGGATGTCAACCTTACCCCCATCTTCCCTATGCATGATACCATGCAACATGGCGTTCTCTACAAAAGGCTGTACTATCATTGAAGGAATATCAATATCGCCGGGTTGAATATTTTCATCTACGGTAATGCTATAAAATAATTTTGTTCCAAAGCGGAGTTGTTCCAAATCGAGGTACAATTTTAATAACTGCAATTCCTTTTCTACTGTTACCATACCACTGCGGCTGTTATCTAAAATCGAACGTATCAATTTTGAAAACTTGCCCAGGTATTTTTCTGCGTTGGCCGGTTCGTTGGCTATTACAAATTTTTTAATAGAGTTGAGGGCATTAAAAATAAAATGAGGATTCATCTGCCCCCGCAATGCGGCCAATTGCACTTCGGCCAACTCATCATTTACATCTGCTAGTTGAGCTTTTTGTTGCCGCAAGCGTTGGTCCGATTTGATAGATTGAATTTTACTGGCCACCAATGTAGCTATTGTTGTAAGTGATTGAAGATGATGACTTGTGTAAAAGTTTTTTCATGATGCTCACTATCAATCACCCCAATCAATTGTTCATTGTATTTAATGGGTACGCATAGTTCGCTCATTCTTTTAAAGTCATCCACCCGGTATCGCTGATCGATGGTAGTATCTGAAATAAGTACAGCTTCGCCGGATTGCATTACTGCTCCTACAACACCTTGCCCAGGCAAAACATCAAAATGCTTTTTTTTCAGTTCTTCCAGCGAGCCTTTAGGGCCATAACCCGCTTTTTGAATCATCTTTGTTTTATCATCATTCCATAAATAAATCATACAATCTACAAAACCCAATTTACCAATCAGGTTTTTTGCTACATCCCACAACACATCATCTATATCATTTTTATTCATCAACGATGTGGTAAAAAAACTGCTGATCTGCTCAGATTCAAATTGAGTTTTATATTTTTCCGCCATTAGTTTCTGTAGCCTTGTTTTACCAGCTTCAAGCACTTTGTAATTTTTTTCCCTCCACTTAATGCTAAAGAATAAACCAGCAACAAACAATACAATACAGCAAGTTATAAACCACCACTGTTTCCAAAATGGAAGTTTAATATTAAATGAAATGATAAGCATTTTATTTACCTCTTTACCATATACATCAAAAGCTTTTACATGCAGTGTGTACTTGCCGGGCGGCAGGGCATTGAATGTTACAGAGGAATTGTTATTTAGACTTACCCAGTTAGTATCCAACCCTTTCAGCCAATATTGATATTTAACTTTACCTGGTTCGGCAAATTCCAATAATCCAAAGCGAAAATATATTCTGTTTTCTTTGTAAGATAAACTTGCTAAGCTGTTAGCAGTAAAATTTATAGCATTACCGTTTACCTGAACTTCATCTAATTGAAGTAATCTTTCTGCCAGTGCCTGGTTTAAAAATGCATCAGGGTTTACGTTTACCAACTTGGCTCCAAATAAAAAATAGATGTGCTCATCCTGTGCTTCTAAGCTGCTGCCAAAATAATTGCTTTGCTTATCTGGTGCCTCGGGAAACACGTTAACAAAAGTATTGGATTGGGCATCGTATAAATTTATTCCCCCCATCGACCCTACCCACAATCTCCTTTTTGAATCTGCACAAAGCGTAAAACTAAAATCGTGTAGTAAGCCATCGGCTGTTGTAAAAATAAAAACCTGATTGCTTTGTAAATTATATTTTATTAGCCCATTTTGAGAAGTCACCCAAATATTACCAAGACCATCATCTGCAATATCCCTGGTATTGGCATAAGCAAAATTTAAAGCCCGTAGTTTTTTATAGAGAAACAAGGTATCTGTTTTAAGCGTATGTAAATTGCGTTTTGCAATATCGCCATCGTATGTAAGATAATACAAAGAAGCACTGTCGGCAGAAACACAGGCTTGTCTTGAAAACCCCTGACTTATAATTTGTTCCAAGCTATCTGTGCCGTTGAAATAATAAATAATGCCATTCGATTTTTTAAAATAAACCGCATTGCTATTGTGGTTGAAAACCCAGGCAACGGAAGCTGGTTTTGCCGACACAAGTTGGTACATTTTTGCCGTGGGTGTAGTTAGCTTAAAGCCATTGGCCATGGTATGGGCTTCCATCATTGCTTCATTGCTACTTACATGAACTTTATTTTTTTCGTCCACATATACATAACCATAATCAGAGTTTTTATGAGCTCTATTGGCAGCTGCATAAAAATCAGGAGTTTCCCCAAATATGTCATACCTAAATAATCCACCTGCAAAAAAAGGTGCATATATGTATCCTCTGTCATCCTGCGAAATGATTGCCGCCTTATAATTTATATTGATGAATTCCTCTTTGTTACTCAAGTATTTTTGCTGAACGATACTATCGTAATAATTAATTATAAAAATGCCATTATTGGTGGTTACCCACATCCGCTTAAGATAATCTTCACAAAGGGAATACACATAATCTGATTGTATCAAACTATTAACACCCGTATTGCGGATAGGTGTAAACTGATTGGACAAGTGATCAAAATATAGCAGCCCTCCGTATCTAAATCCTATCCATACATTTCCTTTATGATCGGCAGCAAGGGAGTAGCAACAGTTCCATGCATTTGTAGGAAAGTTAAAATGAAAAGAATCCAATTTATCGGTAGCAATATTGTATTTCATTAAAACCGAATGGTTAAAAATAAAATATAAATTTTCATTATCATCAATACATAGTTCGCTCTTGGCGTTTAAATTATTGCCCTCCCTTAAATTGAAAACCTTTTTATTGTTGAGGTTATTATATTGGTGAATAAATTCCCTGCTCTTAAAATCAAAAAAAATCATGTAACCTGAAGCGAACATCCAAATACCTGCATTTGTTTTTACAGTGCCTTTATATAACACACTATTATCAGGTATGCTTTTACCATTTTTTTCGGTATCATTTACCCGATAGTATTTACCGGATGTATAATTTATTACAAATATCCCTGCTTCTGTCACAACCCATATATCATCTCTATCATCTTGAAAAATAGAAATGATATAGCCGATTTGGTCATCAGGTTTGCTCACATCTTTTATTTGGTAATGATGTATGATGCCCAATATAGGATCGAGCTTATCAAGGCCACCAGTGGTACCTGCCCATATAAAACCCAATCTATCTACGAATACAGCATGCACTTCTTTACTGCTTAATGATGCAGCATCTTTGCCTGATTTGTTGTAAACATTTATAGAAGTGCCTTCATGTTTGTTTAAGCCGTTGTAACTACCAAACCACATATTATTCTTATGGTCTTTAGTCAACACTGTAAGTTGATTGGTTGATAACCCCTGCCCGGTAGTGATGTGAAAACTGGTTTGTGCAAGAGCTGTATTACAATAAAAAATTAAAAGCAGTATGTGCTTGCTTTTAATAAAATGCCGGTATGTGGAGGAGCGTATGATAAGCGAAAAGATAGCACTAATCAATAAGTAAATTTATTATCAGAGATGGTTTGTTGTAATCGGTATAAAAAAATCATTTTTCAGGCTGTTATTTTGAATAGGTGTAGTAAGCGGCGGCAGAGATTAACTATTTAAAACAGCCCAAATGTTGAATTGAGCGTTTTACCAGCAATCATAACAAATTATTCATCATTATATTGATGAGAAGTATCAGTCTCTTTACTTTACCATGATAAGGAACAAATAAAAACAGCATCAAAAAGGGAATTAAAGTAATGTAAGTTCAATTGATAAGTGCAACACTGGGTTTTCACCCCTTCCAGCGGGGTACCCCGCTGGA
>JAYUOV010000279.1:0-8914 GCA_043760535.1 Chitinophagaceae bacterium
CGGTTGTTCTACTTTGGTAAATGTTTTTTGGTAAACGCTGCTTGGTGTTTTATAACCTGTAACTACTATTTCTTTATAACCAGGGCTATATATATCAGACATCAGGGGTTTTTCAATAAGGGTTTCTCCCGGCTTATTCCCTTTTACTATTAGTTCTTTACTGCCTTTGGCATGTTGTTTTGTTGTAATTTTTATTACACCGTTTTTGCCTTTGTCGCCATAAATAGCAGTAGCACTTTCACCTTTCAGCACATCAATGCTTTGTATGTCTTTTGGGTTTATTTCGTTTAAAACGGGTTTGTCTTTTATAACGCCATCTACAACATAAAGCGGTTCTAATGCCGGGTTTTTAGTAAGCAATTCTTTCGGTTTTACAATAATCCTTGTCTCTTCTTTTACTTCTTTACTGGCTTTGGCATATTGTTTCGTTGTAATTTTTACCACACCGTTTTTGCCTTTTTCTCCATATAAAGTAGTGGCACTTTCACCTTTCAATACATCCACGCTCTGTATGTCATTAGGGTTCAAATCGGTTAAAACCGTTTTGTCTTTTATTACACCATCGAGTACATATATGGGTTCTTTAGCAGGGTCTGTATTTGGTTTACTTGTTTCAATAGTTACATGTACTGGCGATACTGGTTTAGTGGCAGTTGCCCATTCAAAGGCTGTATTCGCTTTTACAAGTTCCAGAACTGCTTTTTCACCAAACTCAGTTGTTGCTTCTACAGTAGTTAAGAAATACACTTTTTTGTCTTCAGTTTTAATAACATATCCCCTTTTATCAGTTGTCGGTGTAAAAGACTCAATGGCAGAACCTTTGTATTCACACGGTTTTTGTGTGCCTAATATTTTTTTCTCTACCAATTTTACTTTTACTGAGTCCTCATAGAAGCTGTGAACTGTAATGCCTTTAGCATTTTGTGTAGCATCTACACTCGGTTTTTGCAATTCTGCTAACGCAGTGGTAATATCTGATTGCTTTTTTTGTCGTACATCCTGCGGCTGTAATTCTTTGTATTTAAAAGAAAAAAGCACAAGGGCAATGGCAGCGAGTGGTAATACCATCAGGCGGCGTACATAACTAAGTTTGGGGTTTTTGCTTGTTGTGAGCATGGCTAACCTACGTTTTAATTGTGAATGAAAAAATGGATTGGCCAGGGCAAAATGTTCGCTGCCCATGGCTTTCATCAGCAATTGCGATGCGTACTGCAGGTTATCATCGCCGGCCGATGCTTTTTTGTCGGCTATAAATTCATGAATTACAGATAACTCTCTTCTTATAAAATACAGTACCGGATTCCACCAGGCCAGCACCACTGCTACTTCCATAAAAACCTTGTCGGTGCTATGTTTTTCGGTAATATGGGCCAGTTCATGGGCCAGCATTTGCTGTCCTTTTTCACTTTGTATTTCTATGCGTTTATTCCAAAAAATATTTTTAAAAAACGAGAAAGGCGTTCCCTGTTCCTGTGTGTTGTAAAACTGGATACCATCGATAAATTCACAGGGATATTTTTGTTTGAGCCGGTGTATTTTGAGGATGTTTTTTACAAAAACAATTACCAAAAAAAATGCTACAACTACATATAAAGCCATTACTGCCAGCTGCCACGTTATGTGGAATGTATGCCGCTGTTGCAGGTTGGTAATGTACAAATCCGAAATGCCTACCATTTCCACACCTCTTACCAGTAAAGGGGTTTCTTCGGCTGTAGAAAAAAACGGGATGGATATTTTCATCAGCGGCAATACAAAAGATATAATTACAGCCATTAAAAGGTAATACCGGTTCCACTGATGAAAACGGTTATTGCGTAAAGCCAGCATATAGTATCCAAGCAATACACCGCTGCAAAAAATTACTTTAAGGCAATAGTAGAGGATGGTCAGCATAGCAATTTCATTTACGATTTATAATTTATGATTTATGATTTTGTAAAACGCTGTGTGTTGTTTCTCTCGTTTAAGGTTTTGAATGTTTACTCTGCAAGAGGTAAAATAGTGAATTGGGAAATCTGTTTTTTTTCTGCAAAGCAGATTAAAAGATTCGTGTTTATCCGTTCTTTCCATTTCATCCGTGTGCTAATTGCAATTCACTAATTTAAACCTTAAGTAGTATAGTTTGCTAAATAGAATTACTACAATCGAACAGACTCCCATAACAATACTGTGGGGCTAAACTGTCGCCAATGTTGCCTAATCAAGGCTTAACTGCCCTGCTCCAAATAAAAAATACAACCAGCATTTGCCCATTTGTCAATTTGCCCTTTTCTCAATCTGTCCATTTGCCCATCTGCCCATTACTTCTTCCGCTTCTTCAATTCCTCCAGCATCTCCTCAAGCTCCCCAATGCTAATTTTTTTTTCTTTTACAAAAAACGAAACCATATTACTAAAAGAGCCTTCGAAATAGCCTTTTACCACCTGCTGCATGGCGCCTTTGCTATAGGCATCTTTACCAACGAGTGCATAGTATTGGTGATTGCGGCCGAGTACATTAATTCCCACAAATTCCTTTTCTATCAAAATTTTTAAAATAGTGGCAGTAGTGTTTTGGTGCGGCTTGGGGTCTGGCAGTGCATCGGTTATTTCTCGTAAAAATGCTTTATCCAATTTCCATATTACTTGCATTATTTGTTCTTCGGCCCGGGTTAGTTGCTTTTGCATACCAATTAATTTTGATTTGACAAATCTATAACTAAATAGTTAGTTACACAACTATTTTTTTAGTTTTAAAAAATTTTAACGCTAATCTGCCATTTTCGTTTCTAAAAAAATACTTTGGTTATTATGTTACGGTTATTTTTGTTCTATACACCTAAAACAAAATAATGGCCGAAGCAATCGTATCTCTCCGAAAAGTAAACATATATCAGGGTAATGCCTTAATACTACAAGATGTAAACCTTGAAGTAAACCGGAATGAATTTGTGTACCTCGTTGGTAAAACTGGTACTGGTAAAAGCAGCTTGCTAAAAACCCTCTATGGTGATCTGCCACTTACCGAAGGCGAAGGCAGCGTAGCCGGGCACAACCTCCGGGATCTTACGTGGAAAACAGTACCTTTTCTTCGCCGCACCATGGGCGTGGTGTTTCAGGATTTTCAACTACTTACGGACCGTAATGTGCAGGAAAACCTAAAGTTTGTACTAAAAGCCACGGGCTGGAAAGACGAGAGTATGATTGAAGCTAAAATAAACGATGTGCTGGATAAAGTGGGCTTAAAAAGCAAGGGTTTTAAAATGCCTTTTGAAATGAGCGGCGGTGAGCAACAAAGAGTGGATATAGCACGGGCATTGCTTAACAGCCCCAAAGTAATACTGGCCGATGAGCCCACCGGAAACCTCGATCCTGAAACAAGCGATGAGATTATGCAACTGCTGTTTCAAATTAGCAAAGACTATGGCACCGCCATTATTATGGCCACCCATGATTATATCGTTATCAATAAATTTCCTGCCCGGATATTAAGAACAGAAAGAGGTAAAGTGTGGGATAGTGCCAATGTTGGTAATTAGTTGATTGGTTGATTGGTTGATTGGTGCTTTGTAGGGACGTCCATTTTTGGCGTCTGCTTCTACCGATAAAATTATTTTTTAGCCCTGCATTTGTTCCCTGATGTAGCGACATTGGCGAACGTTTTTAATCCCGTAACATTACGGGACTCCGTTCAACTGAAGTACTACTATTGAACCTGCGAAACCCCTGCTGTTTCTGTTACATTTATATCCACAAAACGGAGACGCCATAAATGGCAGTACCTACAAAAATCATAAATCATAAATCATAAATCGTAAATCAAAAAGCATGAATCAAAAAATCATTTCCCTCTACGACGAATACACCCACAAGCCGCTTGGCCGTGGCGATTTTTTAAAGCGTTTGGCTATGCTTGCCGGTAGTACTGCCGCCGCCATGGCACTGCTGCCCTTGCTAGAAAATAACTATGCTAAAGCAGCCGTAACAGCTGATGATGAATTATTTACTGAATATGTAACCTTTACCGGCGTACCTGCCGAAATGAAGGCATATATAGCTCGGCCTAAAGTGATGAAAAAATATGCTGCTATAATCGTTATCCACGAAAACCGTGGACTGAATGAACATATAGAAGATGTAGCCCGCCGTGCCGCCAAAGCAGGTTACTTGGCTATTGCTCCTAACGCACTTGCTGCATTGGGCAAAACACCTGCCAACGAAGATGAATCAAGGGCTTTTTTCGGCGAACTGAAAGCTGAAAACAACCTTAAAAATTTTATGAATGCTTATGAATACCTGGCCACCCGAATGGATTACAACGGAAAAACTGGTTGTGTAGGTTTTTGCTGGGGCGGTGCTATGGCTAATAGCCTTGCAGTAAACCTGCCCGACTTAAAAGCTGCTGTAGCTTTCTATGGCCGTCAGCCCGAAGCTGCGGATGTGGCAAAAATAAAAGGGGCTGTACAGCTACATTATGGCGGCCTCGATGAACGGGTGAATGCTGGCATTGCCGCCTACGAAGAAGCATTAAAAACCAATAAGACTAATTACGAATTGTACAAATACGAAGGTGTAAACCATGCCTTCCACAACGATACTTCCGGCGCCAGATATAACGAAGCCGCCGCCAAACTTGCCTGGGCAAGAACTATTGAATTTTTCGGTAAATATCTTGGTTAGTTAGTAGCTAGGGATTGGGGATTTGTTTTTTTAATTCTGCCTTACCAACCTCCAACCTCCAATCTCCAGCCCCTAATTACCTAATCCCATCTTCGGCATACTCAAATTCTTCCAATCTTTATCCTTTGCCATTTTGGCAATAAATACAATTTGGCCAACATGGTAAGGGTAATGTGCCAATTGCCGTAGTATGGCATCAAATACAAATAATGGTTCTGAACGGATGGTAATTTCGTTCATCAAATCTTCTGTTTGTAGTGCCTCAATAGTATTGATTACCATTGCCCAGCCTGTGTTCCAGCAATCTGTCAGGTCTTGTTTGGTTAGTTCCATGGGTTCAAATTCGGCATTTCTTTTCCGCCATTGTTTTTCGCCATCTTCAGTAAGAAAATTAGTAAACCTGCTCATCATATTGCCATAAAGGTGTTGTATAATAATGGCTATACTATTGCTTTCTGCCGTAGGCCTAAAATGCATTTCTGTTTCTGTAAGTTGTTCAAAGCTTTTATCACCAAGGTTTTTGTAATAGCGAAGCCTTTTGATAGCATCGGTAATAAATTGGGTAGCTAATTCCATTTGCAAGGTTTTAAATGTGAATGAAAAAAAACAGCCAAACTGCTTTTGTATTTTTTATACCCATTAAGGCTTTTTACTAATTGTGGTAATAAATAAATCCAGTATTGGAGTTTTAAAAATTATTTTTATAATGCTGAACTGCTTACACTAATTAAAGAAGCCGCTTCTTGTTCTTATTTTTAAAAGTCCGTTAGTAGCTTTTTCCAGTCGTCGACCAACTTGCAAAGCTTCATCCGCCTTATGCACCTTCGCTAAATAGAAAAATGAAAATGAATGCCATTGCGTTTGAAAAGGAAGGGGAACAATGATATGCTGTTAAAGAGCGAACCGTAAGGCTAGTGGATTAAAAAGTTTTTCAATGCAGCATTATTAGCGTTGTGCTTTCTCTTTGTTCTACCGCAATAAGCCATCGCTAGTAATAATGGCAGGTAAAAGTAAGATGTATTGAATAAACACTCGGTGGAGCAAAGGTTTTTGAAATTATATTTGGGATGGGCATAGCATATACATTCAAGTAATTTAAAAAGGGATATTCCGATTCGGAATATCCCTTTTTAAATCTGATTTTTTTTCGGTTATAATTTCTTCATTAAATCAGTTGCCATCTTAATGTAATCATCATTTTTAGCTGCTGTGGCTAATGCAATTGTTTTTTCAGCCATGGCTTTTGCACCTGCTTTATCACCCATTTTTTCGTGGATACGGGCTTTTAACAAAGTCATCCAATAAGCTTTTGCATTGGCAGGGTCTGCTATGGCTTTATCTACCCATGTTTTGGCCTGGGCCAAATCTTTGCCATTATCGTAATAATAGCTGGCTGCATTAAAATAAGGCTTGTTGTCTTTGTTAAAAATATTGTCTATTTGTGCCATCACTTTACTATCGGTATTCGCTTTTACAGGAAGCACTACTACTGTATTTTCCCATATTAACTGTACATCGCAACTGCTGTTGGTAATATTGGCAAACTGGATAGTGAAGTTTTCAATGCTCATTGGTATTTCTACAGGGCTAGCTTTTACACGCACCACATCATTCTCTTGCTTATACATTGATGGTGAATTTACATTAATATCCTTTGTAATAATTAATGTCCATTCTGTAGCACCGGGGATGCTTAGTAAGCCATATTTACCAGCTTTAACGTCTTTGCCGCCGATATTTACATCGTCGCTAAATGTAATTACGGTTGCATTGTTAGCACCTGTACGCCAAACGTTTCCAAAAGGAACTAAATCGCCAAAAATTTTACGGCCTTTTATGGCAGGGCGGCTATAATTCAGTTCTATGCTTCCTACACTAAAATTTTGTTTCACTGTTTGTGTAGGCGAAGGTTGTGGGGTAACAATAGCCTGCGCATAACTACTTACAATGGCCGAGCATAAAGCAAGACAGAGGATTATTTTTTTCATATAATTTTTTATTTTGGCAAATGTAGTATTTGTAAACTGTCAATTAACAAACAAATGAAGTTGATTTACTTTTAAATACTGTTGTAGATGTTAATAATATATAAGATAGTAAATAGCGGCACCCTCCTAAAATTTTAAGATGACTTTAGACCTGCTGTTAGGTCCTTTTTTCTTTTTCCATTTTGGCCCTTCTTTAAGCAAACGAACAGCTTCTTCATCTAGTTCTTTGCCCGATGATTTGTCTACTGTAATGTTTGCTACTTCGCCGGTTTTGGTTACATCAAAACTTAATTCTACCGACCGATTTACGGGCAATTCTACAGCCCTGCTATTATTAAGGGCATAAATATTGTAGTTAGCCCAGCCTACACTAGGCTCGGCACCGTAGAGCGAATCCTTTTCTACAATCATAGGTTTGTACACCTGATTTCGGACTTGTTTTTCCTGCCGGTTCACCACCATTTCTTTTTTTAGGTTTTCATCTTCCTGCAGCACAATGCGGTTCTCTTTTACATCGGGCTGCATCGTATAGTTTTTTTCCTCGTAGCCAAGGCTTTTTGCCCTTATGGGTAAAGTGCTGTCAACATATACAAAATTAAAGTTCCCTTTTGCATCGGAATATGTACCCACGCCTTCGCCGGGTATAGTTACATTGCTAAAAGGCAGTGGATTGTTATTAGCATCTACTATTTTACCATTAAAGGTAAAACTGCGATTATTAGCAAAATTTCCGGCATTGTTTTCTGCTATATTTTTTTGGCTAATAGCTGCACGTACAGTATTCATCTCGTTTACCGCTTTATCTTTAAGAACCTGCGGCGGTGCCGTGCTTTTATTTAGTGTGGCATTGGCTTTAGCAGCTGTTTGATCAGTTTTTTTGGGCACTTCTTTTGCTACTTCGGTATCGGTAATTGTATATTTTTCTGTTTCTATTTTGGCCAAACTTTGTGCTGCTATTGGCTTTTCTTTTTGTATAACAATATCATTTTGTAACACATCTTTTGGCTGATTTTTTTTATCATTCAATTGAATAGCGTCTGCAGGTGTTGCATCAGATGTTGTACCTATTACCGAATCGGTTGTAGGTGATAAGGTTGTTTCGGTTTGAGCTATCGTTTGGTTTTTTTCATTAACTGGTGTTTTGTTTAGCGAGAAAACCCACCAGCCACCTGCCAGCATAACCGATGCAGCTACAGCATATTGCAGCCATTTTTGCCGCCAAAGTGAAATAATTCTGGTTGGTTCTTGCTTCTTTTCTTCTATGCCAATGTTGCTTTTGAAATCTTCCAGTGTATCGCCAATACCAGCCGAATCTTTTGCAGCAGTCATGTAGCCTTCTAAGGCTTCTGCCAAAAATGGATCTTCTAGGGCAGCTTTTTCTAGGGCATGCATCTGCTGTGGAGCCATTTGCCCCCGTGCATAACGTAGCATTTCTTTGCCGGTATTGCTGGTGTTTTTATTAGTTAGTGCCATGTTGTTCCATGCAAAGTTTCAAATTTCTGCGGCCATTTTGTATGTGGCTCCTCACCATATTCCATTCAAGTCCGGTAATAGCGGTAATGTCGTTGTAACATTTTTCTTGCAGATAAAACAATTGCACCACTTTTTTTTGATCCACATTCAACTGTTCTATACAGCCTTCCATTAAAGTTAAGGTTGCTTCTTTTTCCACTGCGCCATTTAGATGCACTGCTTCTTCTATTTGCATAAGATGGTCTGGCAGATCCACCGTGCGTTTGTTTTTTTGGCTACGGAGTTTCATTAGGCAATGGTTGCGAGTAAGGGTGTGAAGCCAGCCTTTAAAATAATCTATTTCATGTTTCAGTACTTTCTTCACCAGCTCTTCATAAATGTCTAATCCAGCATCAGCGGCCGCATCTGCATCTTTTAAATATTTAAGGCATACGCCAAAAACTAGATCAGCGTATCGCTTGTACAGTGTGGCCAACAAATTTTGATCTGTTGATTGCTTGTACATCTGCACCAATTCTGTATCGGTTAGTTGGTTATATGTAGTTGATTGGTTGATTGGTTGATTGGTTGATTGGTTGATTGGTTGAATTATGATGTGGTGCAATTTAAGTAGGACGTTTGTAATCTGCTAAACTAAAGAACTAAAAAACCAACAGATAAACCAATAAACCAAAGAGCCAATCAACAAAATACCAATGACTATCCGCAATTTGGTTTAAGTCTTATACCAAGGTTTTTCTAGCGCTGCTACCATTAATCTCTCAAATAAATTGATCCCGAAATATCTTCTAT
>JAYUOV010000280.1:0-8843 GCA_043760535.1 Chitinophagaceae bacterium
CTTTGTACAATTGGGCGAAACCCGTTACTTTAGCACAGGCTTGTGCTACAATCGTTACATAATCGGCTGAACGCTTACCAGCCATGCCATTGGTAGTTGATTGTTGCATAACATTTTTGTTTTAAATGAAATGCAAAAGAAAGCCGCTACAGAATTGAAGCGGCTTTCTTTACTACCGAAGGTTTAGTACAACATGGTATTTTGGCCAATACGGCCAATATTATTACCATTCTTTTTAATGCTTAACATCATGGCTCCTGTAGTATCGTAGTAGCTGGTCCAGTTGCTTAGGGAGTCGGTAAATTCAGCTCCGGCACTAATGGTTTCTCCATTGGTTTGCTTGTAAAGTGTTTCGGTTATTTTAAGATTGTCCATATAACAGTTGTTACCATATTTACTGGTAAATAAAAATGCAACTCTAACGGTTGGCAACGCCAATGCGGCGGCAGGTAAAGTAAACTGCTTGTAACGCCAGCCAACACGACCCACAACAGGTACCCGTGGATAAAATTCCAGGTTGTTCCAAGTGTTGCCATCGCTGCTCCATTGGGCCATTACACCTTCGCCGGCATATTGGGCTGTGGTATACTCGGTACTATCTTGGTACCACCTAAACGAGGCCGACATTTTTCTTACACCCGCTGTATTAATGCCTTTAGAAGCTAAACGAATAACAGCACCACTCTGGCAATCGTACGAATTAAATTTTATTAGCTGGCTGCCTTCAAAAGGTGTAACGGGAGGGTTAGCACTGCTGGTAACGCTACTAACTTCTGGCCTTACGCTGGCTGTAGTTACTATTAATGTATCCCACTGGCAATTATTAATAGTGCTATTAAAGCCCTCTGTTACTGGCATTGATAATGTAGCAACAAGGCAAGGGGTACGGCCTTTTATTTCTTTGCCTTTTCCAAATGTGCCTGCACTTGTTTCGGGCCATATTTTATAATAGTACAAGGTGTTTTCTGCAAGAGCAGTGTGGTTAAATGCACTTAAATTTCCTTTGTATAAAACAGTGCCGCCACCTGTTACTGTGCCGCCTGCTACATAGCTGCCCGAAGGCGTTGCAAATGTGTTGGTGGTATTAAATGCTACCATTACTTCGCCGGTTGTGCAAGTAGTACCACGCATCCATGCAAGGTTTATTTGAGAAGCAGAAACTCCATTGGCAGAAGCTGTTAAAATTGCATTTCTGGTAAAGCCATTGGCATTGGAAAAACTGGTACTATAAGTTGTTCCATTTGCTTGCCAAAGCTGGTAAAAAGACTGTGTACTATCGGTTAGGCCTGTATGATTAAAATTAGCTGCTGTGCCTCTATACATTACTGTTCCGCCGCCAGTAATGGTATTGCCTGTAACCAATGTTCCGGTAGGCGTACCGAAAGTTGGGGTACTGTTAGATGCCAACAACACTTCGCCTAAAGCACATAGGCCAGCCGATGACCAGCCTAGGTTTATCTGGCAATCAGAAATGGAAACAGGAGTAAGTGTAATGGTTTTGCTGGGCGTAATTACAAACGCTACCCGGCCCATACTATAGTTATTACCAGCCGTTACCGACCATATTTTAAAGTAATAAATAGTGGTATCGGCCAAAAAAGTAGCCCAGTTAAAGCCTGCAGCAGCCCCTTTGTAAATTACCTGTCCGCCTCCGGTAATATTATCACCAACATTGTATAAACCGGCAGGAATGCCAAAGGTGTTCCATTGGTTACTGCTTACAGCAACCATTACATCGTTATTGCCCACATTTTTTGCCCAAGTAAGATTTACCTGGTTACAGCCAGCTAAAACAGCCGTTAAATTGGTAGGGGCATTTACCACTGGGTTTAGTAAAATTTCATTTGTTTTTTGCAGGCTTTTTAAAGCATTGAGCCTGCCAGTGCCCATTTTACCTATGTAGCCGGGGTTTAAAGGATAATGGTCATCCACCTGCGTAAGGATGATGCTTTTTACATCGTCGGCACTAAGCCTGCCTTGTGCCCGGCTTACAATTAGAGCCGCCACACCGGCTACATGTGGTGTGGCCATACTGGTACCTGCAATAAAACCATAGCCTCCAGAAGAGTTTGCCCTAAAAGTGCTTAATACATCGTTAGCCCCCCCGGAGTTAGAACCACCAGGAGCACTTATATCGGTATAAATACTGTAGTTGCTGTAAGAAGCTTTTGTATCTGTATGCGTTGTAGCTACCACACATATTACCCTGTGGTAATTATTGGGATACCGGTTTACATCTATATTACTATTGCCGGCACTAAAAAATAAAATGCCATTGGTAAGTACGCTACCACCACCATTAGCAATAAAATAATCGATGCCATCCAGCTCAGCCGTATTAGCTACGGAACCTCCGGTGTAGCCCCAGCTGTTGGTGCTGATAGCTGCTCCTCTATCGGCCGCCCAAATGTAGGCCGGGCCTGCTTCACCGGAGCCGGTGCCAATAATTTGGCAACCCATAAGCCGTACACCACTACTTGTGGTGCCATTGCCACCGGCCACACCGGCTACGCCAATTGCATTATTACTTCTAGCACCTACCGTTCCGGCTGTATGGCAGCCATGGTTGCCGGGCTCTAGTGTAGGGCTTAGGGTAGAAAAATTATACCCATAATTAGCACCGGATGCCATTTGGGTTTTAAGATCGGGGTGAGTAGTGTCAATACCATCGTCCATTACTGCTACAGTAACATTGCTGCTGCCTTTTTCTATATCCCAGGCTTCGGGTAAATCTATATCAGCATCGGCCGTGCCGCCGCTTTGGCCAGTATTGTTATAATGCCATTGCTCGGCATACCTTGGGTCGCCAGGTGTCCACTCAAACTGTATGGGTGTTGGGTAACCTCCGGGTATATCATCCAGCGAAATTTTATAAACGGGTTCTGATATTTCTATAATTGTGGATAGTGCTGCGTAGCTTCTTATTGCATCTTTAATATCTACATAATCAGGAACTTCTAATGTGTACCAAAGGTGAAAACCCCATGCTCTGTGCTTTGCATCATTAGCCTTATCATTCATAATTATCTGAAAAGGGTTGGTGGCCTTTTTTACACCTATTTTTTGGTTTATGGCATCTAACTGCGGAATATTAAAGAAAATGACACCATCAATATTTTTACTGGGTTTAGCTACCAACAAGCTTTCAAAACCTGGCTTGAACTTAATGTAGAGCCTGCCTTTGTGGAAAGCATCAGGGTTTACTTTGTCTAAATTTATTACAGGCCGCTTGCCTCTTTCTACCCTTAATTCCTGAGAAAATGACGGGCTTATGAAATAGAACATCCATAAAAATAAGGAGAGCATTTTTCTCATAAAACAATTTTAGATGCCCAAGTTAGCTAAAGTTTTTAACCAAAAAAATCATTTAAAAATTCATTACCTATACTATTATTTTGCTTTATTCGTCGGCAGAAACTAAAGCCAATTAGCGAACAAAAAATCGTGAATATATTCGTCGCCTCGCCATATTGCTAAACCACTTGCTACATGCAGCTAGTTAGGTATGTACCCCTCATACCTTGGTGCTTTTTAAAACGATTTTATTTTCAAAACACCTTTTCGCATTTAGATATATAATTTATTTTTATTTATTAAAACTGATGATGGATAAAGCATACCCCAATAAAAAGGCCACTTTAGAATTTCTGATTCTTGTAAGTCTTTCCCAAACTTTAAAATATATTGACTTATTACAAAGTAGCTATTGCCAAACGAGTGGATGGCAAAACAATAAACTGAAATCAGGCACAGAATTAGTGAGAGCGTTAATTGCTAATATAAATTTTAGTGCAACTATAAATTACAGCAAAACTCAAATTGGTTCTGGAGCATCACCAGATAGTGGAGCTAGTGCTGAAAGTGGAATTGGTACAAATGGCAATGTAAGCATTGGAGGAGTTAATCCAAAGATTTTAGTTGCAAAAGTCAACAATTCTAAATCTCCTCATTAGTCCCCGTTTGCAACAAGTATCAAGGTTGGTGCATTGCCTTGTACTCAAAATACTGGCAGCATTCGCTAATTGGGCCCAGCATCTAGTTAAGTAAATGTTGCCGAAAGAAGCACCGTTTTTGGTTACAGCGTTTCGCTGGGATTTACAATATTGAGCGTACGCTGCTGATAAAAAGAACTAATAACAAAGCCCAGCATTGCTAGATTTTATTGTTTACACCAATGGCCAGCAACAAGGTGGACATTAAAGTGGACTACTATTACAGAAACAACGAAACCTCCCCCAACCTTGGCACCCCGCCACAAGACTGGAATTACTGGGGTCTGGTAAATTTGCTCTGCCCCATGTTTGGCAATATGGCCGGAGCCATAAACCCGCTCACCCTAGCAGCAATCAGATAAGTGGCAGTGGCAATTTTGTTAACGCCTGGAGCATCGGTACACTTTTAAATAACCCAAAGCGGCAGTGGCAGATAGTGCGTATAAATTTTTCCGCAAAAAGCGGAACAGGTGAGAGCGTAATTTGCTCAGCATTGAATTGCGCAGTAGGCCAGTTTTTGAGTAAAAGTGTATCTATCTGCATTACAATTCTGTAGAAGCGGGGCTTTGCTGTTTGCCGAAAGATTAATACTATGCATCGGCTCTTTATTGCCAAACTGGTATTGATAATTTTGGATTTTTAACATATTGGCAAACGTAAACATTATGTAGGTTTTGTTTGGGTTTGGAGGCCGTTGGTTATAACACAGAACGGGGGCGTGGGAGATGCAGATGTAAACATTAGACGGTGATGGGTAACACACAACAAAGGCATGATAAAAATAAAGCCAATAAAAACAAACAGACCAAAATAGACCAGCATGTGAACAACGTAACCTCATATTTCTTTACTTTGTAAGCAGCCGAATTAAAAAATTAGCTATTTCCTCAGTTTATTACAATGAAAAAAACAGCACTTATTACCGGTGTTACCGGCCAGGATGGAGCTTACCTCTCCGAATTACTTTTAAGCAAAGGGTACGATGTACATGGCATTAAACGCCGCAGCTCCCTTTTCAACACCGATCGTATAGACCACCTGTACCAAGATCCGCATGAAAGCAATGTAAAATTTACCCTGCACTACGGCGACCTTACCGATAGTACCTGCCTTATTCGCATTATACAAGAAGTGCAGCCCGACGAGATTTACAACCTCGGCGCCATGAGCCATGTGGCCGTAAGCTTTAGCGAACCGGAGTACACCGCCAATGCAGATGGTATAGGAACCCTACGCATACTAGAAGCAGTAAGAATACTGGGCCTCACCCAAAAAACAAAAATATACCAGGCTAGCACTAGCGAACTATATGGGTTGGTACAGGAAGTGCCGCAAAGCGAAAGAACGCCTTTTTACCCACGCAGCCCTTATGCTGTAGCTAAAATGTACGCATATTGGATTACCGTAAACTACCGTGAGGCTTACAATATGTTTGCTGTAAACGGCATCTTGTTTAACCACGAAAGCCCTTTGCGGGGCGAAACTTTTGTAACCAGAAAAATAACTAGGGCCGTGGCCAAAATAGGTCTTGGCATGCAGGATAAAGTATATCTCGGAAACTTAGATTCTCAAAGAGACTGGGGCCATGCCAAAGATTATGTGGAAGCCATGTGGATGATATTACAACAAGAAACACCAGAAGATTTTGTAATAGCCACAGGTGTAACTACTACAATAAGAGATTTTGTAAAAATGGCTTTTGCCGAAATAGGTGTGGAACTGGCATTTACCGGCGAAAAAGATAATGAAATTGGAACAGTAGTAGCCTGCACCCATCCAAATTATGCCGTAGAAATAGGTAAAGTAGTAGTAGGTGTAGATGCCCGCTATTACCGCCCTACCGAGGTGGAACTGCTAATAGGCGACCCTACGAAGTGCCAGGAAAAATTGGGCTGGAAACCAAAATATAATCTTGCCATGCTGGTAAAAGAAATGGTAGCTGCAGATGTGGTGCTTTTTCAAAAGGAAAAACTGCTGAAAGATTCCGGCTTTGCCGTAAAAAACCAATTCGAATAACCTAAGATTGACATTTATTACAGAACAGGAATGCAACAATCAGGTTGCATTCCTTATTTTTTTTCGCTTTTATACAAGCAGTTGAACCACGATGATGGTTAAAAGCACTTTGTTTCTTATATGCAACTAACAGATAAAATTTACATAGCCGGGCATCGTGGCATGGTAGGTTCTGCCATACACCGTAAACTTGTGGCTGAAGGGTTTTCCAATATTATTTACCGCACATCATCCGAACTAGATCTTAGAGATCAGAAAGCGGTGATTGATTTTTTTACAGTAGAAAAACCGGATTATGTGTTTTTAGCTGCTGCCAAAGTGGGCGGTATAGTGGCTAACAATACGTACAGAGCCGATTTTATTTACGAAAATCTACAGGTGCAAAACAATGTAATTCACCAGTGCTATGTACACAATGTAAAAAAGCTGATGTTTATGGGCAGCAGTTGTATTTACCCAAAACTGGCTCCGCAGCCGCTTAAAGAAGCATACCTGCTAACCGGATTGCTGGAAGATACCAACGAGCCTTATGCTATAGCCAAAATTGCCGGCATAAAAATGTGCGATGCTTACAGAAGCCAGTATGGGTGCAACTTTATATCCATAATGCCCACTAACCTATACGGGCCTAACGATCATTACGACCTTAACAATTCGCATGTGTTGCCGGCGCTAATACGCAAGTTCCACGAAGCAAAAAAGGCACAACTACCCGAGGTTACCCTGTGGGGAACAGGTATGCCTAAAAGAGAATTTTTACATGCCGACGATCTGGCCGATGCTTGCTATTTCTTAATGCAGCAATACAACGAATCTGGACTAATAAACATTGGCACAGGCATAGACCAAACCATAAAAGAGCTGGCAGAACTGGTAAAAGAAACCACCGGTTACCAGGGCAATATTATACTAGACACCAGCAAACCCGACGGTACACCCCGCAAACTGATGGATGTAACCAAACTGCACAACTTAGGCTGGCAGCACACTATACCGCTAGAACAAGGTGTAAAAATGGTGTACGAAGAATACGCACATAAAAATCCATAATGGCTTGCTTATTAAATGCAGGCCAAGGAGTTACTTTGGGCTTTGGATGGATTTTATACCAAAAGATTGAACCATAGAATATGGAAATAGAAAACGCTTCTATTGCAGATATTGATGAAATTCTAAGGCTGTATGAACTTGCCAGAATTTACCAAAAAGAAAGATTTCCTGCAGTATGGCCGCATTTCGATAGTAGCCTTATAGCACAAGAAATCAATGAAAAAAGGCAATGGAAATTGGTAAGAGAAGATACCATTGCCTGCATTTGGGCCACCACAAAAAGTGACCCATTCATTTGGGAAGAAAGAAATGCGGAGCCATCCGTTTATATCCATCGTATAGCTACCAACCCTGTTTTCAGGGGCGAAAGCGTAGTGGTAGAAATTGTAGCCTGGGCTATAAAATATGCTAAAAAAAACCGCCTGCAATATGTTAGGCTTGATACGGTTGGAGAAAATCAAAAATTGATAGCCTATTACAAAAAATGTGGTTTTACCTTTTTGGGTCTTTTTAAATTAAAAAATACCGAAGGGCTGCCAGAGCATTATCACAATGCCGAAGTAAGTTTATTTGAACTGGCCGTGAACCAAAAGCCTGTTTAATTTTATCTTTTTGCCACTAGGCACAAGGGTATATATTTTTACTATATACTTAAGATCTATAATCAATCTTAAATTTTGCGTTAAGAATACACGTTATTACATAAGCAACCAGAAAAGCACAAAATATAATCATAGCCAATCTTTACTATGTTTAGTTGCATAATTTGTTGGGTAAATGCTTGTATCCTTCACTTTTTGGTCAAAACAATTTTAGCCGCATCTTGTTATTTTGTTTAATTCTCTATTTTGAGGTGAAAACAAAAAGTCACAATGTGCCGTTGAATTATTTATGAACGCATTTACCATTAAAGACCTTGAAAACTTATCTGGCATAAAAGCCCATACCATACGTATTTGGGAGCAGCGGTATGCATTTTTAAAGCCACAACGTACCGAAACCAATATCCGCTATTACAGTAACGAGGAGTTGAAAATAATACTCAATGTGGCGCTGCTTAATAAGTACGGGTTTAAAATATCGCACATAGATAAGATGAAGAATGGCGATTTATCTAATAAAATAATGGGACTTCATCAAATACAGGCTCAGCATGAACGCATTGTAAACGAAATGGTGTGTTCAATGGTAGATCTTGATATCGACCAGCTTGAAACCATTTTGGATGAATATATTTCGGCTAGGGGCATAGAAAAAACGATAACACAAATCATCTTTCCCTTTCTTGAAAAAATAGGCATCCTTTGGATAACCAATCATATAAACCCAGCCCAGGAACACCTTGTTACAAATGTTATCAGGCAAAAATTGATTGTGGGTATAGAAAGTGCCAAAAGCGTTGTGGCTGTCGATAAAACGCTTCTTTTATTTTTACCCGAAGGCGAACACCACGAATTAGGTCTGCTTTTTATCTATTACCTGCTGAAAAGTAAAGGAATAAAAGTATGGTACCTTGGAGCCAATGTGCCAGTAAAAGATCTTGATTTTGTTGTAAAAGTAAAAAAGCCCGACTATGTTTATACACACCTTACGTCGGTGGCTAACAGTTTTAATTTTGAAAAATTTCTGAATAAGCTCAGTTTGTTTCCTCCATCACTACCCATTATTGTTTCTGGTTTAATGACGCAGCAATACAAAAAGAAAGTACCTACAAACGTAAGTTTTAAAACATCGCTTCCCGAGGTAATGGAATACGTAGCCAGTTTATAAAAGTATCTTTTCGTT
>JAYUOV010000281.1:0-3108 GCA_043760535.1 Chitinophagaceae bacterium
AATGATGATTTACATCAAAACGCAAAAGACTATTTCAAATATTTTTTAGAAAAGAAAATTGAGATTTATCTTTCATCAATTGTTATCGCTGAGTACTCAGTAAAAGATGACCCTGCTAATTTGCCTTTGGAGTTTGTAAAGATTATACCTTTTGACTTTTTCGATGGTAAAACAGCAGGAGAGTTTCATTCTATTTTACTCAATCACAAAGAGCAAGTTGCAAGTATTGAACGAAATGTAATAAAGGATGATTGTAAACTGATGGCACAATTATTTAATAGGAATATACAAGGTTATATTACTAAAGACCGTAAATCATTCAGTCAAATTATTGCACCAATACAAGCATCGAAAAGTTTTGCGATAGAATTGCTTGATTTGGAAATTTCACTGAAGGACTTTAAAGGAGAATTGTTCTAAATGTATTTTTTCTTCAATCAGAACAATGTTTCGTTTGCATCAAAAATTATTGCGGACACCTTAGAAGCCGGTTTGATAAAAGCATCAGACCCCGAAAATGCTTATAAAAAGTATGCTTCGTATGTTCCGTTTTTTACGTAAACCTTAATTGTTTACAAAATCAAATGACAGCTAAAAGCCAACATAACTACTTGATTAATAACAGTTTGCTTATTTCATTGGAAAATCCCGAATTTGACAATCAACGCACAGGTGTAAGCACATTTGCAATTCGCACAAGCCAATGCACCAAGGCAGGCGGTTTGGCAATTTGGTGGGTGGTAGTTGGCAGCTTCGGTATTTTATTGCCGTTGTGCTTTAGTCCGGGGTGGTCATTTTTTTAATTTTGGCTGTTGTTTGGTAGCTACATTTTTAATATTTTTTATCAATAGCAGTTCCCGGGCAGGCTATTTTCAAATTTCAGCATATCATTAAGCTGTGTCCGTTTCGGTTGTATTTAAAATGGTGGTAATTGTGTGCCATAGGTTCTATCTGTTTGTACCATTATAGGGTTACAGCTATGTCAGGCAGTGGCTAAACCGGGTTTGTGGTTCCGTTCTTACCCAAGCCGATATTATCTGCACTTTCATTTTCACAAACAGGTAGCCTCTCTCTGGTATATTAAACAATGCCCCAATTATATATGCACCCAATGTTGCTACTAGTATTGGGTTTTCTTACTTTTACCACAAACCCTAATTTAATGCAAACGGCTTCTAAAAAAGTGATTAACGGCTGGGCTATGTTCGACTGGGCTAACAGCGTTTATAACCTTGTAATCACCACCACATTTTTTCCTATATATTTTACCACAGTTGCCAAAAACGGAACCGGTCCCGGTAGTGACATCATCAGTTTTTTAGGCTTTAAGTTTGTCAACTCTTCACTGTACAATTATTCGCTGGCTGCCGCTTACCTTATTATTGCCTTATCATATCCCATACTTACTTCTGTAGCAGATACCCGTGGCAATAAGAAAAATTTTATGCGGTTCTTTTGTTTGATGGGCTCATTTGGTTGTTGTATGTTATTCTTTTTTAAAGGGATGGATACGCTGTGGCTGGGCATTATGGCGTTTATGATGGCAGCTATGGGTTACGTGGGCAGTTTGGTTTTTTACAATGCCTACCTGCCCGAAATAGCCGCACCTGAAGACAGAGATCGTATTAGTGCCAAAGGTTTTTCGTTCGGCTATATTGGGAGTGTCATTATGCAGCTCATCGGTTTTGGGCTGGTGCTGGCTATGCCAGATAGCACCACACCTATTCGGATTACATTTTTGCTGGTGGGCCTATGGTGGTTTGGTTTTGCCCAAATAACTTTTGCTAGGTTACCTAAAATAAACAGGCAGGATTTAAAAAAAGTAAACGTATTTAAAGAAGGGTTTAAAGAAACCCGAAGAATATATAATGAAGTAAAGCTAAAGCCGGTATTAAAAAGATACCTGCGGGGTTTTTTCTTTTACAGTATGGGCGTACAAACGGTAATGCTGGCGGCTACCATTGTGGGTAGCAAGCTGCTGGGCTTACCCGAAACTAAATTGATTATAACCGTAGTATTAATACAACTGGTAGCCATTCCCGGAGCCATTTTTATTAGCCAACTATCAGCAAGGTTTGGCAATTTTCGGGTTTTGATGGGCTTGATTATGTTGTGGGTGGTTATTTGTTTTGCAGGCTATAAAACAGCCGAGCTGGCCGAACCATTAAAGACATACCATGATCAGGTAGATGCACTAAAGTTCAATAAATCGATATTAAAAGAACAAAATGTAACTGAAGCAGAAATTGAGACAATAAATAAGGAAATAGAATCAGTAGTAGAGAAATTTCAGCCACAGCAGGCACCGGTAGAATATGCTTTTTATGCATTGGCAGTAGCTGTTGGGCTGGTAATGGGTGGCATACAATCGCTTAGCCGCAGCACCTACAGCAAGCTGATGCCACAAACTAAAAACACCGCATCTTACTTTAGCTATTACGACCTTACCGAAAAAATTGCCATTGTAATCGGCATGTTTACTTTTGGGTTTATAGCAGAATATACCAACGAACATGGCGGTATGAAGAACTCCCTGCTTTCGCTTATCATATTTTTTGTGATTGGATTATTTTGGCTCTATTTGGCATTGGTAAAAGAGCGGCAATTAAAACCTACTACTACTGCTGCAGGTAACAATAACAAACTGTAATTTTATTTTTATGGAAACACTCGTTGTAAAACCAAAAAATAAAGAAGAACTGGCCTTTGTTGCCGATTTAATGAAGCGAATGAACATCCGCACGGCTGTGCCAAAAAAAGAAGTACCTGCTAGCGGTAAGAAAAAAGCCAAAGAAGATTTTTTGAACAGCCTGCCAGACAGGCTGAACCAAGTGAAGCTGCACATAGAAGGGAAAATAAAATTGAAAGATGCCAGAGATTTATTAAATGAGCTATAAATTAAAAACCATCCCTCTTTTTGATAATGAACTTAAAAAGTTATCAAAGAAGTATCAATCATTGAAAGATGATTATGCTTCCTTGTTAGATGTTTTAGAAATCAATCCGCTAATAGGAACTCCCATTGGGAAAGACTGTTATAAAATACGCCTCGCAATAAAAAGTAAAGGGCAGGGCAAAAGTGGTGGTGCCAGAGTTATAGTTTGTGTA
>JAYUOV010000282.1:0-8804 GCA_043760535.1 Chitinophagaceae bacterium
CTTTAAGGCCGCTGTGGCCGTGGCTACCTATCACCAACATATCTGCATTGCTCTCTTTTACCAGCCTAATTATTTCGGCCACACGGTTACGAAAACCAAGTTTAGGAACGGCTGTAATACCCCTTTCGTTCAACTGCTCTGCATAATGCAAAAGCCGGTCTGCATCTTGCTGTGTTTCCAGATCATCGGTAGCCGAACCAAGTAGTTTTGCAGCAGCACTCTCAACAATGTGGATGAGTGTGTAACTGGTATCTGGCTGTCCCTGGCTAAGAGCGTATGCTATTATTTTTTCATCCTTATCTGTAAAATCGAGTGCTATGGCAATATGCTTAAATACAGGCGGAGTAAGGTTTGTAAGCAATGGCAGTGACTGGTGCATGCCTGGCAACAGCTTGGCCGATTTTGTAATCCATGGAAAAATAACAACATATATCAGCAAGCTTAGCAGGATAATACTTCCAAGAATAATCAGCGTTTTCCATAAAAAACTATCAGAAGTTTTAAAGAAATCAATAACCTGTTCGGATAGCATTTTTATATTGAGGTACACCAAGATACTGGCCACGATCCAGCTTAAAATTTTTGTCCATAATTGTATGGCAAATTGCCCCATCTTCTTTTTATCGCTAACAAAATGGATCAATGGGATAATGGCAAAACCAAGTTGTAAACTCAAAATAACCTGGCTAAAAATGAGCAGTGTATCTACTTCATCATCGCCATAAATTAATATTACCAGCACCGCCGGAATTACTGCTACCAACCTTGTAAGCAACCGCCGTACCCAAGGGTTCATCCGCAGCCGCAGGTAACCTTCCATAACAATTTGCCCGGCAAGTGTACCGGTAATAGTGCTGCTTTGCCCGGCTGCAATTAATGCAATGGCAAACAGTTTTGGCGCCCATGTACCGAGGCTGCCGGCCAGTAATTCGTGGGCATCTTCTATACCGGCAATATGTGTACGACCGGTATTAAAAAAAACCGTTGCTGCCAGAATTAGAATAGCTGCATTTACAAAAAACGCCAGGTTAAGAGCAATGGCCGTATCGAAAAAATTATTCTTTATGGCACTTTTAATGCTCTTTTCGTCTGTACCAATTTTTCGGGTTTGTACAAGGGCACTGTGCAAGTAAAGATTGTGTGGCATTACCGTGGCACCTATAATACCAATAGCAAGGTAAAGTGCGGTTTCGTTGGGCAATGGTGAGCTAATCCCTTTGGCTGCATAGAGTTCTTTCGCATCGGGGAAAGATGGAATAAAACCACGCACAACTTCCAGCATCGGCGGGCTTGCCATAATGATATTGATTAAAAAACAAACACCAATAATAAAGATGAGACCTATAATAAATGCCTCCATTTTTCGCATTCCCAGCCTTTGGAGAATCAATAATAAAAAGGTATCCAAAACGGTAATGGCAACGCCCCAAATGATAGGTAAATCAGTAAGCAGATATATACCAATGGCCATACCCAACACTTCGGCCAGGTCGCAGGCTGCAATGGCTATTTCGGCCAACACATACAGGGCTATATTGATGTATTTGGGATAGGTTTCCCGGTTAGCTTGTGCCAGGTCTCTCCTACGCACAATGCCCAGTCTGGCACTAAGGCTTTGCAACAATAAAGCCATCAAATTACTCATTAGCAACACCCAAATTAAAGCATAGCCATACTTGCTGCCGCCTGCCAGATCGGTGGCCCAATTGCCGGGATCCATGTAACCAACGCTTACCAAATAAGCCGGGCCGGCAAATGCCAGAAACCGTTTAATTCTGGTATTGCCAGCTGTAGGTACGCTGCCGTGTACTTCTTGTAATGATATATCTGAGTTATTTTTTTGCATGGTATTTTTTTGTGAATGGTGAGGGGTGAGACATGAGTTGTTAAATTGGATTGGTCATTGGCAAGCTTCCCCCCTTTATCCCTCTCCTTTCGCTGCAGGACGGTGCTTTTGTGCTAATCCAAACTTTTGTTCTACCACATCAGCTGTTGTATAATTATCTGCTATTTAACTAGGTATTTTCATGTTTATGAATTTCTATTTATCCATTTGTCCATTATTTCATTTACCGTTTATTTTATTACTTCAGCTTCACAAACAAGTGCTTAGCCAGTTGTTCGCTAATGCTAAATGGCTGTTGGTCTCGGAGTTTTATTTCTAGAGAATGGTCGAAATTAAAATGCTGAAGTACTTCCAGCCGTGTGCCGATTTGTAACTGCTTCAGCCGCAGCATTTCCAGCAGTTCGGTGCTTTGATCGCTTACGGCACATATTTCGGCTCCCTGATTGGGCTTTAGTTGCAGCAGGCAAATCTGTTGCTGTATTTCCATTTTACCCTTGCTATCGGGTATTGGGTCGCCGTGCGGATCAAATTTGGGTGTACCCATATACAGATCTAACTTATCGGTAAGCAGGTCGCTTTTTACATGCTCCAGTTGTTCGGCTATTTCATGCACTTCGTCCCAGCCAAATTGCAGGTGTTCTACCAAAAAAAATTCCCATAACCTGTGGCGGCGGATAATGGATAATGCCAGTTTTTTGCCATCCGGCGTTAGCCGTACACCATAATATTTTTGGTACAGCAGTAAATCTTTGGCCTCTAATTTTTTAAGCATATCGGTTACCGATGCAGGCTTAGTTTGCAAGGATGCTGCCAAATCGTTGGTAAGCACATTCTTACCCGAATGCTGTAAATGGTAAACGGCTTTGATATAGTTTTCTTCGGCAGTGGTGTACATGTTGGGGATTAGGGATTGGTTAATTGGTGAGTGTGTATATTTTTAGGTAAATCTAAAAATATTTTTCATTGGCAAAATTTATTTTTTTAAATGAATGCCCTGTAGGAACACGCCTCGAGGCGTGTTCCTACAGGGCATGTTCCTACACAAAAAAAATCCCGCCCCTAAAACAGGAACGGGATTCAACTATTGTTCTTTTAGAAATTAAACTAATGGCTGGCGTCGTTATTCTCTTCTAATACTAAATGGATATTGCTATGAACATTTACTTTCAAATTATTATCAGAAGCATAGTTTAATACTTTTTCCATTTCCTTGAAAACCTCATCCAGTTGGGCTATTCTTATTTTAGAATGGGTTACATCGTGGCCAAAGCGTTCGGTGTTACTAAACACCTCAAGCTGGTGAAAACTAATTTTTTGGTAAATTAAGGTACGCAGTACTCTTTTGGCTTCATCAGGTGTAAAATCACTATCTATGAATTTGAAGTCATGTTTATGTTCCATGGTTACCGGTTTAATTTAAAATTTTGTTCGTGGCAATATTGCCTTTTTCCTTTGCAATATTAAATCTGACTGGTGTTATATCCTTCCAAAATCTCAGATTCCTTTAACTATATTTTCCTGTTTCTTTTGGATTATTACAAGTGCAGACACTGTAGAATTACGATGCCAGTTAAAACACATTATTTTGATCTCATTTCCAAAAAAAAATCCCGCCCCTGAAACAGGAACGGGATTTTAAACATAGGAACACGCCTCGAGGCGTGTTCCTACAAATTAATATCCACCCATACCGCCCATATCAGGAGCGCCATGAGAATGCGCAGCCTCTTTGCTTGGTTTATCGGCTATAACACACTCGGTGGTAAGCAACATACCGGCAATAGAGGCAGCATTTTCCAAAGCTACACGGGTAACTTTAGTAGGATCTATAACACCAGCTTTCAGCAGGTTTTCGTAAACCTCTGTACGGGCATTAAAACCGAAATCACCTTTGCCTTCACGGATTTTTTGAACCACCACAGAACCTTCGATACCACAGTTGGCAACAATTTGGCGAAGTGGCTCTTCCAATGAACGACGAACAATGGCGATACCAGTTGTTTCATCGGCATTGGCACCTTTAAATTTATCCAAAGCTTCTACAGCACGGATGTAAGCTACACCACCACCCGGTACAATGCCTTCTTCTACAGCGGCACGGGTTGCGTGTAATGCATCATCCACACGGTCTTTCTTTTCTTTCATTTCTACCTCGGTAGCAGCACCTACGTACAATACTGCGACACCACCACTCAACTTAGCCAAACGTTCCTGTAATTTCTCACGGTCGTAATCGCTTGTAGTATTTTCTACCTGAGATTTAATCTGATTAACCCTTGCAGTGATATCAGCTTTTTTGCCTTTACCACCTACAATGGTTGTATTGTCTTTATCAATTGTGATAGAAGTAGCTTGTCCTAAATAAGTAAGATCAGCATTGTCCAGTTTAAAACCTTGTTCTTCACTTACCACGATGCCAGCAGTTAAGATAGCAAGGTCTGTCAGCATTTCTTTACGACGATCACCAAAGCCCGGAGCTTTTACAGCAGCCACTTTAATGGTACCACGTAATTTATTTACCACCAATGTAGCCAATGCTTCACCTTCCAAATCTTCGGCAATGATTACTAACGGACGACCGGTTTGAGCTACTTTCTCCAAAATGTGCAGGATGTCTTTCATAGCACTGATCTTTTTATCGTAGATCAGGATATAAGGATTGTCCAGCTCCACACTCATTTTTTCGCTGTTGGTTACAAAGTAAGGGCTTACATAACCACGGTCGAATTGCATACCTTCTACCACATCAACAGTGGTATCGGTACCCTTCGCTTCTTCCACAGTAATAACACCTTCTTTACCTACTTTACTCATGGCATCAGCAATCAATTTACCAATAACACCATCGCTGTTGGCACTGATCGTAGCCACCTGCTCAATCTTTTTGCTGTCGTTTCCAACTGCCTGAGACTGACCACGAAGGTTCTCTACAATTTTGGCAACCGCCTTATCAATACCACGTTTCAGATCCATTGGATTAGCACCTGCAGCTACCATTTTAAGGCCTTCGCCAATAATGCTTTGGGCAAGAACAGTGGCAGTTGTAGTACCATCACCAGCTATATCAGCGGTTTTGCTAGCTACCTCTTTTACCATTTGAGCACCCATGTTTTCAATTGGGTCTTCCAGTTCTATTTCCTTAGCTACGGTTACACCATCTTTAGTAATCTGTGGTGCACCAAATTTCTTTTCTATAACCACGTTGCGACCTTTTGGTCCAAGGGTTACTTTAACTGCGTTGCTTAATGTATCTACACCCTTCTTCATTCTGTTACGGGCTTCGATGTCGAAAAATATTTGCTTTGACATAATGGAGATTTTTAGATTTTAGTACAAAGTATTAAGACTCGTACTGTTATAAATTAATTTTTTGAAGCCGGGCATTTGTACCTTGATTGGGCGACATTTGCGAACGTTTTTTATCCCGTAGCATTACGGGACTCCGTTCAAATGATTGCTACTATTTAACTTTATTAGATTTTAATATTTAGTACAAAGTATTCTTTAAATTTTAGTATTTAGTACAAATTATTTAGACAGAAAAAACGGTTTGTTTTTGCTTTAATCTTTGTACTAATATCTCAATATTCTGTACTGGTTTTGTCTTCGTACTAATATATAAATATCAAATACTGGCTTTTTCTGCTTCTGTCTTTGTACTATTATCTAAATACTAAGTACTAAACAATTGCAAGGATATCACTCTCCCTCATAATCAGGTACTCAATACCTTCAAGGGTAATTTCGGTTCCGGCATATTTACCATACAATACGGTATCGCCTTCTTTTACTGTAACTGGTTCATCCTTTTTACCCGGACCGGCGGCTATTACTACGCCACGTTGTGGTTTTTCTTTAGCCGTATCGGGGATGATGATGCCACCGGCACTTTTTTCTTCAGCAGCGGCTGGCATTACTATTACCCTGTCGTGTAAAGGGGTAATGCTGGCTTTTGATGTTGCTGGTTTTGCTGTTGCTTTCGCCATGGTTGTTATGTTTTAATTTTTAAGTAAGTAATTAATACATGCGGGTGCACGAAGATTGTGCCACGAATAAGAAGCGGGTAAAGATGGCAGTTTAAATGAAGGGTTTTCAGGTTGCAAGCAGCCCAAAGGCTCATACAGTACTTAAAATGGCGAAATAAAAATTACAGAGGGGCAATTTTGTCAGTTAGGCTTTACACGCAAAAGGCTGCATTAACTTTATAGCGAAGTCTAAAAAAAATGTAAGGAATGGCTTTTTGTGTAAAAACGTGTAATTTACAAAGCAGTTAATCCAGCAATGCTTCACATTCGGCTAGTAGTTTTTCTTTATCAATGGCTACGGTTCCTACTTCTTCGCACACCATACCACCGGCAAGGTTGCTTATTGCTGCCATTAAGTTTATATTTTTTGTGGCAGTATATACCAAAGAAGCTACTGCTATTACCGTATCTCCTGCTCCACTTACATCGGCTACATTGCGTATATGGGCGGGTACTATTTTAGCATCCATATCTTTCTGGTAAAAAACGCCTTTTTCGGATAAGGTTATGTAAGAAATATGGTGTAGCAATTGCTGGTGTAGCAGCTTGTGTATGGCTTGCATACTGGTTTCCGACACTTTAGTATCCATAATATTCAAGGCTTCGTAAGCTTCTTTAAGGTTGGGCTTAAAAACATCTACGCCCTTGTATGCAAAAAAATTTTTTCGCTTGGGATCTACGGTGGTAATAATACCGAGTTGCTTGCAATGGGCTATTATTTGTGTAATTACTGCTTCGGTAAGTACACCTTTATTGTAATCTTGAAAAATAACCAACTGCGGCTTAATGGTTAAAAGATTTTTTATTATTAAGTTGATGAATTGTTGCTGATTATCCAAATTCAGGTCGGTTGAGATTTCTTTATCCAGCCGCATCATTTGCTGATTGCGGCTTATGATACGGATTTTATTCGTGGTAATTCGGTCGCCAGTTTTTAATACACCATCTGTATTAATACCTTTTTCTTTCATCATAATTTCCAGCAACAGACCATCTTCATCGGTTCCGGTTACGCTCATCATATACACCTGTGCACCAAGGCTGCAAAGGTTTAGGGCCACATTACTGGCTCCGCCAAGGCGGTATTCTTTATGGTCTATAGCCACAATAGGTACAGGCGCCTCTGGCGAAATACGGTCTACCTTTCCCCACCAGTAGGTATCGAGCATTACATCGCCTATAACGGCTACTTTAATGTTGGTAAAAGAATCAAAAATGGATTTAAAATTCATAAGGCAAAAATAACCAGTTAGGGTTCGGTAACAAACATCAACATACTTGGGTTCAGCGTCATTAGTCAAACTTTAAGCATTTTATGCTTTCTTCTTACTTACAGCTATATAATAAATTGGTATACCTATCAGCACCAATCCTAAACCGGGCCAGGTAAACTGTGGTTTGTAAATAAGTAATAAAGTACAAAAAACAAGCCCCATAATAATGTACATAGCTGGCAAAACAGGGTAGCCAAATGCTTTATAGGGTCTTTCCATTTCGGGGCGTTTTTTACGAAGTATAAAAATACCAGCAATGGTAAGTACGTAAAATATAACTACAACAAAGGACACATAATCAAGCAAGTCACCGTATTTACCACTCATACAAAGCAGGCATGCTACCAGGCATTGTATCCACAAGCCGTAAGCTGGTACATCATTCTTATTAAGGTCGCCGGCTTTCTTAAAAAACAAGCCGTCTTTTGCCATGGTATTGTAAACCCTTGCACCGGCAAGTATCAATCCATTGTTACACCCAAAGGTGGAAATCATAATCATTAACGCAATAATCTTAGTACCTATTCCACCAAAAATTACCTGCGAAGCAGAAACGGCTACTCGGTCTTTTTCGGCAGATGCTATTTCCTGCAAAGGCAATACACCTGTATAAACTATATTGATAGACACATAAATAATGGTAACAATAAGCGTTCCTAAAAACAGGCTTAGACCAATATTGCGTTTCGGGTTTTTTATTTCAGCAGCAATAAAGGTTACGTTGTTCCAGGCATCACTGCTAAAAACTGAACCTACCATTGCTGCTGCTATTGCACCCATAGCAGCAAGACCGGCGTATTGTGTAAAGGTCCCGTCTTTGGCCATGCTTTGTAAATGCCAGGCGTCCGTCCAGTTAGCTGTAAATACATCGCTTTTAAACATAAAAACACCAAAAAGAATGAGGCCAAAAAGACTAAGCAGTTTTGCTGAGGTAAAAAAAGTTTGTACTATTTTTCCACCCTGAGTGCCCCATGTATTAAACCAAGTGAGAAAAATAACCAGAATAATAGACACTAACTGTGCGGCACTAAAACTAAAATAGGTTTGTATTCCTTTATCATTTAACCACAATGGTATCTGAAACAAGATATTATCCTCGCTAATACCCGGAATAAGATATGCCGCAAACTTGCTGAAAGCCACGCCAACTGCGGCAATCGTACCGGTTTGTATAACTGCAAAAAAGCTCCAGCCATACAAAAAGCCAACCAATGGATTATATGCTTCTTTTAGATATACATATTGTCCACCTGCTTTTGGAAACATGCCGCTAAGCTCACCATAACTTACGGCTGCGGTTAGCGTCATAAAACCGGTTACGAGCCAAACGGCTATCAGCCAGCCGGAACTACCTACGTTACGGGTTATATCGGCACTTACTATAAAAATGCCAGAGCCTATCATAGAGCCAGCCACAATCATGGTGGCATCAAAAAGGCCAAATGTTTGCTTAAAACCTGTTGTTTCGTTAGCCATAGTTTTGTTAAGGATTAAGCATGAAAAATAGGGTATTTTAATGACTATCCGCAATTTGGTTTACACTAATATATTTAGTATTTTCATCTAAATATATTAGCCATGACTAGCACCGATTTTTTTGCCAACTACTCTGACGAAGAAAGTTGCAAAGCATATTTTAAAAGTAAAAGGCAGCCTGAG
>JAYUOV010000283.1:0-8780 GCA_043760535.1 Chitinophagaceae bacterium
TTTTACGCCGAACCGGAACTGGAGCCTGAACCGGAACCGGAACTGGACTTTGAGTCGGAACTGGAACTGGAGCCGGAACTTGTAGAAAAAACCTATTGGTGGGTATGGGTCATTGTAATTTTTGCGGTAAGTGCAGGCCTAATCTGGCTAAAGCGTTTCAGCTAATCTGCCTTTCTCTTGTCAAGGTATTTTCTTCTGATAATATCCTGAACGGGTACTGTTTCCAATTTACTTTCGAGCCAGCTAATAATGTCGAGGTATGCAAAAGCACGGGTTTCGCCACGGCTGTTTTCGTATTGTTTTAATTTATCCAGCAGCTTCTTAAATTCTGGTTTTAGTTTGGCAGGTGTAAGGCTAAATGCCTTCTTTAGAAACTTAAACATTTCTTCTTCTACCACACTTAGGTTTTCCATTTTGGCCATAAAGCGATATACCGATTTTATTAAATATTCCAGTAGTTGAAAATTGCCAATTTCATAATGAGCTATCAGGTGCAAAAGCCGTGCGTAGCATTGTAAGTCCGTTCTCAAATCTACTTTTAAGTTGATGATTTTATTGAGGTAATCAATGGCTTTGTCGTAATCGCCGCTGCCAAAATACAGGCTGGCTATTTTGTAGTAGAATACCAGGATGCGGTGCCTGTCTAAGTATAATTTGTTACTGGTAATAAAATTTTCAATATCCGGCACCAGCTCCAAACCCTTGCTGAACGTGCCTTGCATAAAATGCTGGTTTATTTTGGCAATGTATAGGTACAAAAATGTCTGAATCCGGTTATTGTCTTTTACTGTCATCAGCGGCGATTGAGAAAAAGCTTCAAACCGTTGCAGTTCTATCAGAAATTTGGCATCGTTATTCAAGTCGAAATGGGCACCCAGCAGGTTGTGTATCCCTTTAATGTAGTGGGTGGTTTCTATCTCTATCATAAAAGGTTCCTTCTCAAAAAGATCCACCCATTTTTGGGTGTAGCGGTAATACATTAAATAGTCTTGCCGAATAAAAGCATACCAGCAATAGCTCTGATAGAGATACAATTTCTCGTAAAAACCCTCACAGTTTTTTACATCAAATGTCAGGTGATCATTAAAGTATTGCTTTACCGCTTCCTCGTCTTTTTTATTACGGGCATGGCCGTGTTTAATATACCAGCTATACAGTTGCAGTGCCAGATTACTTAGTTGGCCAATCATGGTAAGCCGGTTAGTGGCTTCGGTTACTTCTTTGCTAAGCGTATCGGCCCTATCCTGCATACTGCGGGTAATATGCAGGCTTTCTATTTTCTTTTCTAAAAAAAGTACCTGTATTAAAAAGCTAACCTGATTATTGGCTTTGGTCTGCTCTTTAATCTTATCCAGCAGTTTCAGGCTTTGAAAATAAAGCCCCTTATTGTACAATATCCTGGCATAATCCAGTTGTTCATGCAGTTGTATATCTATGTTCACTTCGCTTTTCAATAACCGGATGCTGGCCAACAGTTCTTTATACAGACTGGCCTTAATATTACTTAGTTGAAGCTTGGTAATGGCCTTATTTTTCTTCAGCAATTGTTCCTCATCGTACTCATCCATACCGTCTAAAGCATCAAAAAGCTGCACAATTTTAAGGTCGCCTGCCGAAGTGTTTCGGTTTACGTATAGCTTAAAATGGCGCTTTTCACTCTTTTCGAGGCTCTTAACCAGTAAGAATAGTGCATCAGTATGTCGGTTGGGCATTGTAATAAACAATATTGGCTTTTAAAGGTACCAGCGTAAATGATTACAGCAGTATAGATTAGCAGGTACTGGCAAAAATGCAAATAAAACCTTCCAGATGTATTAACTAACCTTACTCCTTAAATAGGAAATCTCCTCCTTTAAGTGGGCTATCATTTCTCTATACCCATCAGCCTGGCTGTGCAGGGTGTAAGCCTGTTGGTTATTATTGTATTGTGCACCATCGGTAGGGCTAAATATAAAATGTACCGCCTGTTCGTTTGGGAAAAAACTAATCAGCGATCGATTGTATAATCGGCTCATGGCCAGCAGGCAGTCTATGGTTAAGCCCCGCAGGTCGCCATTTTCATATTTGGATAAGGTGGAGCGGCTAATGCCCAATTCTTTGGCGGCTGTATCCTGCTTTTTGCCTGCCTCATTCCTTGCTTTTGATAGTTGTAAGGCCAGGCCTTGTAATAACTGTTCGTTTGTAGTAACATTCATGTGTGGCAAATTAAACAAAATGTGCAATTGGTGCTACATAAAAATTGCATAATTTAATAATCTGCACCCTTAAGATGGCTACTATTACAAAACATTATTGGCCAAATAATTGCGGGGCTTTACACCTCAATTTAGCCCAAAGAAAAACAGAAAAAAAGGTGGTTGACTGTACCGTAAACAGCATCGGGAAGAAAACACAGCCGATGGAACAGCAATGTTTTGAAAACTGGAATCCGTGAGTTCGTGGTAGCACGTGGAATGCATGACGCCTGTGATATTTTGCCGGGGCGAAAGGCGGGGTTTTACAATTAGAATAAAATAATAATGAAAAAGATTTTTTCAACTGCAATAGCAGTCTTTCTTTGTACGTTTATGTTTGCGGCGAAAACTTCAAACACACAAACTGAATCTTATGTAATTGTAGAAGAAATTACATACTCACCAGAATGTAGTTCAAATGCAAGTGGCTCAAGTTCAGGTGTTGGATATTGCGAAGATGGGTCTAGTTATACCATTTCAGTAACTAGGTCGTGCAGTGCTACTGGTGCCGATTGTTGTGCAGCTGAAGCGGCTGCACAGCTATGTGCAAACAACCTTGCAAAAGGTGGATTAGTTCATATTTTAATACAAATGGCTGTAAGTGAAATTAGCCCTTGCTAGTATTTTTAAGTTATCAGTAAGCCGTAAGGCTTACTGATAACTAGTATTAAATTTAACAACCTACATTTAATTATGAAACTACTCCATTCAATGGTATTCAGTGTATGCCTCATGCTTTGTTGTAATGCTTACGCACAAACATTGATTGCAACTTATAAAACAAAACTACCCGTTTCTTATAATGATGGTATGGGAATTAGTATACCAGTAATAGATTTGGAATTCACGGCAGTATATTGTGAAATAGGTACACGCTCACTATTTTATAAAAAGCCAGATTACCTCAATATTTATCCAGATGGTACAGCTCGGCTACCCAAAAATGAAGAAAATAAAGTAGAATTTGTAACCTTTTGTATAGATACAATGCAGGGTGTAGTGTATTTAAATCAGGATTCTTTATTCCAAAAAACTTGGTTTGACTGTATTCCAAAAGGTGAGGGTGTGGATACAATTAACATGCGGTATTACGAACCTGGATATCAGATATGGGAAATTGATACCGCAACAAGAAATATATCAGGACTTAGTTGCCAGAAAGCCTCATGGAAAGGTTCAAAAAGTAAAGTGAAACAATGGGAGGTATGGTTTGCTCCTTCAATTCGAACAATCTCGGGCCCCAATGGTATTGTGGGTTTGCCAGGTTTGGTAGTAGAAGGTGTAAATCTTGTGAGCGGAGAAAAATACCGGCTGGATAAATTTGAAATTTTACCTGAGAAAAATGAAAATCTCTTATTGCCAAATATGTTCAAAAAGCCTACCAGGCTTTTAAGACCATTTAGAGTGTTTAAAAATTAAGCCTATTTTGATCAAGAAAATTTTACGCACTAAAAAAGACATTCTTATTTTATTATGTCTTTTTTTTTTACTCCTATTCCATCAGTCTTATGCACAAAAGTCGATAACAATAAGGGCTAAGTGTATAACCCAGGATAATAAAGTAATTGTAGGAGCTTCGGTTATATTTTATAAAAAATCAAGCGGTGTGATGCTTGCATTTTCTACATCAGGCAATGATGGGACATTTGAAAAACATTTGCGACTTAATTTAATTGATACATTAGTTATGAAGGCCTCTAACACAGGTCGTATAACAATACAATCTGAGTTTATATTTAATAAAGACACTGTTGTAGACAAACTAATTGTTTTACACTTAGATACGGTATCTCTTAAAAATGTAACTGTTACTGCCCAGCCAATTTGGGTGCGGGGTGATACTACCTTTTTTAAGGCAGACTTTTTTAAGGATGGAGGTGAGAGAAAGTTGGCTGATCTTATTGTTAAGATGCCAGGTTTTGAGATAGATGAACAGGGTAATTTGCTTTATAAGAAGAAAATAGTAGAAAAGGTAATGATTGAGGGGGAAGAAATATTTGCGGATAAGATCAAGCTAATATTGAATAATTTTCCAGTTCATGTATTAAATACAGTGCAGGCACTAGAAAAGCAAAGTAGTAATAAGGTACTAAAAGGATTGGTTTCGGATAATAAGGTATTTGTTAACCTAGGATTATCTGATAAGGTGAAACTGAAAGCCGCTTTTGGTGATGGGGAGGTGGGGCTAGGAATGCGTAACCGTTTCATTTTTAATCCGGTGTTATTTTCATTATTCAGAAAAATTAAGATTGGTTATATCGGCAATTGTAATAGTGTTGGCCTGGGTTTAGATTGGCAACAGGAAGCGGATTTAAAAACAAATTTTACAAAGCAAGGGCAGCTTTGGGCTATGCGTGGGCTAGGGTTACAGCTAATAAACAATTTTACCGGTGAAAAATATATAACAAACAGGCAGTTAAATAATCAAATCCAGGTAAACTTTCCACTCGGAAAACGTTTAAAAACTATAACAGAACTATATCAATTTAATGACAAGCAAAGACAAAATACTTTTTATCAATCTCAGCTATTTAGTAATAATAATTATTTCAGCCGAACTGACTCAACTAATATTATTTATGAACCCAACATACTAGTTGTTAAATATAGCATTGATTTTAATGTAGATTCAACACAGCAGTTAATTGTTGGCACATCCTTGTCAAAAGACTTTACGACCGCCGCTCAGGCATCAGTTTATACTACAGATAACAATAAATCAAAGATATTCAAGCAAATTAGAAACTATTGGAATAGTTGGCAGCTAAGCAGTAGCTATACAAAGCGATTTAATGCCAATACGGCGACTACTTTGATTACAGATATTTCTTATAACCAACTACCACAATTAGGTACCGGAGAATCTAGTAGCTATTCAGCCATTTTTAATCTGCCAGATAGCGGTTATTCTTTTTTTAGACAATCTGTTGCAAATAAGTTTTTGTTTTGCAAATCTATTTTACAAGTTTTAAAGAAAACAGATAAAGGGCTTTTCACCAATTCACTGATTCTTGATTACAAGTTTGCAAAAAGCGAAAACCAATCCTCATTTTTAAATAAAATGACAGGTAGTGTGGTGTCTGCCAGCAATGCAATTAGCAGTACTGGGCAATATAGTTTTGTATCTGTTGAAAATATGACAGCCAAAAGATTTAAGGCTTTTGGCAAAATACAAATTGATGGAAAACTATGGGCAGGATTTGTTAATACAATTATCAGCAATAATATTTCTAGACAAAATAAGACAATCCCAACAACGAAGTTAGAATTCAGCACTATGAATAAACTTTCAAAGTCTCTTAATCAAAATGTTACGTTGGTAGCTACCCAAAAAAGTGCCGATTTCTACCAGTTTAATAATAACATACAACCAGTTGGTATCACAAGTTTTAGAAAAATTATTAACAATAATAAACCAATAAGAACATTGAACGCCAATTATGCTTTAACCCATAACTGGCTAAGGGGATTAAGTTTTCATACTTTACATTTAGATATTAATTATGTTATGAACTTTGACACTTGGGCAACACAGAGTTCATTTTTAGAGTTTGTGCCTTTTTTTATTGATTCAATAACGACCGTAAATACTAAAAATATTTCCATTTCTGTAAATTTAAATTTAGTAAACACATCAAAAAAACAAAACATTATACTTTCAACAGGTATCTACACCGGTAATGGTGTACTATTAACGAACAATCAAATAGCCAAAGTTGGTTATCAAACTTTTTGGTATAATGCTTCTTATAATAAAAGTTGGAAAAACAAGTATTTTGTTAAGGCTCAACAACATTTTACTATTCAAAAAGCAATACTGCCTCCTGAAATTAGTGATAATATTAGCACCTATACAGCTAATTTTAATATTGGAATCAATCAAAAATTCACAATTAATAAGTACCTGAATTGTGGTGTTAACTGCGACTTTTTTCGACGTAACATTTTCACCAAAAAAGCTAATAGCTTTAATTGGGTTGATGCCTACTTAGGTCTAGTAATTCCGAAAAAGCCATTGTCATTTAGGATCTCTTTAAATAATCTTACAAATCAAAAGCTATTTTTTACCCAAGATACCCAAACGCTTTTTCAATCATTTGCTAGTATTCCGTTAGTTAAGACCAACTTCTTTGTTAGTGCACGATTGCAGCTTTAATTTAATAGGTTCAATATGGCTTCTTCTTTCATTGCGATGTTAATTTGTTAGTAAACGACTTGCCTAAGTGTATTCTTTAGATTTTAGTATGTGTTTTAGTGCCAATACTGTACCATCAAAATATGACGAGAATCATTATATTGGTACATCTTTTTGCCAATAGTATTTTGCTAGTAGCCAAGCATACCAAAATTGTTACATACCATGAGAAGGCATTTTTTACAAGCCCAAAAAGATTTTTACGAAAAGCGATATGGCACTCTATGCCCCTTAAATATCTGAAAGGTTGTTAAAAATCAAAAACAACCTACATTATTATAATTACTACCAAAGCAAGTCACAGAAAATTCACGTTTAATCTAAACCTAAATTTGTTCTTCAGATTTAAAAAAAACGGTAAATTTTTCCCGAATTGGCCAAGAAAAACGAAATTCATCCTCACCATGAGAATAGCTGGAAGTAGGAGTATTGGACAAATCAACAGCAGTATTTTCTACCAAACTTGATTACGAATGGCAGGGGCGTGCTTTCAGATTTAGTATTTTATGTTGGGTTAAAAATTAAAAATTCAGTTGTTTATCGGATAGAAATAAATGTTCTTCAAATTGGGCATTGTAATTTATATCATTTAAAACCCTTTACCAAAGCGCATTTCAGCTTAATTAACAGGTTTTACATTCCGTAAAACCAATATTATTTTGACCACTTTTCAAACCAAAACCCGACTATTTTAGCGATAGAAAATTATTGAACAGCATTATCTGTCTGTAAAAATAAGTTAACCGTTATTGCTACTCTAAAATTATACAAATGGCATCCAATCAGGTCCAGATATTTGATACAACCCTTCGTGATGGCGAACAGGTGCCAGGCTGTAAACTAAACGCCAACGAAAAGATAGAACTGGCCCTTAAACTGGAAGAATTGGGCGTTGATATTATTGAGGCCGGTTTCCCCATTTCAAGCCCCGGCGATTTTAATTCCGTTACCGAAATTTCTAAATTAATAACCAACGCTACCGTAGCCGCATTGAGCCGTGCCGTTTTAAAAGATATAGAGGCCGCCGGCGAAGCTGTAAGATTTGCCAAAAGACCTCGCATACATACCGGCATCGGCACCAGCGACAGGCATATTAAAGCCAAATTCAACAGCACCCGGGAAGATATTTTACTGCGGGCTGTTCAATGTGTAAAATGGGCTAAAAATTTCGTGGATGATGTAGAATTTTATGCCGAAGATGCCGGCCGTACAGATAACGATTATTTAGCACAAGTGGTGGAGGCAGTAATTAATGCAGGAGCCACTGTAATTAATGTTCCTGATACAACCGGCTATTGCCTGCCACATGAATATGGTGCTAAAATGGCTTATCTTATTAACAATGTTCCCAATATGGATAAGGCTATTTTAAGTTGCCATTGCCACAACGATTTGGGACTTGCCACTGCAAACTCCATTGCCGGCGTAATTGCAGGTGCTAGGCAAATAGAATGTACCATCAACGGCCTTGGCGAAAGGGCTGGCAATACTTCATTAGAAGAAGTGGTAATGGTATTGCAACAACATAAGGAATTAGGCTTATATACTAATGTAAACAGCAAACTCCTCAACCCCATGAGCCGCCTTGTAAGCGATACCATGCGTATGCCGGTGCAGCCCAATAAAGCCATAGTGGGCAGCAATGCTTTCAGCCATAGCAGCGGCATCCATCAGGATGGATTTTTGAAAGATTCGCTCACCTACGAAATCATCAACCCCGAAGAAGTAGGTGCTGGCGAAAGCAAAATAGTATTAACAGCCCGCAGCGGAAGAAGTGCACTGGCACACCGTTTCAGGCTGTTGGGCTATGAGTTTACAAGGGATGAAGTGGATATTTTATACCAGCAGTTTCTACTGGTAGCAGATAGTAAAAAAGAAGTGGTAGAAGAAGATTTACATGAAATGGCAAAAGCCTTTCAGGCAGTGGGCGTGTAGAGACGCCCATTTATGGCGTCTCCTACTTGTAGATAAAAATGCAATCCAAAAGACCAAGCCCAATAGTAGCAATCATTTGAACGGAGCGTCGCCAATGTCGCCACATAGTAGCAATTGGCTTGGGTCATAAAAAAAATAATAGTAACACATGGCACTAACATTATTCGATAAAATTTGGGATGCCCACGTGGTAACATCCATACCCGACGGGCCTTCTGTGTTGTATATAGACAAACATTTTATACATGAAGTAACCAGTCCACAAGCGTTTAAAGGCATCGAAAACCGAGGGTTAAAAATGTACCGCCCCAAACAAGTAGTGGCCACGGCCGATCATAACGTGCCCACACTGAATCAGCACCTGCCTATTAAAGACGAACTGAGTAGGATGCAGGTAGATAAACTCATAGAAAACT
>JAYUOV010000284.1:0-3082 GCA_043760535.1 Chitinophagaceae bacterium
TTTTTTACAGCAATATTGAAAAGGGGCTGTCTCGTAATTTTGAGACAGCCCCTTTTGTGCGTACAAGAAAGTGCAACAATGATATTATGCCCCATCACCTAAATCTGCTTTATCAATTGGTGTATGTAGTGCGCCCAGTTATATTGTTCAAAAAAAGTAGCAGGGGTTGGAATGTTTTCTTCCATTATAGCAATCAAAAAATGAACTAATCAACTACCTACCTAAATATTTCTTCATCCAATCCTGTACTTCTTTATAAAAAAAGCGGCTGTCTTCGGCATTGGTAATCCAATGGTTGGCATTGGGAAAAACGATGAGTTTGGATGGGATTTTGAGGCGTTGTAAAATATGCCAGTTTTCGATGGAATTGTTGAGCGGTACCCTAAAATCCTGTTCGCCTACGGTAACTAAAATGGGTGTTTTAAAATTGGCCGCAAAGCGTATAGGGTTTTGCTCTTTAAAGGTTTTGGTGTTCATCCAGGGTGTGCCGCCATTCATTACTTCACGTTCGTAAAAGCCATCGCTGGTGCCCCATTGGCTTTCGCTGTTTACCAGGCCTGCATGGCTAATAAGGCATTTGTAATGGGTGGTAGTGGCTTGCAGCCAGTTGGCTAAATGGCCGCCATAACTGGCCCCGCCGGCCATCTGCAAACTGCCATCAATAAATGGGAATTTTTTAATGGCATCGGTAGCAGCTTCTTGTAGTTCTTCACCCGGCCCTTTAAATGGGTCGAACTGAATGTCCTGGCTCATTTTTTCGCCATAACCAGTAGAGCCGGTGTAATCGGTTAGCAGCACTACATACCCCGGTGCGGCCAGTAGCTGATAGTTCCAGCGGTAGCTCCAGTTGTCTTTCCAGGCACCTGCGGGGCCGCCATGTATTTGTATAAATAGCGGGTATTTTTTAGATGCATCAAAACCCGCCGGACGAACCAATAAACTCTTAATCATTTTACCCCGGCTGCTTTTAAACCAAACCGGTTCGGCAGTTTGAAAGTCAATTGCAGCCAGCTTTTCAGCGTTTATGCCTGTGAGCATGGTGTAGTCGCCGTTTGCATTTACCCGCACTATTTCTGGTGGCATGGTGCTCATTTCGTAGCTGCTCATAATAACAGGCGTAGCCGTTTGCGAAACGCTCATATTGGTAAAGCATCCCCTGCTTGCAGTGGTTAATGGCTGTGCTTTGCCGCCGGTAACAGGCAGTGTATATATTTTGTCAAGTCCCTGATCCTCTACATTCATATAAATGGTATTGCCATGTATGCTGTAGCTGCTAATGGGCCTGTCTAAGTTTGTTGTTAGCATTGTTTTGTTTTGCATAGATGGCCAGTCGTACCGTACCAGTTTATTGATATTGTACACCTTGTAATTATTGTTGGCCGTGGCATAGCAAAACAGGTATTTGCCATCGGCACTTGTTTTGGCATTGGTGTAATCGCTGCCATCATTTATCAGTTCGGTAATGCTTCCGCCGGCTGCCGAAACCTTGTATAAATTGACCCAACTATTTTGATACGCCGAAGTATGGGTATTTACAGATGCTGAAAAAATAACATCCTTGCTATCGGCACTCCAGGCCATACTGCCGCCGAAAGAAAAGCCTTCTTTAGTACTCATATCCGAGCCGCTTAAAATGTCTTTGGCGGTAGTGCCATCCAATGCCTGCACAAAGGCATGGGTTTGTTTTTCATCCAGCCAGTGATCCCATTCGCTAATGGGGAAACTGGTATAAACCCGGGCTTTGTACTTGATTTTTTTTTGAGCCTCAGCCGCTTTTTTATTGGAACTATCGGTAAATGCACCGGGGTACACGGTACTGGTAAATAAGATCGATTTTCCATCGGGGCTGTACTGTGGTGCACCGGCACCTATGCTAAGGTTGGTAAAGCGCTGTGCTTCGCCGGGTCCGGTTACATCCAGTAAATAAATCTGAGCCACTTCGTCGCCTTCCCGTTTAGCCACAAAGGCCATTTGTTTGCTGTCGGGGCTCCAGGTATAGCCACTTTCGCCAGCCTTGGTATTGGTTATTTTTCGGGCTTTGCTGCTGCCATCGGCTGCCATCATCCACAGGTCGGTGCTTTGTTCTTTTTCGTCGTAAGATGGGTTGGTTACGCTATACACCACCCACTTGCCGTCGGGGCTTATGGCAGGTGCACCCACCCGTTTCATTAGCCACATGCTTTCGTGGGTAATTGCTTTTTTGGTTTGGCCAAAGCCTTGTAAAGTAAGGCTTATAGCCAGCAGCAGTAGAAAACTTATTTTTTTCATCGTTTATTATTGGTTTTGATTTTATGTTTTTTGGCCAAAGGCAAGTGCTACTATCAAACGACATTGTCGAACGTTGTAAATCCCTAGCATTACGGGACTCTGTTCGGGTATAGTGCTACTAATTGGCTTTAAGCAGCACTACAATAATTCGGTTTGTTTTTTATTACTGTTTTTTTGCTGCAATGCCCAATACCGATTTAGCATTGAGTTCATTAACTACCTTTTTACCTGTTTTGGCCTCTAATTCTTTCATGGCAACCTTAGCTACATTACCTCCTTGCTTGGCTACATTTTTACTTTGCTCAAAAGTTTCAGGATTGTTAGCTGCGGATATCTCTTTTGTCGAAGCCTCTGCAAGCATATTTAAAATAAGCTCGGTATTGGTCATGTTATCCCTAAGGTTTTCTTTTTTCAACCCCTTTAGCATTTTATACTCTTTCGTGGTTTTGCCAGCCCATGCTTTGGTTATAATATCTGTAAGTGTGGCAAATTGTTGGCCTTCCTTCATTCCTCTTTTTTTCCATTCATCGGTAAGCTCTTTTCTTATTTCTATGCTTTTAAGCCGCTGGTTTATCCAGTTTTCTGAATAGCCCAAATTCATATAGTTCTCCAAAGCCCTGTCAATACTCAGTTCCGGGTCCTGCATTTCATCCAATCTTTCGGAGGCTATTTTTGCAAGCCATAGTTTAAAAGGTTCTGCCTTGGGCGATGGAATGCTTTGTATTAACCTGAAAAGCTGTTCAGTATCGGCAACATCTGTTATCCTCATTTTGCCATCATCTGCCTGCATTTTCAACTGTCCGATTTTTTCGGA
>JAYUOV010000285.1:0-8742 GCA_043760535.1 Chitinophagaceae bacterium
CCACGCCTCATTCCTGCGCCAGTTCAGTAAAATACAATTGCAATTAAGATAAAGATTTCAAACCCAACAACCGCATCCTATAGGCATTCATAGCTGTAACACCTAACTTTTTTAATAACCTGTAATTTACCACTACGCCTACCGGTGCACCTATTACCGGTATCAGTTGGGCCATTTTTGCAAGGTCAATATAGTCCCGGTATTCCTGCTGAAAAAGGCGCCAGTCGAACTGGTTAATATCACCTGGAAGCTGTTTGCTTTTTGCTTCCCAATCGGTCATTTTCAGGTAAATGTTTTTGTGGTGCTGATCACTTGAAAAAGACAGTTCGAAAATGTGCAGGATGTACACCCGTTCCTTATAATCGTCCACATCAAAACCATACAGCGAAGCGATATCAAACAACAGTTTTATTTTGATACCGATAAGAATGGGAAAATCTGCCAGCCCAAGTAAGATGCCGCCTGCTCCTGTAATGCCTCCCTCAATTGCTGCTGTGTTCCGGTAAAAATCTATCCGCTGTTGTACACCTGCTTCACGAACCTGAAGCGATGCATTTTGTAGCGTATCGGCTGTGGTATGTTTGGCTCCAAACAACACACCCCGGGTCATTTGCTTTATGGTTTCGGTAATTACCTGATGGATTTTTTCAGGTATCCATCCGTTAATCTTAGTCTGTATTTTTTTTGAAATTTTATTGAAAAACGAAGGTCTTCGCAGCATTTGCTTTTGCCATGCCATTAATTCTGCTGTAATTTTTATCTCGTAATAATCCATGCACTGTTAATTTACTTTTACTAACAAAAATACCCGTTAACTACTGTAGCGTTAGTAACAAAAATGATTCCCAAAAAGCAACCTTGTAACTTATGCCCTTTGCAGCTTTCTACATTCGTTTGCCTATTTTTAACCCAAAATAACTTGTATGAAACAAAATGTTTTTGTTGTTATCGGTCTGATAGTTGTATTAGCGGCTAATGCCCAACAACTTTCGCAGGTTAATTTCGCCAACGCTACTACACTTTCATACTTTACTTTTATTATCGACGGCAATATCCACATCCGCATTTCCGAAGATGGCCGTGTAATGGAATGGGGTACGGAGCAGCAATCTATTCGCAACAGCAATTATTATTCGCCTCAATTACAACCCTATCCCGGCCGGCTTGCTTATTATGGAAAAGAAGCTGATTCAATGTCGGTTGGAAAAGTAAAAACAATTGGCTCAGCAGAAATCAGCTATTATGGAAAGGGAGAATTGCCCTTTAGAATCGGCAAGATCCGCTCCATCAATTCGCAGCGATTCGATTATTTCAGCCCTACCGATAACAAGGCGCTCACTGGAAAAATAAAAAGCATCGGGCCACTTTCATTAGACTTTTATCCGTCTTACGAAAATGTAGGGTTTGCCGGTAAATTAAAAGCTGTGGGCGGAACCGCCCTTACTTACTATTCTTCATTTGATGATAGATTTATTAGGGGCAAGCTTAAATCCATTGGTGGCATTAGTTATGTCTGGTACACTTCTTTTGATCAGCCAGGTTTTGGGGGCGGTATAAAAACCGGTTTACTGCGGTTAAACGTTAACGGTATTCTTTTTGTAGTTCAATAAGAACGAAGGCCGTTTTTTATCAGAATTGTCTGCAACCATTCTATTTTCAATCGCTTACATTTGTTGGCATAGCGTAACAATCATTTAAAAAAAACACTAAAAAAATTACAACATGGGAAAGTACAGAGCCGGGGTTTTATTTGGCGAAGAACTGGAAGCACTATATAACGATGCAAAAGACAATCAGTTTGCACTACCTGCCGTTAACTGCATTGGCACCAACACCATCAACGCTACGTTAGAAGCAGCGGCCAATGTAAATTCGCCGGTAATAGTACAGTTTAGCAATGGCGGCGCACAGTTTGTAGCTGGTAAAGGCATGGCTAACGATAACCTGCAAGGGAATATATTAGGCGGCATTTCTGGTGCACTGCACATACACAATGTAGCAAAAGCTTATGGCGTACCCGTGGTGTTGCATACCGACCATGCTGCCAAAAAATGGCTACCATGGATCAGCGGGTTAATAGATGCAGGCGAACAATTTTATAAAGAAAAAGGCCAGCCACTTTTCAGCAGCCACATGCTGGATCTGAGCGAAGAACCGTTAGAAGAAAACATCCATACTTCGGTAGAATTTTACAAACGCATGGCACCATTGGGCATGAGCATAGAAATAGAACTGGGCGTAACCGGCGGCGAAGAAGATGGCGTAGATAACAGCGATGTAGAAAACGACAAATTATATACGCAGCCACAGCACGTAGCTTATTCTTATACCGAACTAAGCAAGGTGGGCAAACTGTTTACCGTAGCTGCAGCCTTTGGCAATGTACACGGTGTATATAAGCCGGGCAATGTGGAACTTCGCCCCGAAATACTACACAACAGCCAGGTATTTATTGAGAAAGAATTAGGCACCGGCTCTAAGCCAGTGTACTTTGTATTCCACGGTGGCAGCGGCTCACCACAAAACCAAATTCGTGAGGCTATTGGTTATGGTGCTATAAAAATGAACATTGACACCGATTTGCAATGGGCTTTTTGGGATGGCATTTTAGAAAATTATAAAAAATACGAAGGCTACCTGCAAGGGCAGCTTGGCAACCCCGATGGTGCTGATAAGCCTAACAAAAAACATTACGACCCACGTATTTGGCTACGCAAAGGCGAAGAAAGTTTTATCAAACGCCTTGAAGTAGCTTTTGATGATTTGAATTGTATTAACAGGAATGCTTAGTTGGTTGATTAGTTGATTGGTTGATTGGTTAATTATTCCAATCAATCTTTAGCATTTATCGTTAGAAACCCTGTCTGTATTTGCAGACAGGGTTTCTTGTTTTAAACCCCTCGTAGTTGGTGTTTTTACCAACTACAGAACTTGAAGACGGATTAGACAGCCATTACTATTATTGAAACAGTTTTATCTCAGAACTCCTTACCCTGAGAACTGAAATCGCTTATTATTCGCAGTCTAAAAGATAGTAGCACACAGTTGAACGGAGCGTCGCCAATGTCGCTCCATCAGGGCACGACTTTCGCTGGGTTCAAAAAATGAAAAATTACGCAAGGAAAACTGTGAGGGGTAAGGAGTTCTGAATCTAAACCTCGCCTTTAATAATTTCAACGCTGCTGATATTTAGTGTTTGGTGGTAACAACAAATACGCAAGAGAAATTACCCTCCCAAAAAACCATCCACTTTTGCTTCCAGGTTTTTTATATTTGAAGACAGAACAAGAACCGTTCGGAATATCATTGACATAATGACCGAATGACCATTGACTTAATATAACCGCACCATACATGTCTTCTGTTTTATAAATCCTTCCTTCAAAAGTTAAGGCAACAGGCTTTTATTTATAAACAAATCGGCAATTACAAACACAGCAAACACCACACTCGCAATACCATTGGCCGTCATAAAGGCAAGGTTTACCCTTTGAAGATCGTTGGGCTTTACCACGGAATGTTGGTACAATAACATACCGGTAAACACCGCTGCACCTACCCAATACAACCAACCAAAATGGCCATACCAGCCAGCCAGCAACACACAGGCTGCACTTAGCACATGTAAGGCTTCGGATACATGCAAAGCTTTTGATTTACCCAAAGCTGCCGGTATAGAATTAAGTCCTTGCCCACGGTCGAACTCTTCATCTTGCAAGGCATAAATAATATCGAAACCACTTACCCAAAATACCACGGCAAAAGAAAATAAAATGGGCAGCACTGCAAATGCACCGGTTACGGCGAGGTACGCACCAATAGGTGCCAGCGACAAACCAACGCCCAATACCAAGTGGCACCAGGCCGTAAACCTTTTGGTATAGCTATACCCCAACACCACCAGCAAAGCCACCGGTGATAAAAAGAAACAAAGCCGGTTGATGAAAAATGTGGCTAGTACAAACAACACACAATTAATGATCACAAAGACCAACGCATTTTTAGATGTAATAATCCCCTTCGGAATTTCCCTGATAGCGGTTCGTGGATTTTTGGCATCCCACGTAGCATCGGCCCAGCGGTTAAAGGCCATTGCGGCGGAACGGGCAAAAATCATGCAGAGGATTACGAGGAGGAATTTGGGTAACAAAAACTCCCAAGAAAAATGGTTTATCAACTCAGGAGTCCACCCAATTGCTTTACTCAAATCCCATTGCCCAAAACCATAGGGACGATTATAAAATATACCCAAACAAAACCCAATCACCGCAAAAGGCATGGCGAAAATGGTATGGCTGAATTTTATGAGCGACAGGTAATTTTTTATGTTGGTGGTTGGTTTCATGTAGTTGTTTTTTGTCTGAACCATGATTAATACAAGATTAGGCAGATTAGGCAGATTGGTCAGATATGGTGGATTAATCCTCTCAAAAAATCAGTTCCTAATCAGCAAAATCCCGGTTAATCCTGTTTCCTATTTAAATGCTTTATCGTTTCTACCTCCTTTTCTCCCAATTCCTTCCCCTTCCTTTTCATCCATCGGCCAATATCAGCAATAGCTTTTTCCAGCTCATATTTTTCATTGCCCCAGTTAAATGATGGAATATGTTTTGGCGGAAAACCGGTAGTAAAAACATTGCAACAAACGCCAACAACTGTTCCGGTATTGAACGAAGTGTTAATGGCACTCCGGCTATAATCACCCATGAGTAGCCCAGCTTTTATGCCTACGCCTGCAAATGCTTGCAAATCGTTACGCCACATTTTTACCGTACCGGCAGTATTTTTTACATTGCTGTTGGTTGTGCCTGCACCAAGGTTACACCACTCCCCTATTACAGAATCGCCAAGATAGCCATCATGTGCTTTATTGCTATTGCCCATTAAAATGCTGTTTTTTATTTCGCCACCGGCGGTACATTTTGGGCCAATACTGGTGCAGGCATATAGATTTGCTCCCATTTTTACCACCGCATTTTCGCCTACAGCTACCGGCCCACGGATGGTAGTGCCTTCCATTACCAAAGCATTTTTACCAATATACACCGGCCCATCTTCTGCATTTATAATACAAGCTCTAACTATTGCGCCTTCTTCTATAAAAAAATTTTCCGCCCCAAATACAACATTGGTAGGGTCTATTGGTTCTGAAGTCTTGTTATTTGTAAGCAAATAATAATCTGATCTTAAAGCACTTTCATTGGTTTGAAATAATTGCCACGGAAACCGGAGCATATACAAATCATCCAACGTTATTATTTTAAAATCACCAATTGGAACAACTGGAAAAACTAAGCTTTGCTTTGTTTTTATGGCAATAGGGTACCCTTCAAATTCAATCAAAGTATCCGTCTGCATTTCCATTGCCACCGCTACAAATGCAGGGGGTAGGATGGCGGTGGCATCTATATACAGGTAGCTATCATCTTCGGGTATTGGTTGTTGCAAATAATTTTCTGTCAATGCAAAAATGGGCAGGTCAGTTATTTTCTCCCATTTTTCCCTGATGGTTAAAATGCCGTGGCGGATATCGCAAACAGGGCGTGTAGGCGTAAATGGATAAAGCGAAGCCCTGCTCTGCGGTGTATCGAAAAGGATGATGGTCATTGTGCGGTGAAATTAGGGCTGAATGTTGAGTAAAACAGGTTAGGTTTAAGGAACAACACAGCAAACAGAAGGTGGCTATTAAAAAAACTGCCACTACAAAAAACCAAAATTCTATTAATCATCAGATAATCGCACATTCAATTTGCTTAGCTTCAAGGCTTTAATAAAACAGCATTATGAAACAACTATTTATTGTGGCCATTTTTGCCGCCATTGTATCCATTTCCTGCAAGCTGGACAGCAATAGCAGCAGACAAAGCAATGTACCTACACTAGATTCTTTTTTTGCCAAATACTACGAAGACAGGTTGCAATTATTTCCGCTGGAAGCCACAGGTGTTGGCGATAGCCGCTATAACGATTTGCTACCCATAGATTTTACGGACAGCTACAGGGCTATGCTCAGTAATTTTTACAGCAGCAACCTTGCTGTTATTACCAAAATAGACAGGACCAGCCTCAGCGACCAGCAAAAAACCTACTACGATATTTTTAAAAGAGAAATGGAAATGAGCATCGAAGGCCTCAGCTACCACGACAATTATATTCCGTTTCAGCAATTTTGGGGCCTTACGCTCACGATGGGTCAGCTTGGCAGCGGCGAAGGCAATCAACCTTTTAAAACAGTAAAAGATTACGACGATTGGCTGAAACGCATCAGCGCTTTTAGCAGTTGGGCAGATAGTGCTATTGTATATTTCCGGAAAGGAATAGTGCCCAATTATGTGCTACCAAAATCACTGGTGGTAAAAATGATTCCTCAAATGAATGACCTTGTAACTAATGATGCTACAACAAGTCTTTTTTATGGCCCGATTTCTAAACTACCCAAAGAGTTTTCGGAAGCTGATAAAAAGCGATTGACCGAAGCTTATAGCGCAGCCATACTTACCCAGCTTGTTCCTGCGTATAAAAAGTTGGGTAATTTTTTACAAACAGAATATTTACCCAAAGCAAGAACAACTAGTGGCATTGGTGCATTGGCCGGCGGTGACAAGTTTTACAACTACATGATTCGCTTTTGGACAACCACCAATAAAACTCCAAATGAAATTTACAATATCGGCCTTGCCGAAGTAAAGCGTATCCGTGACCTGATGGACAGCGTAAAAATAGCCGTTGGCTTTAAAGGCGACCTGAATGCCTTCTTCGAATTTATGAAAACGGATAAGCAGTTTATGCCATATAAATCGGCCGAAGATGTGCTGAACGGTTTTCGTTCCATCCAGCAAAAAATAGATCCCAAACTAAAAACCATGTTTGGCAATGTGCCAAAATCGAAGTTTGAAATACGGCAAACAGAAGCCTTTAGGGCATCTAGTGCCAGTGCAGAATATAACCAGCCAAGTGCAGATGGCAGCCGCCCCGGAATTTTTTATGTACCCATAATAGATGCTACCAAATACAATACTACCAGCGGCTTCGAAAGTCTTTTTTTACACGAAGCCATACCAGGCCACCACTACCAAACTTCGCTTCAGCAGGAAAATGAAAGCCTACCTAAATTTCTACGATTTAATTGGTATGGCGCCTACGGCGAAGGCTGGGCTTTGTACTGCGAAAGCCTTGGCAAAGAGTTGGGCTGCTACACAGATCCGTACCAATACATGGGCGCCCTTGGCGATGAAATGCACCGTGCCATCAGGCTTGTGGTAGATGTGGCCATACATACAAAAGGCATGACCCGTGAAGACGCTATTAAATACATGATGGAAAATGAAGCTATCAACGAACAAGGCGCCACGGCCGAAATAGAACGCTATATGGCTATTCCCGGCCAGGCGTTGAGTTATAAAATTGGTGCATTAAAAATTCAGGAACTGCGCCAAAAATACAGCCAGCAGTTAGGCGAAAAATTCAAACTATCTGCCTTTCACGACGAGTTTTTAAAAGACGGCTGTATGCCATTAGATGTATTGGAAACAAAGATGAATGCATGGGCGAAGGGGCAGTAGATTTTGTTAACCAGCTTTTTAGCCTTGATTTAGCGACATTGGCGACGCTCCGTTCAAATTTTGTACGACTATTGAACCCATCATTCCACGCTAAAAAAATATAACGACTCCCATATTCAAAATCGTAAATCCGAAATCATAAATCGTAAATAATAAATGTGGGAGCCCTATAAAAAAGGATTTAAAGCCTGGCTGCAATTAGAGAAATCGCTGGCTGGTAATTCTGTAGAGGCATACCTGCATGATATTGAAATACTGACCCAATACCTGCTTGCACAGGATGATGTAAAAGCCCCGTCGGCATTGGAATTAAAAGACCTGCAGCATTTTTTAAAATGGATAGCAGAACTGGGCTTAAACGCCACAAGCCAGGCAAGAATTATTAGTGGCATTAGAAGCTTTTACAAGTATTGCCTGCTGGAACAAATTACCACCACCAACCCTACCGAACTGCTGGAAGCCCCCAAAACAAAGCGAAAACTACCCGAAGTTTTGGCCTTTGAAGAAATAGAAATGATGATAGCCAAAATAGATTTGAGTAAACCCGAAGGCGGCCGTAATAAAGCTATTTTGGAAACGATTTATAGTTGCGGACTAAGGGTAAGCGAACTGGTGAATTTAAAGCTAAGCTGCCTTTATTTAGATGCCGGTTTTGTGCGAATTGTGGGCAAAGGCAATAAAGAAAGACTCGTCCCTATTGGTGCAGATGCCGTTAAATACATTAGCATTTACCGAAACCATATTCGTGTGCATTTACCCATACAAAAAGGAGAAGAAGACATCCTTTTTTTAAACCGAAGCGGAAAGCGGCTAAGCCGAATAATGATTTTTTTAATTATAAAAGACTTGGCGGCAAAGGCCGGAATTACCAAAAGCATTTCGCCACATACTTTCCGCCATTCGTTTGCTACACATCTTGTAGAAGGTGGTGCCGACCTACGGGCCGTGCAAGAAATGCTGGGCCACGAAAGCATTACTACCACCGAAATATACACCCATCTCGACAGGGAATTTTTAAGAGAAACTCTGCAACAATTTCATCCGGCTTTTAAAAAATAATTTCGTTGTAATTTATGTAAAAAAAATGGTTCTTCGTCAAAATTAGTGGAAGTGAAAAAAAGTGTGAAATTTGCGGTATGGCAAGCATTGATATTATTACGGCATTCAGTAAGGTACTCCA
>JAYUOV010000286.1:0-26242 GCA_043760535.1 Chitinophagaceae bacterium
TCCTGTGCGCTTTTTCTCGATTGTTTTCCCATGATATCTCAAATTTACACCCTCGTTTACAATTTGAATATCGTTCCAGTTATTTAGGGGGCTGGAGGGCTACTGTTGATACTATAATACTTCTGACAGAAAAATCTGAATATGCTAATCAGTATAACCCATCTAATATTTTGGTGAAAACTTTTGGCAAAAAACAACCCATTAATTCCATTAGTAATCCTCAAAAAGAATTTTATGTGAAAGCTAAAGAGTGGTTTGAACAAAACTCTTTCAATCTTCAAACAGACAATACTGAAAAAAATCTTTTAGTTAAAATGGAGGGTAATAGAAAAACTGTTTCTGAATTTGCAGAAATGTTTTATGGTATAAAGGCATATCAGGTTGGGAAAGGAAAACCGGCTCAAACAGAAGAAATCCGAGATGGAAAACCATTTACATCAGGATCAAAAAAAGGTGAAAGTTGGCTTCCGTTCTACGACGGTAAACATATTGGACGATATGAATTGTTGTGGAAAAATAATAATTGGCTCAACTATGGAAGTTGGCTTGCAGAACCACGAAGGCCATCTGTATTTGAAGGCGAAAAAATTTTAATTCGAAAAATAACCGGCAGAACTCTTCTTGCCACTTATATTTCAGAAACCTCTTACTGCAATACACTTTTATTTGTTTTAAAGCTAAAAGACAAAGCTTATTCGTATAAAAGTCTTTTAGCTGTTTTTAATTCAGAATTGATTGGTTGGTATTTCAGAAAGAAGTTTCAAATAAGCGATGATGATACCTTTCCACAAATAATGATTCGGGATATATTGCAATTCCCAGTTCCGATCATTGACAAAGAAAAAGACAACGAATTAAACAAACTTGTTGGCCAACTTCTGCAACTCAATGAAGAAAAAGCAGCATCAAAACTTGCCAACCAAGTTTCGCAACTGCAAGGCAAGATTGATTATTGCGAAGACAGAATAAACCAAATCGTTTACCAGCTTTACGAGTTGACGGAAGACGAAATAAAAATTTTAGAAGGGTAAGTATGAAACAAACTTATTTTGAGCAAACGCTGAAAAAAATTGCTTCAGGAAAGGAAGCAGCTATTCAAAAGTTAGTTGACAAAACTTTTGATGAATTACGTGAAATACGCAAAGATTATTTCAGGCTTTATCAAGATGCAGAAGCATCGGGTTTTGAAGAAGCAAGCCAGGTACACTACTTAAAATACAGGATAATAGACGAAGCCATAGAAGTGAAATTGGGAAATGAAGAACAGGCCTGGGATTATTTAACCTGAAAAAAGTATCGACTAAATTGTTTACCAGCTTTACGAGTTGACGGAAGACAAAATAAAAATTATAGAGAGCAAGTAATCATACCCATCAATACCCATACTTCCCCTTCCATCTCTCTCTCAAAAACCCCATGCACCGGTTCGTGTCCCACGAACCGGAAGCTGTTTGGCGTCCTGAAATCATTCTGGTTCGTGGGACACTAACCAGTGCGGAGGAAACGTACAATCTTTTTATTGCAACCAACCATACCCATCAATACCCATACTTTCCCTTCCATCTTTCCCTTAAAAACTTCCTCAATTCTTCTTCCCTTGCATTCTTCCCCGGATTATAAAACGTAGTGCCGGCAAGGCCTTCGGGCAAATATTCCTGTTCTATAAAATTGCCTTCGCCGCTATGGCTGTACTGGTAGTCTTTACCATAGCCCTGGTCTTTCATAAATTTAGTTGGGGCATTTCGTAAGTGCAGTGGCACGGGTGCATCACCATGTTTACGCACCGCTTCCAAAGCCTGGCCAATGGCTTCGTAAGCTGCATTGCTCTTGGGCGATGAGGCCAGGTAGGTAACACATTGTGCCAGAATAATCCGCCCTTCGGGATAGCCGATTTTATTAACCGCTTCAAAACAGGCATTGGCCATTACGATGGCAGTTGGGTTGGCGTTGCCAATATCTTCACTGGAAAAAATTACCATGCGCCGGGCAATGAATTTGATGTCTTCACCAGCCGTTATCATACGGGCCAGCCAGTACACAGCGCCATTAGGGTCGCTGCCCCGCATACTTTTTATAAAGGCACTAATGATGTCGTAATGCTGTTCGCCTTTTTTATCGTACAGGGCTATTTTTTGTTGGGCTATTTTCATTACCAGTTCGTCGGTAATTTCCACCCCCGCCTTTTGGGCACCCCCGCCAGCGGGGGATATGGGTGCAGTCTCCCCGCTATTTTCGTAAACTGGATTATCTACAGAGCCTGCTACCAGCTCCAGTAGGTTCAGCAGCTTTCTTGCATCGCCGCCGCTGATGCGGATCAGGGCCTCGGTTTCTTTTAAATCAATGTTTTTTGCTGCCAGCCAGGCATCTTTTGTTATGGCTTGTTGTAGCAAACCAACAAGTTGTTCGTTAGTTAAAGTTCGCAATACAAAAACCTGGCAGCGGCTTAGCAAGGCGCTGTTTACTTCAAAAGAGGGGTTTTCCGTAGTTGCACCAATCAGGGTAATTATACCTTTTTCCACAGCGCCTAATAAAGCATCCTGCTGCCCTTTATTAAAGCGGTGTATTTCATCTATAAATAAAATAACGCCGGTTTGTTTTTTGGCCATATCTATCACTTCTCTTACTTCTTTTACCCCACTGCTTATAGCACTTAATGTGTAAAATGGCCTGTTGAGCTGATTGGCTATAATGCCGGCCAGTGTTGTTTTTCCCACTCCCGGCGGCCCCCATAAAATCATAGATGGGATAATGCTTTTCTCAATAGCATGTTGCAATACGCTTCCGGTACCGGTAAGGTGTTCCTGGCCCATTAAATCGGCAAGTATCTGCGGGCGGAGGCGTTCGGCTAAAGGTTCCATAGCATTAAAATTAATTGTGTTGACATTAAGAAGCTAGGTAATTAAATGGATTCATATCGTTGAAAGGGTTATGTGTTTTTTAAATCCCGAAATTTTATCAGCCATTTTTTTAACCAAAAAATACTGTAACAAATAAATAGTTGCATAAACAACCTTTTTTGTTTTATTTTTGAATTGCCATACAAAGATGGTGCAGATAAAAGCCATTCAAAAACATTTTACCATAAAAAATATTACCCATGCAGGAAGCATATATCGTAGCTGGTTACCGCACGGCCGTAGCTAAAAGTAAAAGAGGCGGATTCCGTTTTATGCGGCCCGATGATTTGGCAGTTTCCGTAATTAAAGGCTTGATGGCCAGCATACCCGAACTGGATGCCAAACGTGTGGACGATTGTATAGTGGGCAATGCCGTGCCGGAAGCCGAACAAGGTTTGCAAATTGGCCGTATTATTAGTGCCAGGGCGTTGGGCATACATGCACCCGGCATGACGGTGAACCGTTATTGTGCCAGCGGCCTGGAAACCATTGCAATAGCAACAGCTAAAATACGTAGCGGCATGGCAGATTGTATTGTAGCCGGTGGCGTAGAAAGTATGAGCTTGGTGCCTGCAAGTGGCTGGAAAACCGTACCCAATTATACGGTGGCAAGCACTGAACCAGATTACTATTTAAACATGGGCCTTACGGCCGAAGCTGTAGCCAAAGAATACAATGTAAGCCGGGAAGACCAGGATTTGTTTTCGTTTAACAGCCACCAGAAAGCAATGAACGCCATTCAAAGTGGCTTTTTTAAAGATGGCATTTTACCCATAACCGTAGAGGAGGTTTATGTAAATGAAAAAGGCAAAAGGGCCACAAAATCTTATGTAGTAGATACCGACGAAGGCCCACGTAAAGACACCACCATTGAAGCTTTGGCAAAACTGAAACCGGTTTTTGCAGCCAATGGCACGGTTACCGCAGGTAATGCTTCGCAAACCAGCGATGGAGCCAGCTTTGTAGTGGTAATGAGCGAAAAAATGGTAAACGAACTGGGGCTGAAACCCATAGCCAGACTCGTAAACTATGCTTGTGCCGGTGTGGAGCCCCGCATTATGGGCATCGGCCCGGTGGCGGCCGTACCAAAGGTTTTAAAACAGGCCGGTATGAATATAAACGACATAGACCTGTTTGAATTAAACGAAGCGTTTGCATCGCAAAGCCTCGCTGTAATGCGTACGCTGGAACTGAATGCAGAAAAAGTAAACATTAACGGCGGCGCTATTTCATTAGGTCATCCGCTGGGCTGTACCGGTAGTAAACTAACCGTACAAATAACCCACGACCTTAAAAGGCTGAATAAAAAATATGGCATCGTAACGGCCTGTGTAGGCGGCGGACAGGGTATTGCAGGAATAATTGAGAGGTTGTAAAAATAGCTTTGTGATTTTGAAAGTAATCTCATATAAAAAGCCCCGAAAAACTTCGGGGCTTCTTTATTTAATTAAAATAACTAGTTCTTATTTAGGATTTTTTACCGGAGCACTTCCTGGGGCGGCTGGGTTATAGGTCAGCTCATTACCAGGTACATCCCAGTAATCGAGGTAATTATACTCAATGATTCCATTGGTACTTACCACACCTGTGCTGCTTACTAACACGGCACCTGTACGGCCACCTCCCATTGCTACAGGGTTAATAATACCCCAACGACGCAGGTCGTAAAAAGAAAGTCCACGGAATGCACAAACAATCCGGCGCTCTCTGCGAAGTTCCTCTCTTGCCTGGGCTACCGTAAGTCCTGTATTGGCCACAGCTGTAAGTCCTGCACCTTGAAGGGTGCGTATGGCATCAATTATGGCAAGACCTTGATTTATCTGGTTGGTATTAATCAATGCCTCTGCTTTCATCAGTTCATTTTCTTCGTAATCGCCTGCACAATGTAATTCGTAGGCGCCTGCCGTAGTATTAGCATAAATAGCTACATCTGCTACCCCATTACCACCATCTAGCAGCGCAAATCTTGTAAAATGTGCATTACCTCTGTCTGCCTGACCTAGGTAAGGAACCCCAATTTTTACATTTTGATCTCTGCGTTTGTCACCGGTTTTAAATTCCTGTACCCATCTTTCGCTTAATTTATAGGTAGCGCCACCTGGTGCTACAGATTGTGTACGTCCCATAATTAATTGACCAGCAGTGTAAAGGTTTCCTACAGCATCTGTACGAACCGTAAACACATTATCCGTAGCATTAATGCCAGCTCCTGTTAAGGTTAATATGTTAGCCCAATCTGCTGCTGTCATGGTGGCTACAGTTTTGTTTACCAGCAGGTTTCTGGCTTTTAAAGTACTCACATTTCTTCTCAACTGATCTGGTGTAGGAGCAAAGCCTTTTCCTACTTGAAAATTGCTAGGGATAAACAACTTGAACATGTCTGTAAATACAGTTGCATTAGCTGCTGCCGAAGTGGTTACTGCCAAATCCAGATTTCTGTTAGCCTCTGTTATAATGGCTTCTTTGGTTACATAATTGCCATTGGTAGCAAAAGATGCATTGTTAATTAAACCAGCATAATAAATAGAACCGATATGGCTATAGGCAAAACCTTTCCACCAATAAGCCCAGGTTTTGATAGCTGCTTTTTTAGAAGCAGCATCGCCAGAAAGCCCAACGGTTTCTACTTTTTCTAGCAGCAAATTACAAGAGCCTATTAAGTTGTACATGTAAGCCCACTCATAAAACAGGAAATTATTGGGCCCCTGTTGGTTGGTATTAGCCTGACGAATAAGGGCTATTTGGGTGCTAGGAGAATTTGGATTCGCTACAGTTGTACCATTATCGAAAGTTACCTTATCCGGACAGCCCAACTGGTTAAGAAATGCATTGGCGGCATCTGCACCAATTACATCGCCCATCAATTCGTGGAAACCGAGTGCTCCGCTCCAAAAAGGACCGAAAACACCATCCGTATATTTTAAGCTTCTAAAGCCGGTTACGTACACACCCCCAGTAGCAAATGCCACAATACCAGCCTCGTTGTTTAGTGAGGTAGGCGTGGGTTGATTGGGGTTTTCTAAGGCCAAATCTTTTTTGCAGCCTGTAAAAACCAAGGCAGACAACAAGATGGCTGAGACATATTTTGATATCATAGTAGTAATGTTTTTGTTTTTAGAATCCAAGGTTCAATGCCACTTGGTAAGTTTTTACGTTAGGAATGGTATTATGATCTACACCCCTGTCCCAGGCTGAATTGTTTGTCCCAGAACTTACTTCAGGATCGTAACCGGTATAATTGGTAAAGGTTACAAGGTTACGGCCAGAAAGCACCAGCTGCATGCGGCTAACGCCTTTTACTGTAAACAATTTTGCAAAATCAAAACCTATTGAAACGTTCCTCAGGCGCAGGAAAGATGCATCTTCCATAAAATAACTTTTGGTACCATTGGCTTGTCTACCTGCATATACGCCACGGTAAAAAGCACTCCAAGCAGCTGTTTGGCCATTGATTGTAATGTCATTGTCGTAATCTTTATGTATGCCATCGCGGTACATCCATCCTTTGGTTTGGTTGTAAAGATTGGCACCATGTATCCAATCCCACTGAAAACCAAAACTTAACATACCCTTATAATTGAAATCGTTTATAAAACTCATATTAAACTTGGGATTGGGGTCGCCCAAAGAATACCTGCCTGCGCTCAAAAATGGTTGTTTGGTGGTTTTTCTTACCACATAACCATTACTGGCCACTTCGTATAATGGGTGGTCGGCTTTCGGTATAAAAAATGCACCCGATGGATCGGTCTGTTCTACGGTAGTTAGCATTAAGTAGCCGTATAATTGGCCAATTTGCTCACCAGCCCTAATAATATATTGCGAACTGCCTGCAGCCGATTGCTTAATCACTTCGGCATTCAGCAATACACTTTTTACTTTAGAATTTTGTTTACTAAAGTTGGTGGTTAAATTCCAATTGAAATTTTTAGAAGACAAGATATCCAGATTTAACGAAGCCTGAATACCATCCGATTCTAAAGACATTGCATTTGTAAGCTGGCGCCCAATGCCGATGCTTGGTGCTACATCTACGTTGTCTATCACATCTTCCGATGTGCGTTTCCAATAAGTAAAGCTAAGGTTAGCGGTTCTGAACCATGATGATTTAGAAATTTTAAAACCAATGTCGGTTCCTACTTCCAATTCTTTAGCTACCTCTACCCTTAAATCAGGGTTTGCATTGGTCACTGGGGTAGCCAGTGCAGTTTTTGTTCCTGCTATTACAGGGGTTAATATCGGAAACCTGTCATAAGCTCCGGGCTGAATACCTGCCTCACCATAAGCAGCTCTTAACTTCCATTCAGCTATTACTTTGTCAATATTGTTGTTTTGCCAAAAATTTAATTGCGAAGGCCTAAAATAAACATCTCCCCTAGGAAAAGTAAATGGTGTAGAACCTTGGCCAAATGCTGAAGAATAATCGCTTCTTACACCAACACTAGCACCCGCAATATCACCCCAATCAAACCTTTGGTTAACCAAATAACCGTATGTGGCAAAGTTTCTTATGAAATCGGAGGCTACCTGGTAATTAATCATATCCGACGCTCTATAGGGAGTTAGGATGGGTGCGTCTGAACCATAGCTTATAAATTGGCTGAAATTACTTTTTCTATAATCCCATCCTACCTGTGTAGAAGTAGTTAATGGAATGTTTATGCCAAAATCTTCTTTAAAATTAAATTTAAGGAACATGTTGGCATTAAAATTTTGATTGATGGATACAAAATCTCCCTGATTTATTTCACCAGATTCTGATGAAGCATTGGGTGACGCATAGGAGGTGCGTGGAGAATATGCTTCTGCCCAGTACTGCCAGTAATCGGCACCCTCGCTATGGCTTTGTTCTGCTATTTCAAACCTGCGGTTCAGTTGGCTTCTATTGATACCATACTTGGCATCTAGTTCCACAAATTTTGGAAATTTATAATTCAGGTTCAGGCTTTGTACCACATCTAATCCTTTCTCTTTGAACCTCGCATTTTCTACGATGTAATTAAAATTGTAACCATTTACACCAACAGCATCCCCAAAATAAGGCGATTGAAACCCTGCTGCATCTCTCTGCTCATAATTGGCAAAAGGGCGGCTATTATTGATGGCGTAAAGCATGTTTCTTCCATCCGGGTCCAGCTGGGTATTGGTGGTGCTTACCACCTGTGTTACCGACCGCAGCCTTAATCCTTTGGCCAGTTCGATACCTAGGTTCACACTAAGATTTGTTCTGGAAAAATTGCCATTGTTTTTAAATACGGTTTCCTGGCGGTTGTCAGAAAGTACAAAACTGTAATCCAATTTATCTTTTGCGCCGCTGATATTGATAGAATTATTGTACGTGTTTGCTTTTTGAAAAAACATATTGTAATGATCGTACCACAACAGGTTTTTACCATATTGTTGATTGTATTTGGTAGAATCATTTATCAAGTTAATTACTGGATTACCCAAGTATGAACCTGTTACCGGATCAAAATTCATTACGGATCCAGAACCGGTTACCACTTCGCCATTGGCATTTACCCTAAAACCATGTTTTTTGGCTTTTTGTACATCGCCTATATTTAGTAGTTCGCTTGTTCCTATGCTTGATGAAACTGTGATACTTGTTTTGCCTTGTTTTCCTTTTTTAGAAAATAACTGAATAACTCCATTGGCTCCCTGTGCACCGTAAAGCGAGGCGGCTGCAGGGCCTTGTACTACTTCTACCCGCTCCACATTGCTTAGGTCGAGACTCTCCAGGCCCGTAGCTGCAACTTCCACACCATCTAATAAAATCATCGGACTAGTGCCTTGCAAAATAGTGTTAATACCCCTTAATACAATGTTTACAGGAGCACCAGGGCTACCATTTGTGGTAGATATTTGAGCCCCAGCTATTTTGCCAATCAACGCATTGCCTATATCTGCAGTGGGAGCAGCAGGCAGCTTGTCTGCATTAATGCTCTCAACGGCAATGGCCAATTTCTTTTTAGATGTTGCAACACCAGTACCAGTTACTACTACTTCATTTAAAGATTTAACGTCTGTAACAAGTGTAACAGAAACGTTAGCTGTTGCAGCCACTTCTTTGTTTTCAAAACCAACAGCACTAATAATAAGCGTAGCACCGGTTTTTACTTTAATACTAAATACTCCATCTAAAGAGGCAGTAGCACCGTTTTTTGTTCCTTTCTCCCTTACAGATGCATTTGGGATGCCAGCTCCGTTGTTGTCGGTAATTTTTCCGTTTACAGTGGTAGCCTGTGCAAATGCTGCATCAGACAGCAATAGCAATGCCAGTAAACTGGCTAACAGTTTTTTCATAATGTTATTAATTTGGATTAAACAGCAGCAAAATAGCTCTTAATAATAAATTAACAAAAAATTAATAAAAATTAATACACCCAGTTGAACGGTAAAATGAATGGTTGAGCGGATTGTTTATAGAAGTGTAATAGCGAAATGGTGCAGAATAAATGGATTAGTACTTGTTTTAGGTAAAACCAAGAGCCTGTTAAACGTAACGTAGCATTTTTAAATAGCTTTATTTCTTAAGCTGAAAATTGACAAATTAAAATTAATAATTCATTGCTTTAATCTTAATAGCTAATCATGCAATGGTCTATTGACTTTAGAAGGGGATAAGCCTTGGTAAAACAATATGCAAGAACTGTTTTCATTAGTTTCTACGATTGGTATAAACAAGTATGTACTGCATTAAAGTAACTAAGGATGCAACTGCTGCTACCACATAAGTCATCGCCGCCCATTTAAGGGCATCCTTAGCCTGGTAATGCTCTTTTGGGTTTGTGATATTGGTTTTTTCAAGCCATGCAAGGGCCCGGTTGCTGGCATCAAACTCAACAGGTAAGGTTACTATGGAAAACAGGGTAGTAGCCGCAAAAAGCCCAATACCTATTAGTAATAATGCTGGAAATGAATTAATTAAGATAATACCTGCCAGTAATACCCACTGTACCGACGTGCTGCTGAATTTTACAATCGGTACTAGGTTACTCCTCAGTTTCAGCATCGGATAGCTGGTAGCATGTTGCACAGCATGGCCACATTCGTGGGCTGCTACTGCCGCTGCCGATATAGATATGCCATTATAAACATCTGGGCTAAGGTTTACGGTTTTGTCGGCCGGGTTATAATGATCGCTTAAAAAACCGGCCACCGAAACCACCTGAACATCATAAATGCCATTTTCACGAAGCATTTTTTCGGCCACAGCTTTGCCAGTTAGGCCAACCGACAGGGGAATTTTTGCATATTTGGCAAACTTCCCCTTCAACTGCATCGAAACCAACATACTAATACCTACAAAAATGAGCGAAACAAGGTAAATTGAGTTCATAAAGGTTTAGCTAAGTGGCGTCTAAAATATTTATCAAAGGGCAATAATCCAAAAAAACGGGTCTTAAAAACTTTATTTAAAGATTCTGGCTACCCTTAAATTTCATAAAACAGGTATTTAATCTCTTTTCAATATGCTTATGTAACAAAGTATTGATACTAAGCATAAAAGTACAGTTTTTGCTTTTTAAAATGATAAAATAATAGGTTTAAATATTTTTTAAATAGCTAAATATCAGCTATTTACGATCTTTTAAATTTTGCTATGTACCACCACAAGGCTTGTTTGGCAGGGATAAAAGTTTTGCACAAATCCAAAATTTTATTTGGCATTGTGGGGGGTATTTGTAATTTAGCGGGGGAATTTAATGGGTTAGTAAGTAAATATAACCGTCCTGTGTCTACAGGATGGTTTCTTTTTTTAAGCCACTATATGGTTAAAAGTATAAGGCTAAGGGTGTAAGGCCGTACCACTTTTCATTCTGTTTTTTAATCTTATACCTTAGCCAAAAGGTTAAGTGTGTGAGGCTTAGGGGAGTAAGCATGTCGAAGCCTAATACTCCTGCATTTAACCCTAAATCTCTAAACCATCAACCCTAAACCTCCATAAGTGTCACCAAAAGTAAAAACTTCATTTTTTTGCACCAGTTGTGGTTACGAAGCAGCCAAATGGGCTGGTAAATGCCCAGCCTGTGGCGAATGGAACACTTTTACTGAGGAGGTTATTGTAAAAGAATCTAAAACATCTACCAATAACCGAAACACATTTGCCGATACCAAAAAGGAACATAAATCTATTTTGCTAGATGAAGTGCAGGCCAGCAACACCCCACGTATAGATAGCAACGATGCTGAATTAAACAGGGTTTTGGGCGGTGGAATTGTTCCAGGTAGCATGGTGCTGGTAGCTGGTGAGCCGGGTATTGGTAAAAGCACCTTGTTTTTACAAATAGGCCTTGGGCTTACCAATATTACTACCTTGTACATTAGTGGCGAGGAAAGCGAACAGCAAATAAAACTCCGGGCAGCAAGGCTCAATATTGCCCACAAGCTGTTTTACCTGCTTACCGAAACCAATACCCAAACCATTTTTCAGGAAATAAAAAAGGTAAGGCCGCAGGTGGTGATTGTGGATTCTATCCAAACCCTTGAGTCGCCTTATATAGATTCATCTGCCGGCAGCATTTCGCAAATACGGGAAACGGCCTCCGAACTCCAACGTTTTGCCAAAGAAACTAACACGCCGGTTTTTTTAATTGGCCATATTACAAAAGATGGCAACATTGCAGGCCCGAAGATTCTGGAACACATGGTAGATACCGTACTCCAATTTGAAGGCGACCGCCACTATGCATACCGCATACTCCGAACCCAAAAAAACCGCTTTGGCAGCACCAGCGAACTGGGCATATACGAAATGACTGGCGAAGGCATGAAAGCAGTTAGCAATCCATCCGAAATACTGATTACCCAAAAAGAAGACCAGCTAAGTGGCAGTGCCATTGCGGCAACAATAGAGGGAATGCGGCCATTGCTGATAGAAGTACAAGCCCTTGTAACGCAAAGTGTGTATGGCACACCACAGCGTACCACAAGCGGCTACGATATGCGAAGACTGCAATTATTATTGGCAGTGCTGGAAAAACGTGGCGGCTTTCATTTTGGCGTAAAAGATGTGTTTTTAAATATAGCCGGTGGCCTTCGGATTGAAGATCCGTCGATAGACTTATCGGTAGTTACTGCTTTGCTAAGCAGCTACGAAGATGTGCCGATACCACACCAGTTATGCTTTGCCGGCGAAGTAGGATTAAATGGTGAAATACGTGCAGTAAACAGGATAGAACAACGCATAGCTGAAGCCGAAAAATTAGGTTTTGAAAAAATATTTGTAAGTAAATACAACTCCAAAGGCTTTGCCAAACTGAGTTTTAATATAGAAGTGGTACCGGTGGGCAGGGTGGATGAAGTGTATAAGGCGATATTTTAAGGAATTGGGTAACCGCTTAAAACAACAGCTTAGTTCATTGAAAAGCAATTTTGGCACTAATATTTGGTGTCATATAATTTCCATTTGGCAATTTTGGCATAGTGTTATTCCATTTACTATCCCGAAAATTTAACCACACAAGGTTTTGTGGCACTGTAAGTGTTGCAGATATTGATGTGTAAGCATTTGTTTCACAATTCTTATCTGGAAATAATAATTCAAGCACTAGAAAAAAACCCTCTAGAGGTAGTATAATCCTATATTGTCTTAAATCAAAATAGTTTTTGGTTTTTAAGTTTATGTTAGGTACAACAATGTTCTCATTTAATAAATCAATTGTTGGTTGTAGCGAATAAGAATCCATCTTAAGTATTCTTATTCTTAGGCTATTTTTACATTTTCCGGTTTTCTTTAACCTAAAAAACACACCTTCTAAGACACCTTCTTTTTGGCGAATATTTTCAATAAATGTAGCAATTTGGCTTCCAGGTAATAATGTAAATTCACCATGATTGGAATGGTGAAAAAAGCCCATTTCTACTTTCTGATTGTATGAATTCCAATTTTTTACAGTTACACCCGCTAGTTCCTTAATTGCCTCTGTAAGCACAATAGTATCATTTTGTATTATTTCATTTACTGAGATAAATACAGGTAAGTAAGCTACGTTTGTTATTTTTAATGTATCTGTTTTGTAAACATTAGAAATCGTAAACTGTCCACTTTCATTGGAAATAGTGCCATTTCTTCCTTTAGTTGATACAATATTAGTGAATGCAAGTGGCTCATGATTTCTATTTGTTATTGTGGCATTAATAGTTATTTGTGAAAATAATTGTCCAGGAAATAATATAAGTAGTAATATTTTCTTCATTCAATAGATTTGGCTGCCTTTAATTAAAGGCAGCCAAATTGTTTTAAGCGTTTGTGATGCATCCAATTAAATCTGTTTTACAATCCTCATTTACAGGTATCCAAAGTACATAATATACCCAACAAGTTGTTCGGTAACTACAGTCCCCATCAGCCCAATCTGATGTACTTGTTGTTGTTTTTCCAAAAAACCTGGCACTTGCAACGAGAACACCAATTGATAAGATACACATTAATGCCAATGATAGCATTACCTTTTTCATTTTCATAATTGTTGATTTTGTGGTTAAAAAATACTTCCTTCGAAATAATATGTTTGATTGCCAAACTGACAATTTCCAATGGCAATTATTGAATTCTTCAAATCTCTCTCAGGGTCTATTATTTTCATTTCGTACTTAACAATTAAGCTATCGCCGGGAGGAATGACTTTTACATTTTTATAAGTTGTTTTAATGCAAATACAGTTAGAAGTTATGGCCACTATATTAAAATCAATTCTACCTGTATTTCTAATAAAGAACTGACCCTCAACCTTTTTTGTATTTTTCGAGGTTTTATAAAAATACTTTTTGGGCGATATTACAATGGTTGTTTTTAAAGAGCTGTCAATTGAATTTTGCTCCTTAATACTTGTTATAATGTTGTAGGATGTTTTTTTTGTTTCAGTGTGACACGAACAAAATAATGTTACCACAGCAATGAACGAAAGAATTTTCATGCCAATCACTTTTAGTTCGATATATCTTTTCATATATTTAGCAATATAGAAAAATAATCAATACATGGCAAATTTGCTCTAATATTTTTTTCCTACTTCGTTTCACTTGCATTAGTGAAGTACCTCAGAAACGAAGATGGGATTGTAGCTTTTGGAAAAAAGATGAGGGAACTTCGTTTAGAAAAAGGTTTTTCACAAGAACAACTTGCGTGGAAAAGTGGTTTGGAGTTTAGCCAGATAAGTAGGATAGAAAGAGGAAAAATCAATACCAGCCTTAGCCATATACTTTTAATTGCAGAACATTTGGGTGTAAGTCCTTCAGATTTTTTTAAATAAAAATGCCCAAACCTCTTAAATACCTCAAAGATTTTGGTGCTTTATTGTACCCCAGAACCTGCCTAGCCTGCGGCAGCGATGGGCTTGAAACAGACCAGTTAATTTGCTGGAGTTGCATCAGTCAGTTACCGGTAACCAACTTTGAAAAACAACCAGATAATATGGTGGCGGAGTTATTTACCGGCCGTATGCAGGTGCACATGGCCACGGCTTTTTTGTTTTTTGGTAAAGAATCGCTGGTACAGCATTTAATACACCGCTTTAAGTACAAAGCCAATTTAGAGTTAGGCGTTTTGCTTGGTAAAATGATGGGCAAAGCCATGCTGGAAGCCGGTTGGCAGGACGCAATAGATGTAATAGTGCCATTGCCTTTAAACAAGAAGAAACAGGCCAAACGTGGGTTTAACCAGGCCGAAATATTAGCAAAAGGCATTGGCGAAGCCATGAACAAACCGGTAGAGCCGGTAGCTGTAATCCGCTCAAAATTTACCGAAACACAAACCCGAAAAAGCCGGGCAGACCGCTGGCAAAATGTGGCCGAAGTATTCGACCTGCTGGATAACCATGCCCTTGATGATAAACACGTATTGCTGGTGGATGATGTAGTAACCACTGGTGCCACAATGGAAGCTTGCGGACAAGTACTACTACAAACCCCCGGCCTGAAACTGAGTATTGCCACTTTTGCATTTGCGTCTAAAATTTAGTATCCAACTTCACCAAACGTGTAATAGCTGTTATCACTTACTTTTGAGAATATGAAGTGGCTTATCCCAATTTTATTCTTGTCGGTCTTTTTTGTGGCCTGCAAAAAAGAAACCTTTATCACATCGTCCGATGCAAGGCTCAGCATTAGTGCCGATACGCTCAGTTTTGATACCGTTTTTACCACCGTAGGTTCTGTTACCCAATTTTTTAAAATACGCAACGATAATAACCAAAAGCTACGCATTTCAGGCATCCGCCTGTCTGGCGGCACGGCATCTTCTTACCAATTAAATATAGACGGGCAAGCTACTGCCGCTGCTACCGGCTTGGAACTGGCTGCAAACGACAGCTTGTATGTTTTTGTAAAAATTGCCATTAACCAAAGCACTGCCAACCTGCCTTTTATAGTAAGGGACAGTATTAAAGTAGATTACAACGGCAATACAAAATGGGTGCAGCTAAGGGCCTATGGCCAAAATGCAAGGTTTCTTAAAAACCAAAAAATAACCGCTAGCACCACCTGGAATAACCAATTGCCCTATGTAATCCTTGGTGGCGTAACGGTAGATACTTTTGCCACATTGACCATTGACAGGGGCACCCGTATTTACTGTAATGCCAATGCTCCAATTATAGTACACGGCACCTTGCTGGTGAATGGCGAAAAGGATACCGCTAACCGTGTGTACTTTCGTGGCGACAGGCTGGATGCGGTGTACAAAGACCTGCCGGGCGGCTGGCCGGGTATTATTTTTACCAACCCAAGCAGGGCCAATGTGCTTAATTATGCGGTGATAAAAAATGCCTATCAGGCATTGGTTGTAAGCGGCGGCATTGCCAACCCTGTGCCTAAACTTACCCTTAATGAGTGCATTGTTGATAATGCATACGATGTGGGTTTGTTTGCATTTAATAGTTTTATAAACAGCCGAAACTGCCTCTTTAGCAATTGTGGAAACGATGCCAATTTGGGCGAAGGCGGTAGTAATGTGTTGGTACGTGGTGGTGGCATTTACAATTTCGATTACGCCACCATTGCTACGTTTAGCAACGCTTACCAACTACATAAACAGCCGGTGGTGTACCTGAGTAACAGCGGCGGTGGCGGTACTACTGCCCCACTAACGGCCAATTTTAACAACAGTATTATTTACGGCGAAGGCGGCCTTGTGGAAAATGAAATTGTGACGGATAAACAGACGACTGGTTTTGGGTTTGCTGTGAAATTAAATAACACATTATACAAAGTAAAGGCCGACCCTGCGAATATAAATACTCCTATTGCTAGTCTTAAAAACGTAAATCCGGTTTTCGATACCATAAATATCGGAAGAAGGATCTATGATTTTCGATTACGGGCCGATGTTTCGCCATGCATTAATAAAGGCGTAGCCACTACAATAATAACTACAGACCTGGATGGCACACTCAGAAAAAAGGGTAGTGCAACGGATATTGGTTGTTATGAAAAGCAGTAAAAAGTATGCTTCACTCGGTTTCGAGATAACAGAAACTGAAAATGCAAAGTGTTCTCTTTAACTTTACTACCATGAAAGAAATAACATTTTTAGTACACGAAGCCGAAGAAGGTGGTTATTATGCAGAGGCAATTGGTAGTGGTATTTTTGCCGAAGGCGATACCATTGCAGATTTAAAAGAAAATATTAAGGGAGGAATTGATTGTCATTTTGAAGATAAAACTGAAGCACCCGTTTTTGCACATCTTCATTTTGTAAAAGATGAAATAATGGCTTTATGAAAACGCCACGTGATATTTCGGGCAGTACGATTATAAAATATCTGAAGCTTTATGGGTATGTTAATGTTAGGCAAAATGGCAGCCACATTACCATAACTACAACCCAAAACGGGGAACATCATTTAACTATTCCCAACCATGACCCAATAAAGGTGGGCACTTTAAACGCTATTATTGCCAATGTAGCAAGTCATTTCAATGTTTCCAAAGAGCAGGTTATGCAAGAATTATTTGGGTAAAACTTTAAAGGGGGACGATCATAATTTTTGCTTTTCCACTGCTTTTCTTGCTATTATATTAGAAACATTTAACCAATCATCAATAGTAATACCTGCTTCATACCATATTTGAACCAATTTTCAAAAATCTTGTTCTTATTGTATAATTAAACAAAATTATGAAATACATAGTACTCACTTTATTAGTTGGGCTGATGGCTTTTAAGCCCGGCACCAAAACCAACAGCATTTACCAGTTTAAAGTAGAATCGCTTGATGGAAAACAAATTAATTTCTCTAAATACAAAGGAAAAAAAATATTGGTAGTCAATACTGCATCTGAATGTGGCTACACTTATCAATACGAAGGATTAGAGGCATTGTACGAAAAATACAAGGATAAGTTGGTGGTAGTAGCTTTCCCTGCAAACAATTTTGGTGGACAAGAACCCGGATCCGCAGAACAAATACAAGCATTTTGCCATGGCGGTAAATACAATGTTACTTTTCCGATGGCTGCTAAAGTGAGTGTAAAAGACACTGATGTAGCCCCTGTATTTCAATGGCTTACACAGAAAGATAAAAATGGTGTGTTGGATGCCAACATCAACTGGAATTTCAACAAGTTTTTATTGGATGAAAATGGTGTTTTATTACAACATTTTCAAAGCAAAGTGGAACCAATGAGTGAGGCGATTGTACGTTATTTGAAATAAGTTTCAATAGCTTCCCTCAATTATTGATTATAGTTCTTAAACTCGTATTTATGAATCTGACTGAAAACGATACAACACTTATTGATGGATATATTGAGTTGCTCGACAACTTAAGTACAACCAATAAATTGGATTTGATTTCTAAGTTGACTATTTCTATAAAAGCAGACCTCTTAAACAAACAGCAAACTTTCAAAGATGCATTTGGAGCTTTCGAATCTGAAAAGTCAGCAGAAGAAATAATTTATGACATACGCAATAGCCGGGTTTTTAGCAGGCAAATTGAATCGTTTTGAAAAAATATTTGATAGATACAAACATTGCCATCTTTTACATGAAAGGCAAGTTTGAACTTGAAACAAAATTTAGTGGGATAGACACTAATTTTTTTATTTCTGAAATAACACTTGCTGAACTAAAATTTGGAGTTGAGAATAGTGAAAGGCAAGAAAGAAACAGGGCGGTGCTAGTTAAATTTTTAGCAGGTGTTCAGGTTTTGCCCATTTACCACTCGTTGGATTTCTATGCTGTTGAAAAAGCAAGGCTTCGAAAAATGGGAACACCGGTAGATGATTTTGATCTTTTGATTGGTGCAACATCGGTAACCCACAAGTTGATTATGGTTACTAATAATACAAGCCATTTTGCCAGAATAAATGGAATCAATTTAGAAGATTGGACTAATGCCTGATTTCTGATTCAAACAAACCTTTTCCAATTATATTTGGTCGAAGCAAACGCTTCGGCTTTTTTTATGCTACTGAAAGATATTATAGGATTACACGAAACCAAAAAACACCTGGTAGAAATGGTGCAGGCAAACCGCCTGAGCCATGCTATTTTAATGGTAGGTAAAGAAGGTAGCGGCGCCTTGTCTTTGGCCATGGCCTTTGCATCATACATTGTTTGTATGCCAGATCCTAATCGTAAACTGTTAACCGTCAACCGTCAACCGGTTTCGCTTTTCGAAGCTCCAGACCTTTTTGGAACGCCACCAAATGGTTCTACTTCGGTGGACGGTGGAACGTCGACGGTTCACCAAAATATTCCCCAGCCCGACGATATTGCTGAAATGCCAGCTTATATTAAAGCAGCCCAACTCGTACACCCCGACATTCATTTCTCTTTTCCGGCCATTAACGATACCAAAAGAAAAAAAGAAGCCATCAGTAATGATTGGATTACAGAATGGCGGGAATTTATGAAACAGATGCCCTACGGTAATGCTTTCGACTGGCTGCAATTTATTGGTGCTGAAAACAAACAGGGTAATATCAGCAAACTGGAATGTGACCATATTCTTCATAAACTAAGCCTTAAAAGCTTTGAAAGCCCCTGGAAAATATTGATTATGTGGATGCCCGAATACCTTGGCAATATGGGCAACCGCCTGCTAAAACTGATAGAAGAGCCGCCACCCAATACGTTGTTTTTACTGGTTACAGAAAATGAGGAAGCCATTTTGCCAACCATTTTATCCCGGTGCCAGCTAATAAGGGTGGGCCTGCCGGCAAATGAGGATATAGAAAATGCCCTTGTGCAAAAGAATGGCGTGGACAGAGATAGGGCTCGTCAAATTTCGATGGTGGCAGAAGGTAATTACCACGAAGCCCTACAAATGCTGCAACATAACGATGCCGACTGGCAATCGCTTTTGCGGCAATGGCTAAATGCTGCCATAAAAGGTACACCCAAAATGCAGCAGGACTGGATAGCCGAAATGAACGAACTGGGCCGGGAAAAACAAAAGCAATTTTTAAAATACTTTGTAAACCTGCTGGAACAAAGCATCCGGGTAAGAATTTTGGGGCCAAGTAGGTTATCGCTGCCAGAGGCAGAAATGGATTTTGCGCAGCGGCTAAATAAGATTGCAGGCATTAATCAGCAGGAGGCTTTGGTAAAAGAACTGGAACAAGCCAGCTATTATATAGAACGCAATGCCAATGGAAAAATGCTTTTTCAGGCACTTACCTTAAAGCTGAGAAGTATTGTGTTAGAGAAAACAATGTTGCTTCAAAATGGATAATGCTTCAGCTTGGTTTCAACAATCTTAAAAGTTTCAACCAAACTTTTGATAACAAAAGGTACATTAACGATGAATTAACACCCCCCCTAAATTATTATTTACTGATTCCATAACTTTAATTTACAAACGTCTGTAGCGGAATGCCAATGCCGCAATCGGCTTTTTTTAAAGTAGATAGAAGTAGGAAATCATTAAATAATTAATTAAACAATGAAAAGAATCATGTTGCTGTCTTTCTTTTGTTTTTTAGGTTCCACCGTGTTTGCATCTAATAATACCGAAAGGCATTCCGAAGTAAAAGATCTTGGCGAAAACATTGCAGTTATTGAAAATGAACCTGCATTTTCTCTTTGCTGGACTGGTTACAGGGAAAGTGTTACCTGTAACGATGGTGCACAAATGTTTTCCGCTTATATCGACATTTCCTACAATTGCGAAACAGGCGAAGTTCATGGTGTTTTTGGTGGATTTTTTAGTGATGAAGAAGCTTGCGAAGGTCATGGTGGCGTAAACAATGGCTGTTGTTGGGCTTAAATCAATAATACGAGGAGTTATTGACGAATAACACCTCGTATTATTTCTGAACAACAATAATAAGTAAATTATTTATATGAAGAAAATCACGGCAATTTTTGTTATAATTTGTTGTTTTGCTTTTGTCTCAAACGGAAACGCTCAACAAAAATTTGGCAGAGTTATTTATATAGATTCAGCTTATGGAAAATCATCTGTTTTAGAAATGTATTTTAATGAGAAGGAATATAGCTACAGGCGAATAAACAAAATTTCGGACACAGCTTTAAGTTTTGAATCTTTTAAAAAAATAGATGACAAAATAGAAAACGACGAAAGTATAGTCGGAATGGGTAAGATGGATGCTTTAAACAAAACAATGCCTCCAGCGCAGACCTATGGAAATTTAGAAAATGGCAGGACTATCTTAAGCACATATTTGGGATTAAAGAGGGGTTATTGTCAAAAGGATACCATAAGTAATTTTGTGAATTGGGCCCTCCAGCCGGGCTCTGATACTATTTTTGGATTGTTATGTAACCGTGCAACCGGTAATTTATCATCTGGTGCTAGATTCGAAGCTTGGTACACTAATTCAATTCCAGTATCAGTGGCTCCCTATCAATTACGCGGGTTGCCAGGATTAATCGTTAAAATCAAATCAATCAACACTGGTAATACTATTACCCTTATTGATTTAGTATGGCCCTTAAAAAGAGAGGTGGTGTTAGATTATTCGCAAAACAAGCAACTGCTGTCAATTTCTGAAATAAAGGCAGATGAAGCAAAACGAAAAGAAAAATTAAAATCATTTGTTGATGCTTTCAATAGGGGAGAAAAGGTTAATATTAAAGATCTCAACGCTCAATAGAAATGATGTTTAAAATACTTGAATGAAAGGGCTTCTTGTATCTTTTTTAATTGTTAATGTCATCTTTTCTTATTCTCAATCGGGTAAAGTTGATGGTGTAATTATGCGGCGAAATGAAAAGCCATTACCCTATGCAACAGTTTTATACTTTCAGGAAGGAAATCAAGATCCTATTTCTTTTGCTATTTCTAAAGATGACGGGTCATTTAGTCTGTCCATACCAGAAGTTAACCGCCGGGGAAGAATCTCCATTACGGCAATAAATTTTAAAAAGCATGAAATTGTTGTTTTGCCGAATGACACAATATTAAAACAGTATTTGGTTGTGTATCTGGAACAAGACATACATGAAATTGAACCTGTTGTTATTTCTGCGCCACCTATAACTATTAAGGGAGATACCACTACGTTTATTGTTAAAAGCTTTATTAAAGGAGACGAACAGAATATTGGAGATTTGCTTAAAAATATGCCTGGATTTAAAGTAGATGATAACGGAAAATTATCTTTTAACGGGCAACGTGTAAAAAAAGTGTTGCTGGAAAACGATGATTTAATTGGGGCCAATTATCAATATATTACTCAGAACCTATCACCAGATGCCTTAGAGAAAGTTCAGGTTATTGAAAATTACAAAAGCGAAGAGGACATAATTGCATCGATGCAAACTAGCGGAGAATTGGTTGTTAATCTTGGTTTCAAAAAAGAATATTTGCTAAAGGTATTTGGAAAAGTAGATGTTGCCCTTGGGCTGCCTTTACCTTCTTTTAACACCAAGAATCAGTTGGTTTCATTAATATCTGATATAAAGGTTTTGGCAATATGCAAGGCGAATAATGTAGGTAACGTTGTTAATAACACTTCTATCAGCAATACTAATCAATCTAATGAACCAAACGGGGAGAATGGGCAAGACCTAATTGAGGGGTACTATTCTACTATTACCCCTGTTCAAATGCAGTCAGGCTATTTTAATCCTATTAATGCTAACACAACATTAGATAACGCATTGTTTGGCAAGGTTAAACTAGCAAAAAATATTTTTTTTAAAGCCAATAGTCAGTATTATAAGGATAAGTTTTATCAAACAATTAAAGATCAAAGAGTTTGGTACACACCTACATCTACGATATGGCGAAGCCAATTGCAAGAAAGTAAATTTCTTTCTACACTCTCTAATCACCTTTTTTCAATTAACTGGGTGCCGCAACCCAAGAATCAAATTATTGCAAACTTTCGTATCTCTTTCTTAAATAGTAAAAACTCTGATAAAGGCAGTTTGCTATTAAATCCTTATTCAATCAATACTAATACATGGGAGAAATTATTAAATGGCGAAATTGTTTATAACAAGATTTTTAATAGTGCTAATGCAATACGCTTAACTGCTAAAAATGCAACATCCACACAATCGAATTTCTTTGACAACGATTACAGTGAGTTAGCAGCCTCCTTCTTTTCTGACACTGCTATAAGTAGTGTGAGGCAAAATGAAAATTGGCAGTCCGATAGATTAAGTGTTGATTTAAAATACATGTATAAATCGGCAAAGACTGCTATTAATTTCTCTGTTTCCCACGATAATACAAAGCAAAGGTATCAGAACGAGGTATTCGGAATGGGAAACCAAATACAAAGAAAGCTTGGCATGGATAGTTCTTTGTTAGGTAGGTTACATACGAAGCGCTTGATTGCAGCCATGAACTTTTCAAGAGTGTTAGGCAAATTCAAATTAACAGCCGATTTGAAATGGATAAATTACATAGCTCCAATATTTTCCTTAAGACTTTCGAAACAAATCCATTACCAAAAATTTATTCCTGCATTAAGTATTCGGCATAAGATTTCCGCTAGTGAACAAGTGACCGTTTCCTATACACAAAATGTCGTTGATTTGGATTTATATCAGATAAACAATGGCTTTGTAGTATCAGGGTTAAATAGTTATATACAAAATACTAATCTTCCCCAAATTAACCGAACATCTCAAACCACCGTAACATATAACAACACAAAAACAGCAAATAATGGATTATGGTTTTTCGGTGGCGGATCTTACATCAGAAATGTAAATACTTCCGTGAATAATCAATTTATAGATCTATATGTGAATAGAACTGTTAAAGAGGTATTTTCAAAACCCTCAAATCTGGGTATTGCTTATGCCAACCTTTCAAAAAGACTGAAAAATAATTTGATTTCTTTGGGAGTCAGATCAAATTTTGTGTATAGTAATTTCTACCTCAAACTTCAGAATGTCTTAAAACTATACCATTTCTACTCTACATCAATAGGTTTAGATTGCAGTGCTAATTTGGGAAAATGGAATCTTAAGACAAATAGTAATATGTCCTATAAATGGCAAAAAAGTAGTATTCCTACGCAAGGGGTAACTAAAAATTGGTGGATTGACAATCGATCTGCTATTATTTATAAGGTTAGTGATAAGGCATATTTTAATTTCAATTATTCAGGTTTTTTGTCTAAAGCATCTGTACAAAAAGCCAGTTTTACCAGTTCTTTTAATGCACATGTTCAATTCAAAATGAAAAAAAGCACCATTTATCTTAGTGCAAACAACCTTTTTAATGAAAAGTCGACCGATTTTTTGGAAATCATGCCAAATAGTTTTTCCTCTCTTAGTTATTCAATTTTTCCTAGAAACATATTGTTAGGACTACAATTTAATTTCTAAATCTAGCTTTCTTAGTTTTCTAAAACCGGCTACCAATTATTAAGTGAATGGTTACATTGTGTTGGAGAAAACAATACTTTTACAACATTAGTAGAACAGGCTGCGTTTTTAAACGATGTCTGCTTCTATCATCAACATACATTAATATAAATACCGGAATCTAAAATTCGAAACCTGTGAAAGAGGTCTGGGGTTTTTAAGTTCCATGTAGAGAAGAAGGATTTTTTAATAGCAGTTTGCAGAAGCAATTGCTGGTAACGCACAAAGTATTGTAAGGCTTTATTGAACATAATATATCCGTTTTAAAACTGTAAACAGTTAATCTGTAAGGATTTGGAATCTCCTGAAGATTGTATACAGGGATGCAACGCCCCATCTGAAGGGCTCAATAAAGGTTTTGTTGTACAAGAACCCCTAAATAATGGGGGTGTACCATGCGATATCCGCCTTTGGCGAAGCAAAGTCTAGTCAGTTTAATAATTACAAAAGACTTTTCTTAAAAATCATCTTCTCCACGTTTTAATTATTCAATCACCATTCCTTTTTTCGCCTTTGGCGGAAATAAGGGTTAAAATTTTATAGAATGGGATGTGGAAGTTGTGGCACTGCCAAAGACGGAAAACCGAGCGGATGCAAGAGTAATGGCGGATGCAGCAGTGGCGGATGCAATCGTATGAACGTACACGATTGGCTGGCTAACCTGCCTTTTAGCGACCCCGAAAGCAGTTGCAAGATTGTAGAAGTAAGTTTTAACCAGGGCAGCCGGAAGGAGTTTTACCGCAATCCGTCTTTTCAGTATTACGAAAAAGGCGAACTGGTTACCGTAGAAGGTACCAGTGGTTTTGATGTAGGCGAGGTAAGCCTTAATGGCGAACTGGTAAGGATGCAGTTAAAAAAACGTGGCGTAGCCGAAGATTCGGAAGACATGAAAAAAATACTCCGCCGCAGCAGTACTACCGATATAGAAAAATGGAAAGAAAGCAAAAGCCGTGAAAAAGAAGCGCTGATCCGCAGCCGTGCCATGGCCCGTCAGCTAAACCTACAAATGAAACTGGCTGAAGTGGAGTTTCAGGCAGACGGTAAAAAAGCTACCTTTTATTATACGGCGGATGACCGTGTGGATTTTAGAGAACTGATACGGGTTTTTGCCGGCGACTTTAAAGTAAAAGTAGAAATGCGGCAGATAGGTGCCAGGCAGGAAGCCGGAAAAGTAGGCGGCATTGGAAGTTGCGGCCGTGAATTGTGCTGCAGCACCTGGCTTACCGATTTTAAAAGTGTAAATACACAAGCCGCCCGTTACCAAAACCTAAGCATTAACCAAACCAAACTTAGCGGCCAATGCGGCAGGCTTAAATGCTGCCTCAACTACGAGCTGGATACTTACATGGATGCGTTAAAAGCTTTTCCTGAACAGGCCGACGACCTGATGACCACCCGTGGCAAAGCTTACCTTGTAAAAAAGGATATTTTTAAAAACCTGATGTGGTACACCTTGCCTGATAGCAGCAAACAATATCCTTTAGCCATTAGCAGGGTAAAAGAGATTAAAGAACAAAATGCAAAGGGCATTGCGGTGGATGAACTGCAACCGGTAGAAATAGTAAGCAGCAAGCAGGTAGAAAAAGAGCCGGAGTTTGTAGAATTAGTTGGCCAAATAACCCTGAAAAGCCTGGATAAAAATAGCCGTAGGGGCAATGGTAACAACAGGACGCCACAAGGCTTTAACGACCGCAGAGACCCAAGAGACAGGGACAATAACCAAAACCGGAATCCAAGACAAGGCCCGCCGAACCAACAGCAACAGCAGCAACAGCAACGACCACCGCAGGGTCAGCGGCCTCCGCAACAGGGTGGGCAGCAAAGACCGCCGCAAGGGCAGCGGCCACCACAAGGCCAAAGGCCACCGCAACAAGAAGGGCAGCAACAGCAGCGGCCACCGCAAAACCAGCAACGGCCGCCGCAAAATCAGCAGCCCCGTGGCCCGCAAAACCAGCAACGGCCACCACAAAACCAACAGCGGCCACCACAGCAACCAAGACCGCCGCAACAGCGGCCTCCGCAAGAAGGTGGAACTACAGAAGAAAATAAATAATAACAGCTAATTAAAACATCAACAATATTTGGCATCTCCGCTTTATATTTGCTGCAACACAAAAATAAAACCACATGGAACGTACTCAAAAAAGCACCGGTAAGCATTGGGCTATATTTTTTATCTCTTTAGTAGCTATGCTGTGGCTGCTTGTAGGTTCGCCTTACGGTCAGTGGTTTTGGTTGATATTACCGATTGTTTGTACCTCTTTTGTACAGGCTATGGATTTATTGTAAAGATTGAGTACTCAAAATATAAAAGGGGTAGCTTCGATAACGGAAGCCATCCCTTTTTTTATGTCATTACTACGGTTAATTTCCTTGCATCAATACCTTTTTGAAAAACGTTTGTATGTTTTATTCAAAACGTCCTTATATTTTAAGTAATACCAATTGAATGACTATCCGCAATTTGGTTTAAGTTTTATACCAAGGTTTTTCTAGCGCTGCTACCATTAATCTCTCAAATAAATTGATCCCGAAATATCTT
>JAYUOV010000287.1:0-26218 GCA_043760535.1 Chitinophagaceae bacterium
GCAATCAGTTGAACGGAGTCCCGTAATGCTACGGGATTTACAACGTTAGCCAATGTCGCTCCATCAGGGCACGGCTTTCGCTGGGTTCCACCGAAATAATCCACCGATATTCATCGGGACAGGCGGGGCAGGCAAAAAAAGAAAAACTACGCAATCAAAACTGCGAAGAGTAAGGAGTTCTGAACATTTTTATCCCGGTATGGATACTCAAAAAAAACCACCAACAATTTAACTTGTTGATGATTTTGAAAAATTTTATAAAAGCCATTTCGCAACGAAAGGGGAATAATTATTAGTACCTCACCGGCGGACATCTGTACGACGTAAGGCTAAAACTTACACCCACCTGAGCAAAAATGTATTGATCCCGTTGGGTGCTGATGCCACGCTGCCGGTCTTTTATACCTATTGGCGTGCCGGTAACTTCATAGCTTCTGTCCTGCAATAAAAATGCGGGTGAAGGATTACCGTTTGGCAAAGGATCAAAATTGGCTGCACCGGCGTAGGTGGTGCTTACATCATCCAGATAATCGGTATTGGTAAAGCGGTGGCTGAGCTCAAAAAAAACATTGGTTTGCCCACTAATATTATATTTAAAACCAATGCCGAAGGGGATACACAAAGCCATAGAATTGTAAGGTTCTCTACCTGCAATTTTTGTTTGTCCCTCCGTATTAAGAGGCCGCAGGTAATATTTTTCCCCACCCAAATAAGCATAGGGGTCGTAGTTAAAAAAGCCAATACCCATAGTAACGTAAGGTGTAAACTGGTAGCCGGGCTGGCCGGGGATAAACTTAAAAAAATGAAAGTCGCCCTGCACCGCCATTTCAAAAATATTGGTATTAAAACTGAGGTTGCGGGTACGCTGTACATCGTTTTTGCTATAAGTGTCGCTATAGCCAAGGCTGGCAAAACTACCGCTCACCTTTAGCCCTATATAATTGCCAAACTGCTTGCGAAAAAAAATACCAACTACTGGTTTTGGGCGGTTAAAAGCTGCACGTGTGTTAAGGTCGCCAAAATAATGGGCTGCACCGGCAGATATGCCTACTTCGCCATTTACCACCGTACTTTCTATTTGTGCATGGGTGGTAATGGTTACAATAAGCAGCATACTTGCTATGATGGTAAACTTCTTCATGGTTGCAAAATAACGATTGTTTGCTTTAACGTGGAAAGTCTGCAATAATTATGCTAGCAAAATTTTTAAATTTTAAAGCTGTTTGCAATTCTTAACTGGCAACTGGTTACCAAACACTGGCTTTTTGCCTTTAAATTTACTTCTCCTAAATTGTTTCTATGATTTTATTAAAACGATTGTTTTTTATTGCTGCTGTAGCAGCAGCCCAGTTTACCAATGCACAGTCGCCGGCTGCCCAACACTGGGCTGATAGTGTTTTTAATTCGCTAACGCCCGACCAGCGCATAGCCCAATTGATGGTGGTGCGAACTTCCACTGTAGGCAAAGATGGCGGAGGATTGTTTTTTGATGCCCAAACAGATTCGCTGGTAAGGCTGTACAATATTGGTGCGGTATGCCTGTTTCAGGGCACGGCGGCACAGCAGGCGGCATTGCTTAACCGCATACAGGGCATGGCACAAACCCCCATTATGGTAACGGTAGATGGTGAGTGGGGGCTGGGTATGCGGTTTAAAGATGTTCAAAATTTTCCCTACCAGCTTACAATAGGTGCAGTTAAAGATGCCGAAGTTGCGTACAAAGTAGGCAAAGCCATTGCGGAGCAATGCAAGCGAATTGGCATACATGTAAACTATGCGCCGGTGGTGGATATTAATAACAACCCCAATAACCCGGTAATAGGTGTACGCAGTTTTGGAGAAGATAAATACAAGGTGGGCTTATTTGGCAGCCGCATTATGCTGGGCATGCAGGATAATGGTGTAATGGCCTGTGCCAAACATTTTCCTGGCCACGGCGATGTGGACGTAGATAGCCACTACGACCTGCCCATTATTAATAAATCTATGGCTGAGTTAGAAAATCTGGAATTGTACCCCTTTAAAGAAATTTTTAGCAAAGGCATAGGAAGCGTAATGGTGGCACATCTTTCCATACCTGCTATTGACAGTACGCCCAATAAGCCCACTTCTATTTCGTACAATAATATTACCAACCTAATGCGGGACGGGCTGGGCTACAAAGGCCTCACTTTTACCGATGCATTAGAAATGCAGGGTGTAAAAAAATACTACCCCGATGGAGAAGCAAGTGTGCAAAGCGTAATTGCCGGTAACGATATGCTGTGCCTGCCGGGCAGTGTGCCAATAAGTATTGCTAAAATAAAAGCCGCCATTACCGATGGCCGCCTAACCTGGGATAATGTAAACGAAAAATGCAAGCGGGTGCTGCTAGCCAAGTACGATTATGTAGTGGGTAAAACAGTAACGATTAACTCCACTAATTTATCCAACGATTTAAATAAAGACATTATTCCGCTTCGCAAATTGGTGGCCGAAAATGCGTTGACGGTTTTGAGTTTGGAAGATGGCTTTTTTCCTCTGCCAATAACTGGAAAAATACATTTGCCACAAATATTTACACAGAAAAGAAAAAAGAAAAAAGAAAAAATAGTACGTGAACCTACCAATCCATTAGTAACCTCAAAAGATGCTGAAGTGGCCTATCTACAATTTGGGAAAAAAGACCTTTCTACTTTTGGAAAACAGATTAATTCTGCTACGGGTACTAAATCGTTTATTTTAGATAGTGCAGAAATGGTGATGCCATATATTAAAGATTTTAAAAGAGTAGTTATAAGCCTTTTTGGTATTTCGCGTAACCCTAAAAATAATTTTGGAATACCAGAGAGGGTAGTAGAAATGATAAAACATGTGGAAAAGCAAAACCCCAATACCTTGCTAATGCTATTCGGTAACTGCTACGCCGCTAAAAACTTTTGCGATAGTAAAAACCTGGTGGTTACGTACGAAGATGATTCCACATTTCAGGCTGCGGCGGCAGATTGGGTAATGGGTAAATACAATGCCAAAGGAACCCTGCCAGTAACGGTTTGCGACAACTATAAATACGGCAGCGGCATTGTTAGCCGAAGCGAAATACAAAGGGCTAACCCCGTTACAGTTGGGCTAAAAGGTGCAGGCTATATGGCCTGGCAAATAGATTCTTTAGCCAATGATGCTATTAAACAAGGTGCCACGCCCGGCTGTGTAGTTACTATTTTAAAAGATGGTAAAATGGCTTTTCAAAAAGCGTATGGCTACCAGAATTACGACAGCATTATACCCATTACTACCAATACCATTTACGATTTGGCTTCGGTTACCAAAATATCTGCCACCAATATTTCTGTAATGAAATTGTGGGAGGAAGGCAGGCTGGATTTGAAAAAAAAAATCGCTGATTATTTGCCTTGGCTTAAAGGCAGCAATAAAGAAAACCTAACGGTAGAAAACTTGCTGTTACACCAGGCGGGCATGGTAAGCTTTATACCATTTTTTAGAGAAGTAACGGGTAAAAATGGGGTGCCAAATGAGGCCTGGTTTGCCAGCTACAAAACCAGTGCTTACGATGTGCCCGTAGCCGATGCCCTATACATGAAACAAGCCTGGATAGACACCATGTACAGCCGCATAAAAACCAGTGCTGTAGTTACCAACGACCTAAAGTATGTATATAGCGATAACGACTTTATATTAATGGGTGATATAATAGCTGCCATTACCAAAATGCCCTTAGATGTGTATGTAAAAAAAACATTTTACGAACCACTCGGCATGGTTACCACTGGCTTTAAACCCTTTGAACATTTTGCCAATAGCCAAGTGGCACCAAGTGAAAAGGAACAACAATTTCGCCGCCAGTTATTACACGGCTATACCCACGACCCCGGGGCTGCCATGTTTGGCAATGTGGCTGGCCATGCAGGGCTTTTTAGCAGTGGATACGATCTGGCAATTCTTTACCAAATGCTGCTAAATGGCGGAACGTTTGGTGGTAAGCAATACCTGAAAAAAGAAACGGTGGATTGGTTTACCAGTTACCATGCACCCATTAGCCGCCGGGGTATGGGCTTTGATAAACCGGAGAAAAACAATGACATATTGCCCGCATCCAAAGCATACCCCTGCGCCAGTGCAAGCCCGCAAACCTACGGCCACACTGGCTATACCGGCACCTGTGTTTGGGTAGATCCCAAGTATAACATGGTGTATATTTTTCTTAGCAACCGGGTTACGCCAGAGGGCGGTACCAATCTAAAGCTAAGCAGCATGAATGTGCGGAGCAATATTCAACAGGCTATTTATGATGCGATGCAGTAAGCCCTGTTTGTTCAATAACCAAAGTTCAATTTTCCAGAACCAATTGGTTTTATGGGCTATACATAAAAACAGGCTGTCTTAGATTAAGACAGCCTGTTTTTTGTGAAGCAGTATAGATACTATTACAATTATTGGCGAATAATAATTTGTTGTCCGCCACCACCACCCCGCCTCATACCGCCAAACTGCTGCTCGGCCATGGTACGGTATTCTTCTCGGGTAATGCTTTTGGCACCAGAGGGTGCATTTACAGTACCGGCTTTTGTATCAAAACTTAATGGGGTAAAAACCATTGCACCTTCATCTATATTTAAATACATAATCAGGCCGGGTAAGCCGCCAAAATCATCGGGGCCGCTTGGGCTGGTAATATCATCGGCATACCAGGCAACAGCTTGTTGGTCGGGCATTACACGTGGTGCACGGCTGGCACTATCGCCGCCGCCTCTATTGCCACCGCCGCCGCCAAACCTTTGCATAGCCATACCCATAATACCACCTTTAATAGTAGTTGTGGCTTTGTGGCAAAGACGCCCCATGATGGTCATGGTATCTGGGCTCAGTTTCCAACTGTAACGCTTTAGGCTATCGGACAGTAAATATTTTTTTGGGCCTAGCTCTCTAATCTCTGTTTTGGTATCTTTTTCGTAATCTTTAAAAGATTCGGTATTGCCACCGCCCATACCGCCAAACCTAAACGTACGACCACCACCCCCACCACCTACAGATTCGCCGGATGGCATATCCTCATCATCGGATTTATATGCTTTGTACAGCGATTGCTGGTCTTTAAAAGCCAGCTCCATTTTACTGGTTTGAAATTCGGGAATCATGGCTTTCATCTGCTCGGCTTCGGGGGGCAGGTTTTTATGCATGTTTATTTTGCGTTCGTACACTACTTTACCCTCTGTAACCTGTGCCGAAGCGGCCATTGTAATCAGCAGGGCTGCGGCTACCATCATTGTTGTTTTCATAAGTTGATTATAGTTTATAAAAAATATTTTTTAAAAGATGTCAAAGCTATGACTTGGGCTGTATCAAAAACGTTAACCCGGTTTACAAATTGGTTAAATAAAGTTAATGATGTTAAATGCCGGGTTTTGAAGCTTTTACATTTGGGGTGCCCGGATACAAGGTTTAGGGTTTAAGGTTTAGGGTTTAAGGTTTAAGGTTTAAGACGCCAGTATAAAACCAGTTTATATAGACCTTGATTCTTGAACCATGGGGCTTGATTCTTGAACCTTGATTCTTGAACCTTAAACCTTAGACCTTGATTCTTGAACCTTGAACCCTAAACCTTAAACCTTGAACCTTTCTATTGAGTTAAGCCAAATAGAATTACAAAAGCCCAATGGCTGCGGGATAGGAACGGAAAGCCCACAGGCCGCAAGTAAGGGCTGGCATGGCGAAGCTAACCTGAAAATATGCGGCCGAGGACTTGGAGTGGATAGCCCGAACTGCTGATGCATTTTGGATTACAGCTGGTAGCCCCACGTTTATGATACTTTACCCACTTTTAAAAATATTATTGTTTGAAAAATTCGCTTCGCATACCGCTTATTTCTATGGTGGCGGCTATATTGTTGATTATTTCTTTTCAAAGCTGGTGGCTGTATAAAACCTATAAAGAACAGCAACGAGATATGTTGCGTAGCAGCCACATGTATTTTAGAGAAAGTATTTGGCAGCTGCAAGGGGCAAGGTTAAAGCTGGATTCTACAGAGCAGTTTCGGCCGCGGGGCAGGGGCGAATCTGTGGCTATGATGATGAATATAGTGCGTAAGCGACTGAACGAAAAAAAGCAGCCAGACACCATTGAAAAAGTTCGCATACATACTGGCTCCGAAGGCAGGGTAATGGTTTTTGTAAAACAGAAAAGCGACAGCCTTACCAGCAAAAAAGAAATGGCTGCCGAAAGAATGATAGATATTATGATGGGTGCCGACTCGCTGCTGGAACCGCTTACCATTACAGAAATAAAAAACAAATACGACAAGCAGTTACAAAAGCGAGGTATGGGAATTACTTATTCTATTACCCAAGATTCGGTAGATACTAAAGAAGACGGACTGCCGGATGTAGATCGGAATAAAGTGGTGGTAGGGTTTAGTAAACCCGTTACTTACAAAATGGAAATAGAAAACGAAAATGCGTACCTATTTAAAAAGCTGGCACCACAGTTAGGGTTTTCGTTGTTTTTAATAAGCCTTACCATTGTTTCGTTTATGCTGCTGTATAAAAACTTATTAAAGCAGCGGCGACTTACAGAGCTTAAAAACGACTTTATAAATAACATTACCCACGAACTGAAAACACCCATAGCCACGGTAAGTGTGGCCATAGAAGCGCTTAAAAATTTTAACGCTATGGATAACCCGGAGCGTACCCGGGAATACCTGGATATTAGCGGCAACGAACTTAACAGGCTTTCCATGCTAGTGGATAAGGTTTTAAAAATGTCTATGTTCGAAAAGAACCAACTGGAGTTAAAAAACGAACCCATCAACATTAGCACACTGGTAAATGAAGTGGTTCGCAGTATGCAGTTGCAGTTTGAGAAGGAACATGCCGATGTGGCCATACAATTACACGGCACCCAATTTACCATCAACGGAGATAAACTGCATATTACCAGTGTGCTCTATAACCTGCTGGATAATGCCTTAAAATATAGTAAAGAAAACCCGGCCATTTCCATAACCATTACCGATAAAGGCGAAGCGGTGCAACTGGCTGTAGCCGATAATGGCATTGGCATTGGCCCTGCTTATAAGCAAAAAATATTCGAAAAGTTTTTTAGGGTACCGCATGGCGATACGCACAATATTAAAGGCTATGGCCTGGGCCTTAGTTATGTGGCACAGGTGGTACAAGAACACGGCGGCACAATAAATGTAAGCAGCGAAGAAGGGAAGGGCAGTACGTTTGTGGTAACCTTTCCGGTTGGCAGTTAGTCAGTTTGCAGTTAGGCAGTTTGCAGTTGGCAATCACGGTCATTTGTCCTAACTTTTTTATCAACTTGTAACGGGCTTACATTTATAATCTCTGTATAATTTTATATAAGCAAAGCGACGACAAGCTTTGCCAACTGCCAACTGCCTAACTGCTAACTGTCCAAATTAGTTGGCAGTTAGGCAGTTGGCAATCACTTGTATTTGTTCTAACTTTTTTTGGCAACTGGTAACTGGCTTATATTCATAACGTTAAACTGATTTAATACGATCAGAGAGCCTTCTGCAGCTTTGCCAACTGCAACTGAAAAACTGTCAACTGCTTAACTGCTAACTGCAAAAAAATGTCGATAAAGATTTTATACGTAGAGGATGAAATGTTTCTTGGAAAAATAGTAAAAGAAAGCCTGGAAAGCCGTGGGCTGATGGTACAGATGGAAAGCGATGGTGCTAAGGTAATTGCCGCATTCCGTAAATTTCAGCCCGACATTTGTGTGCTGGATGTAATGCTGCCGAACAAAGATGGTTTTCAATTGGCCAAAGAAATAAGAGAGATTGACAAGCAAATTCCCATTCTTTTTCTCACCGCAAAAACACAAACCGACGATGTGGTAAAAGGCTTTAGCATGGGCGGCAACGATTACATCCGCAAGCCATTTAGCATGGAAGAACTCATTGTTCGCATTGATAATTTACTGGCAATTAAGAGTAGTATAAAAAAAGAAGTTGCCGGCAATGCCGATGTACTACAAATGGGTGTATTTACTTTTTACCTGCACAAGCAGGTGCTACAATCGCCGGCCGAAGAACGCAAACTGAGCTACCGCGAAAGCGAACTGCTAAAACTTCTCTACAACAACCGAAACGGCATTACCGACCGTAGGGACATACTTAACGAACTTTGGGGCAACGACAGCTTTTTTAACAGCCGCAACCTTGATGTGTATGTAACCCGCCTTCGCAGCTACCTAAAAGAAGACCCATCGGTAGAAATACTCACTATTAAAGGTATTGGGTATAGGTTTGTGGTTGAGTAATGCTTAGCTTTATTAAATTTTTTTTGGCTGCCTACAAATTATTTTTGGGCGAAGGCCCATTTTTATTAGCTTAAAATTTCTACAACCCAACCATTGTATGCACATTCGAAACATAGCCCGCTGCTGCTGTATGTTGTTATTAATGGCTAGTTGGCAGCCTAGTTTGTTTGCACAAAAAGACAGTTGCGGTTTACACAAAAAAGATAGCTCCACCTTTGTGGAAAATTTTGCCAGAACAAATTATGTTCAGGTTTATTCCGGTTTTTTTAGACGCCAGTTTCATTTTATTCCCCGCAAAATGGGCGTAACACGGGGTGTAAAAGAAGTAAGGCTATCCTCTAACGCAGCAGCTTTTGCAGGTATTCGTGTTAAGTACAAAAAACTGAGTGCCTATTTTGAAACGGCCATCCCACAAACAGCATTGGTACACAGCAGCAAAACCTCTGTAAAGGGCTACTCATTTTTTGCAAGTCAATTTTATGAAAAATGGGGGGTTACCGGCTTTTTTAATTGGAACAAAGGACTGCTTACCGCTTCCAATGGCCTTATGCGATATACCGATAGGAACGACCTTCGGATGCTTACTACAGGAGCTTATGTTTACCGCATTTTCAACCCCAAAAAGTTCTCTTACCAGGCCGCTAATTCACAGTCTAAATTGCAGTTACAAAGCCATGGCTCTTTTGCTTTGATGAGCACCATTTTATACCGGAAGCTCTATTCAAACGAAAGCATTATACCCGATTCTATAAGCAAATACCATATAACAGGTAGTATGGAGGCCTCCAAAAATTTACAGTTTTATTCAACCCAAATAAGGCCCGGCTATATTTATAACCTGGTGTTTAAGCAAGGCAAATACTTTATGGCCCCCGCTCTATATGCAGGCATGGGTGCCGATTATCACGTGTTTAAAACCGAAAACGAAAAATACGGCGGCGCCAATTTTAACTGGGGCTACCGGTTTAAAATGGTAGCTGGTATCAATGGTAAAAAAATGGCACTAACCGCAGAACTACTTACCGATAGAACTACTACCCATCTCTATTTCAGCAAGCTGAACAATATTTACAACGAGGTAAGTATTAACGCATCGTATAGGTTTTAGCTGCTGGCTTTTTATTTTTTTAGCCGGGCTTTTGAGCCCTGATGGAGCGACATTGGCGAACGTTGTAAATCCCGTAGCATTACGGGACTCCGTTCATCTGATTGCTACTATTAAACCCTTCCAACCTTTCGTTACAAAATGAAGCTTTAGAAATCTGCTTGTTGCTGCAAATCAGCCTAAAACCGTTTGTGCCGTCCCGGATAAAACATCCTTATACAAATCAGACATCACAAATCAGACATCATAAATCACAAATCCTACATTTGCCCCGCCAAAACAAAACGAACATGAGCCAGCCTACACTTAGCCACCTTGCCGAAACATTGATCGGAAGCGAAATTGTAAAACTCGGTAATGCCATCCGCCAGCGTATAGCTGCAGGAGAAACCATTTACAATTTCACCATCGGCGATTTTGACCCTAATATTTTTCCTATACCTGCACTACTGGAAACGCTGATTATAGACGCCTACAAAAACCACCATACCAGCTACCCCGCCGCCGAAGGCGAAATGGAACTGCGCAAAGCCATAAGCCAGTTTATTAAAACCAAAGAAGGGATAGATTATGGCGTGGACGAAATACAGGTAGCCTCAGGTGGCCGGCCATTGATTTATACCATCTTCAGAGCCATTGTAGATAAAGGCGACAAGGTTATATATGCCGTACCAAGCTGGAACAATAACCACTACGCACACATGACCGATGGCGAACATTGCCTGATAGACGCCACGCCTGAAAACAATTTTATGCCCACCGCAGCAAACATTGCACCCCATGTAAAGGGTGCCACCTTAATATGCCTCTGTACCCCGCAAAACCCCACCGGTACTACACTTACCAAAGATGCCCTGGCAGATATTTGCCAACTTATTTTGATAGAAAACGCCAGCCGTGGCGCAGATGAAAAAAAGCTCTACCTCATGTTCGACCAAATGTATTGGACGCTTACCTATGGCGAAATAGAACATTACAACCCCGTTACGCTGTTCGCCGAAATGAAGGCGTACACCATTTTTGTAGATGGTATTAGTAAAGCATTTGCTGCTACCGGTGTACGTGTGGGGTGGAGCCTTGGTCCGGCTTTTATCATTACAAAAATGAAAGCTATACTTAGCCATCTTGGTGCCTGGGCGCCCATGGCCGAGCAAAAAGCAATAGCCCAATATCTATATCAAACAGATGCTATAGACCAATACCTGACACACTTTAAAAGCGAACTGGAATACCGCCTTCACAATATTTACGAAGGTATTATGAAGCTGAAAAGTGAGGGCCACGCCGTAAATGCGGTTACGCCACAGGCAGCGATTTATCTAACTGTCCGTTTCGATTTAACGGGCCGCACCACGGCCGATGGCACTGTTTTAAACACTCAGGAAGATGTAACCAATTACCTGCTTAGCGAAGCCAAACTGGCCATCGTACCTTTCTATTGCTTTGGTGCAGATAAAACCAATGCCTGGTATCGGCTAAGTGTGGGCACTTGTAAAAAAGAACAAATTGGAGCGATGCTGGATCAGTTGAGTGAGGCTTTGAATAAATTGGTGTAACAGTCAATATGAAATTAAAAATCCGCCTTGTTAGATAAAATATCAGCAAAGCCTGCATCTTTAAATGCTTTTATAACAGCAGGATCTTTTTTAAACTTTTTAATACCTGTTTCAAAAACAGGCATGCTTTTATATCCATAATATCCTTTGCTTTCTGCGTGTAAGCTTGGTACTATAATAACACTCATCGCTAATTTAAAAATCTTTTCATCTGGTTCTAGTTTTTCTTCATCTAATTTTATTGATATTTATTTTAATTTTTTTATCATAAAATTGATAGACGCTATCATTTTTTTTTTCTATAAATTTAATGTAAAGGTGTATTAAAAATAAGGCAATAAAAATGCCCTTCTACAAAAGGGCATTTTGACTTTATGAAAAGTAAATTATTTAATGTCGTAACTCCCACCATCTTTTGATTTTTCAGCAATAAATAAAACCTCACCACCTTTAATTTTTATTGTAGAGCCTACACAGAAAGTAAGTGTTTTAAATCCTCTTTCTATAAAATCATATGTCGCATAAGAGGCGCCACATGGTGCACTAGCTGGTGTTATAACCTCTATTTGCAATCTATAACCCCTTCGGTTGTTTATCATCTTAGTTACTAAAATTTCTCTTTTTTTGTCATCCAAAGCTTTCTGCTTTGCATTTTCTGCGGCTATTTCCTTTTCAAACTTATTTCTAGAGGTAATATAAGTTGCCTTAACTTTTGTATCAAATTCATTTCTTTGAGATGTGCTTACACTTTTCACAATTAAATCTGTAATAGAACTTATTGTTGATGCATTATCGCTACTAAAACTAAGCGCTCCAGTTTCTTTTTTAATTTTCAATTCGTTTGGTTCATGCAGCTCTATTTCAGACTCACCTTTATACGGTATGGTAATAACCATATTGCCACCAGGCTTTGTTAATTTAAAATTCGCCATTTGTAAACTACTTAATGGTATTTTTAAGATATCAGCATCGGCAGGGCTCATCTGATTATGTTCTTTTATATGATATTTATATAAATGGGTGCCGTTTACCACATCTAAAAACTTGTATTCGTCAGAACCCAGATATTGCAGTGAAACACCGTCGTTACTAATAAAATATGTTTTTTTGTTATGTTGTGAGTAAAAACTATGCCGGCTAGCTTTTGCTGCATTACGACCGAGTTTTTCTACCTCCGTTTTATCGTAAGGGTACATACGTAGAATTAATTCATTTCCTTCGTGTTCAAAAGAAAAAAGAACTACGCCTTCATCTTCTTTGCTGCTAGTATATAACTTACCTTCTGCATTTAATGTGGGTGATGTTAATTTTAATTTGTTATTATCTAGTGTATAATTACCTGTAGTTACTACTTTATTTTCACTACTTATAAAATGAAAAGTATTATCAGCATCAAAAAATACATTATGACTAAAGGTTTTTTGTAATTTGCCATACAGTTTACTAGCTTTCTCATAATTCTCTTCTTTCAAAGTAGCATCTGCCTTGTATTTCTTTTTTGCAAATTGTTCAACATAGCTTTCATTATTAGATGAACTATTGCCCGTAGCGGCATTGTTTACTTTGTCTTTTAGTTTTTTTAACAGGCCTTGTGCATTTGTTTCAAAACCCACCAAATACAAAATTGAGAAAAGGAAGAAATAGATTTTTTCATTTTTATTTTTTTGTTTAAAAATTGCTGGTAAAATCAGCCTGGTTTATTCCCTAATCATGATTTACTATTTTAAATTGATAACGTCGTTACACAGTTGTATGTACCCTATAATTAAAGCATGCACCTGAATAAGATATTTGCACTTTGGGTAGCAAAGCAGGGCATCTTTTACCCAATTAATCTCAGCAAATCCTCCTGTTTTTCTTTACTTACCGATAGCTCTTTCCCATTGCTCATGGTTAGGATGCCGCCATCAAAACGAGTGAATTTGTTAATGTGGTTAATGTTAACCAGATAGCTGCGGTGTATGCGAAAAAAGTGGGGTTTAGTCGCCAGTTTTTCTTCAAAATATTTCAGCTTTCGGCTGGTGGTCATTTTTTTACCGCTGGTTAAATAGAGGTCGGTGTAAGCGCCTTCGGCTTCTATGTAAACCAGTGCTTCGGCTTCTATAAAAGTAAATCCATTGCTATCGGGTATTGCAAGGCGGGTAAATGCATCGGGCTGTAAAGTATTGGCCAGTTGATGGTAATGTAACACCTGTTGCTGTGGCGTTTGATTTTTTACTTTGGTTACCGCATTAACCAATTCTGTTATTTGAATGGGTTTAAGCAGGTAATCCACAGCATTTAGCTTAAAAGCTTGCACCGCAAACTCGTTGTAGGCCGTTGTAAAAATGATGTTGAACTGTATATCGGCAGCATCAAAAAAGTCGAGTATCTCCAGGCCGCTGTGTCCAGGCATTTCTATGTCGAGAAAAACAATATCGGGCTTGGTTTTGTGAATGAGTTTGATGCCATTGGGTAGGTCTTCGGCATCCCCGCATAGTGTTATGTCCGGGCAATTTTCAGCCAGTATGGTAGCCAATAATTGGCGAGCCCTTTTTTCATCATCTATAATAATTGCTTTCACTGCTATGCCTGTTATTTTGGTGTGGTTAAAGTATCGTGTTGGGTGTAAATGTAATTTTTTACCACATGGATAAAACGTCCCTGTATGTTTTATCATACAGGGAGCCGTTTCTTTTTTGATGTGGTGTGGGTTGGTTGATATTTTACTGTTTAATAAACTTAGCAGTAATCCTGCTACCTGTTTGGCTAATAGCCTCTATATAATAAACACCTGCTGCATAATTATTGATGCTGTAGCTAAAAGCTGAGCTACCGGCAGCTAATTGTTGCCTGCTGTTTTGTAGCATCTTTTGCCCGTTGCTATTGCGGATGGTAATGGCGACTACATCGGCCGTGGTCGTTTGCAGGTTAAATAAAACCTTATCATTTACCAGGTTGCCCTGCATTACAAGATTGAATATTTTACCAGCCTTATTATTGAGCACAACCACCCGGCTGTATTCAAACCTGCCATCTTTATCCACCTGTTTAAGGCGGTAGTAATTATTGCCTTTGGCAATATTGTTATGGTTAAAATGATATTGGCTAGACGCATCAGCATAGCTTACCGATCCTGCTTTTGCCCAAGCACTACCATCCACACTGTGTTCTATTTCAAAATGGCTAAAGTTGGTAGCTTTTTCTGCCTTCCATTGTAATTGTGCTGTGTTACTAGCATCTAGCTTACCCGTAAATTCTAATAGGTTAATGGGCAGGGCAGCTGTACCATCGTAGCATATAGAAAATCCGTCGGCAGATGGATTGCTACCAGCCCTGTTTACCCTTAAAAAATAATCGCTGCCTACGGGCAATGTTCCTGCTGGTATATTCAGGGTTTCTGTTCCGCCTTCCCCGGTGGCATTAATACAGCTATAGCCGGCTACTACTGTAAGGTTGGTTCGGTAAATACTTACTATAGGGTCTAAAATACCTACACTTCTTACAGAAATATTGATAGCGGTGCTGTTACTTGCCGGCGTAAACCTGAACCAGCCATCATCGAAATTGGTACATGCTCCTGCAGTAGCTGGTGTGCCGAGGGTATTTTGGTAAATACGATCGATACTGCTGCAGGTGGCGTTAAATGTGCAGGAGCCGGCACTTGCTGCTAACGGTATAGCAGTGGCAGGTGTAAAGTTATTGTCTCTTGGGTATAATGGAGTTACGGGGTTATTTACCAAAACTCTTGCACCGAAAAACTGACTTCCATTGGGAAAAAAAAGATAAGTACCGGAACATCTAAAGCCCCGTGTGAGGTTTTGAAAGTTAGTAGAAAATGCCAGCGAATCTGCTGTGTGTAATAAAAAGGCATTGTTATTTAAGCCTGCTACAGGGTTATTATAGGTTGCCTCCAAGGCAGGGTTTGGCTTACTTAATATACCCATGTAGGTTTGGTAAAGGTTACTGTTAGAACCGGCACCCGTATGCCATTTCATATTGCCATAAAAATACTCAATAGCATTAACCCCATTTACATTTTCGAATAGAGTTATGCCAAAATTTAATGCTGTAGCATTGGGGGTGCCTGCAAATTTCATATTAGTCCACGATATCTTAAATTCGCGTCTAGGGGAAGTACCCGTGGCTTGGCATTTAATGCTGGCAGCAAGGCTGGCAGCAGTATTATCATTAGTAGCACACGTAAGATTGCTGTAATATGGCGAAAGTACCTGAGATATATTGGGGCTGGAAACACCCACTGTAAACACTGGGCTGTTGCCAAATTCGCTTCCAGCACCATTGTGTGATGCGTCGTTAGCATCGTCAAAAGTTACAAACCCATTGGTACTAATTTTTACATTACTAAATGTGCGGCCCCGTACTGTTATCGGAAATCCAATAGATACGTCGTTACTAAGATTGTCATCTGTATTGTTACCATTTCTCCAAACTATTACGCCTGATGTAGCTACTGGTCCAACGCCTATGTTGGTTTGTGTTGCTGTTACGTTACAATCAGTAACGGTTATAGCCAAAGGGTTGGTAGTATAAGTTAGCCCGGTAGCAAGGCATGTTATTTTCAGTTGAAAGACCCTGTTCCGCATCAATGTATCGGTGGTTAATTCGTAGGTAGTATCGTTAGCCAAAAAAGTGCCACTTACAGGTGTGTAGGTATAGGGGAAAGATGTATTTACACTGCTCTCCCAGCGATATTGCAGGCCGCTACTTGCAGGTAAATTAAAAGCCCTTATAGCTATGCGCTGCCCTTTGCACACCACTCCTGTTCCGGCAATATTATTAAGCGTTACACTCGCAATGTTAAGGCTGGCATTACAATCGGCTGGCGGTGTAAAGGTAAAAGAGTGGCCATTGTTGGGGTACCGCACACCAGCTGTACCAGTACCTACCAATGCATAACCACTATCTACATTGGTTACATTGCTATGCACTACAGGCGTGGTCCAATCGCCTATGTTTTGATAAAGGGCACTTACCAAACGGCAGTCGCCGGGAACTACGCTTCTGCGGATACCGATTTGTGCCAGGTTAAGGCCAACACCAGTTGCAACGGCATTGTTGTACACGTATCTTATAACACCTGTAGTTGTGTTGAGCCTTGCCTGTACAGATATAGTTGCGGCTGTGCTACTGCCATCGTTTTTAAGCGATGTCCATTGCACCACAAATTCATTACTTACAGTTTGGTAGCGCACTTCCGATGAAGCTGTGCCGCCAAAAAAGCCTGCAAAAGCACAAATGGCGTTAGTTGCGTATGCATAAGGTTGAGGATTGAATCCCCCACCAATCGGAGTTGAAGTAGCAATGCCCGGATTGTTACCTAACTGTAACCATCCGTTAGGATAAATTTTGGCTGTGGTGTAAGTAAAGCCATAATACTTAAATGCTGGTATGGTTACCGAAACCGGTGCTGTATTTGCTCCAAAAGCTCCGGTGTGCGTGGTGGCTCCGCCAGCAATAGCGGTGTACGTACCAGAGGCAGCACTGGTAAAAGTGTAATTAAAAACCTGTGCCGAGGCATAAGCTGTGGTCATTAAAGCCACAATAATTAGGGTAAAAAACTTTGTCATAACTAGATGAGATTTTAAATTAAGCTATAAAAATCATCTGCCACGTTATTCTTTAGAAGGGTGATTTCATATAACCCGTTTTATTTTTCACCAAAATAGCTTTTGGCTTCACGGTATAAAATGCTACAGTGGTATTTGTAAAATCACCGTGGTGCCCATAGGTAAATGATGCTCATCCGCTTTATCAATATAAGTAATGGCAATTTTTTCTTTGCGGTTGGTGTTGAGCAGGTTCAGTCTTGTTTCGTTAGCCTGTGTACTAAACGATGCAAAACGCTCTTTACGGCGGGCATTTATCTCTTCGCTTTTTTTACGGCCTACGCCATTATCATCTACCATTACTTTTAGCATAAGTGGCCCTTCCATTTCAAAACGGATGGTGAGTTGCCGGTCGTCTTTTTTATGCAGCAGGCCATGTTTAATAGCATTTTCCACGTAAGGCTGTATAATCATACTTGGTATGCGCACCTGTATGGCATTTACATTGGCGGCCTTGCTTAGCACATATTCCAGTTTGTCTTCGAACCGCATTTTTTCCAGTTCCAGGTACAGTTCCAGCGATTTTATTTCTTCGTCCAGCGTAACGGTTTCTTTATTACTCATGTCCAATACAGTCCGCATCAGGTAACTGAATTTCCCTAAATAAGCGTTGGCTTCGTTTTTATTATTACTAAAAATAAAACTCTGTATGGTGTTCAGTGCATTAAAAATAAAGTGGGGGTTCATCTGCGATTTAATGCTGCTGAGCATACTTTTTTGCAGGTCTTGTTCCAGTTGCAGCTTCTGTTCCAGCAGGGTATTGGTTTTACGAATGCTATTGATTCGCCGCTGCATCATAAGATAAAAAATAAAGGCGGTAAAAAACGATAGGGGTAATATAAACCAAAGCCTTTTGTAAAAAGGGGCCTCAATAAAAAAACGGCATTGCACCATTTTTTGCGAAACAACACCATCCTCATTATAGGCTTTTAGTTGTACGGTATAGCTGCCCGGCGAAAGCGATGGCAGGTTTAGTTCCCTCGCATCTTCTTCCAGGTGCTGCCACGGGCTTCCGTTAATGCTGTACGCCACTTTCACTTTCTTATCGGCTCTAAAAGCCAGCACCGAAAAATCTATTACAATAGCATTTTCTTTGTACGACAGCTTTGTTGTGCTGTCAATCTTTTGCCCGTTTTCTTTTAACCGCAGGCTGCCTATTTCTATTCGGGGAGGCGCTTCGTTGAGGTGGTTTTGTGATTCGGAAAAAACGGCCAAACCCGCCGTGGTTGCTATATACACTTTTCCGTCCTGTACTAAAATGTCTTTTAATTCGGCACGGGGAAGGCCGTCGGTATAATCAAATTTTTGTGTGGAGCCATCTATCTCGTCATACACTTGCAGCAGTTCATCGCTTATCATCCAAATTTTGTTACCGCTTTTTTGAAACTTATAAATGGTATTACTTAACAGGCCATCCTTGGTGCTGATATTTTTTTCAATTGTATTATTTCGAAGTACAAATATGCCATTGCTGAAAGTGCTTACATACACTTTGCCACCTGCTACTTTTACTTGTGTAGCAAAGATTTCTTGCTTTCCATTTTTTATGCTGCCTGCCCCAGACGGGCTCCAGTATAAAAGCCCCTTTGTGGTGGCTGCATAAATAGTACTGTCGGCATAGTTATATGCCACATAGCGGCCACGTGTAGCATTTACAAGATCAAACCGAACCTTACTTGCTGTGGCTAATTTGTTAGTATGCTGCTGCATCCATGCCGGAGGAAGGGCTGCTTTATTTTTACTTACCGGCAATAGGCTGATGCCTGATGTATAAGCCACAGCAAAAAAATCGCTGTTAATGGCTACAGTACTTTTTACACTTAGTTCACTTTGAAATTCTGATTTCCCATTTAGTAACCGATAGGTCTTGTCGCCGCAATACATAATACTGTTATCCCCTGCCTGATATAAGCTTGTGGCTTCGTGGGCTATATTGGCATCAAATATTTTTGTAAACGTTTCAGACTTCAAATCCATTTGCAGTACCTGGTTTTTTGCAGTGCCGGCCAGCAGTTTTTCTTGTAGGTTACTTGGGCTTAAAACGCTAATGCTGCCAGCATTGGAAAATAACCGGACATTAATTTCAGGCACCAGTAATATGCCGTTACCTATGGTGCTAAACCAATAGTTATTTTCGGCATCTTTAAATACATCAGAAATATTTTTGTCTTGGAAAAAGCAGTGGCCGTTGTAAAGCGGCTGCATATTTTCATCAAAACAATAAGCCCCTCTTGAAGTGGAGAGCCATGTTTCTTTTTTATTGTTAGTTGCTACATTTTGTATAAAAAGGTTTTTGGGTAAAGGCAACCGGAATGTACCGATATTGGGTACAGGATATACATATGGCCATTCAGATCTTGTTATTTGAAAAAAACGATTACCTGTTTTTGTAATGAAAAACCCAGATTGCGAATTGTTATTGTCTAAAAAGGGTGTAAAGCTTTTACCATCGAATTTAAAAACATGTTTAGCCCCCAGAAAAAACGCATTTCCCTTTTCAGAAAAATAATTTTGAGAAATCATTTCAGTAAAACTGAAGTTGGTAATACGGTTACTGTTAATGTTAAAAGCCCTCAGTTTATCATCGGTTGCCGACAGCAGCACATCGCCATCCAAAATACTGGCCGAACGAAAACTACCCGAAGAGGGCAGGGCGGTACAGCGTTGCAGCGAATCGCCTTCGGTATAAAAGAAGTTGCCCGTAAAATCCTGGCACCAGATTCTGCCTCTGGAATCTTCCATCAGGTTACTTAGGCTGCGGCTGTTTTGAGAATTGTTGATGTAAGCTTTAAATGTTTTTCCATCGTAGCGGCTAAGGCCACGGTCGTGTGCTATCCATATAAAGCCCTTCTTATCCTGCAATAAAAAATACACCGTATTGCTGGGCAGCCCACTAAGGTTATTAATATTTCGTACCACCGGATCCTGTGCATGGCACAGTGTACAGGCCAGCTGTGCTATAAAAAAGATTTTGAAAAAATGGATTGGCATAAAACAAAAGCTGTTACAAAGAAACCCAATGTTTTTACAACAGCCTTATTTTCTGTAAAAGCAAAACAGGCTTTGGAGAAAAAGAAAGCCTGTTTCGTGAAATCTCTACCGCAACTAAAAGTATTTGATCGCATTTTACCATTTAATTATAAACCATAAATACATGAAAAAACTTTTTGCATTATTAACCATTACAGGCATGGCATTTGCCTTTTCTTCTTTTACCAATTACACTAGCAACAGCACTACTGCTGAAGAAACTTTGGCAGCTACCAAATACGACATTAAAATAAAAAATGATACCGACGAAGCTGTAAGCACCATTAATACAGCAGGCGGCGGCTACAACCTTGCCAAAGGCGTTACCACCACCATTAAAATGGAAGATGGGGACGAACTGTACATAAAAGACAAAGGCAAAAAAGGCCGCAAACTGCTTACTGTAACTCCAGAAATGGATGGCAAAGTACAGCTGCTGAGTAAGTTATAAAACGACTTTACTACTATAACTGCCTAGCTTAAAACCCTTGCACACATCAATCCTCGTGGATGTTAAAAGCTACAGACTGTTACTACAGTTTTGTGGCTTTTTTATTTTCTTTAATCTACCCGCCTTAGGGTATTGCAGCCGCAAGTTTTTACAATTAGGTTTACGTTCTAAAAAACAATTAAACCTAAAAAAAATTTTATGACCAACGTAACTAAATGGATGAGCTGGGAAACCGGCGTGGACTTGGTAGCAGTAACAAGCCCCGGGTTGCAAATGCCAAATGTAATCGTTCACCTAGGCCGCATGGTAAATACGCCAGCAGGAAGTGCACCAAGCGGCATGATTTTTTGGCAACCAGATACCAATGCCGCTCCGATAGTAATGGGTTTTGTAAGCACAGATGCAAAAGTTGGAGCCTATTTTGGCCCTAACATTTTTGCAGATACGCCTTTTGAAATGGCTCCGGTTTTAGATGCCACTATTGAAATTATTTTTGATGGCGTAACCGCTTACTCAAAATGTGTAGCAGGCGGCCACACTTTCGAGGTAGAGATGAGCAATTTAAGTGAGCCGTATTTAATAAACCGAGAGCCCTCGGCCATGCCACCATTTTACCAGCAGGGTGTAGAAATAAGTTGTGGCAAAACGATTCTAAAAGTAGATGGCGTGGTGATAGATATTATTATTCCTCCGGTGGGTATTACTGGTGGGCCAGCTAGTGTGGTATCGCCTAATGGTGTTTATGCCAGGTAAAGGTTAAATATTACAAGACTTATGGAATCTTTGATTTTAAGTATAAAATAACACTCCGCTTTCAATTGTTTATACCTTGAAAACGGGGTGTTTTTTAGTACAGCAAGGCTATTCTTTAGGCTTAAACATTTGGCTATAAGCCTTAATAAAGCGAAAGGTTACAACGATATGAACCAGTAACAGGCTCGAAAAAATTAGGAATAAATATAAAATTCCTTTTACCATTTTTAAATAGCTAGCCTGCGGTAGCACCATCATGTTTTGCTGTTGTGCTATGGCTTGCTGCAGGGCTTCGTTCAGTAGTTTGGCATCGCTTAGCAATGTTACAGACTGTATTAAAAACAACATGCAGAAAACAATGCTCACAAAGGCATTTACTTTAATCCAGTCTTTTAAAGCATGCTTGCATAGCTGTTTTTGATCGATGGCTTTTTGTAAAAAAATAAAACTGGTTATTACATAAATAGTTACCGAAGCAAAAAGAAATACCACCAATAAAATGGATGGATTGGCCAGGGCTATCATCAACATAAAAATTGTTATGATGCCTATAAACGCAGCAACCGGCAATAGAACATAAGTGAGTATGCGATAGGGTAATAACATTTTCATGGCTTTTTACAACGGGTTATACTTTTTATAAATAGTACGTTCTGTAACTGCGTGAAGATAGGTAGCAGAAACTTATAGTAAGTACGGGTAACATTCAACATTCTTTACTAGATGGTTATTAAGTTATTGGTGTTTAATAAATGATAAATACAGTTTACTATTTATGTTGTTACTTCAAAAATCCAGTAACATTACCGAATAACTACTAATTTTTACCATACTACATTACAATTTACACACCTGTTTTTCTACCTAACTTTCTGAAACTAATTTTCATACAAAAAACTTTTACTACTGCTTTAGACAAAGCCATTGTTACGAACAACGCAGCCCGCACCACTAAATATGAAACTGCAGGGCTAAAAAATTGTGGCTGTTAATAAAAATTAATCTTTTATTATAAAACCGACTCTTTATTTCCGAACTCATTTTTAAATACGATGTGGCTGCCATGAAAAAGTACAAGGCAAAGCCGGTATTTTATGCCAAGAAAGTAAAAGAATACGTAGAAAAATAATCAATTTAAAGGCACTTTGTTAAACGTTAAAAGTGAAGGAAGGCAGCCTAAGACAGAGCGAAGTTACATACGTGTTTTAAAGCAGTGGCCTTTTTGCAAAGCGCTATCAAGTAACAAAGCAATGTACAAAATAACAAGTATTGCGAAGCCTGTATTTATCGGCTGTGGCAAACTTTGTGAATAGATGGTTATGGTTGTTTTAAGTAATGCCGCTATAACAAAATAGTATAGGATTAACACGTTGGGCAAAAAACCTCTCCTGCCAATAACGATACTATTATTTTTCAATTTCATACATCCATAACCCTTCCTATCAAATCCCGTTTCCTTATCTTCGAAAAATGACGATCCTATTTATCATCATCACCATATTACTGATTGGGTTTTTTGCGGGTATCGAAATCGCTTTTATCAGCGTAAATAAACTGAGCGTTGAGCTTAAGAAAAAGCAGGGCAAAAAAAGCGGACAAATACTCGGCCGGTTTATAGAAAAGCCAAGCCGGTTTATAGGCACCTGCCTTGTGGGCTTCAATGTTTTTTTGGTAATATATGGCCTTATGGTAAGCGATATGCTGCACCCATTATGGCAAAAAATAAACCTGGATACGATAGATAAATCCGGATCTCTTAAAGTGGTGGCGGAAGTGGTAATTAGTACTTTTTTTGTACTACTTGTTGAGTTTTTATTCAAAGCCATTTTTCGGGCAAAAAACGATTGGGTGCTTAGCTTCTTTGCACCCGCCATGGAATTTTTCGACAATGTTTTTGGCTGGATAGCCCGTGGATTTGTAGATATGGCCGAGTGGATTTTAAAATACATTTTTAATGTTAAAATAAACGAACAGCGGCCAGCCTTTAGCCGTGGCGACCTGGAACATTATTACCAGCAAACCAAAGAAAGCGAGGACGATAGCCAGGAACTGAATACCGAACTTTTTGAAAATGCACTGAGCCTGCCTTCGGTTAAAATACGCAGCTGCCTGGTACCACGTAAAGAAATAGTGGCCGTAGATGCCAAAGCATCTTTACAGGATGTGAAACGGAAAATGATAGAAACGAAACTGAGCCGTGTAGTGGTGTACGATGGCGGCATCGATAATATTATTGGCTACATACACCAGCTTGATTTATTTAAACACCCGGCCGATATTAAAAGCATTTTACTACCCATACCCGCAGTGCCAGAAACTATGGGAGCCACCGACCTAATTACTAAGTTTTCTAAAGAAAGAAAAAGCATAGCCTGGGTGGTAGATGAGTTTGGCGGCACCAGCGGCATAGTAACAATGGAAGATTTACTGGAAGAAATTTTTGGTGAAATACAAGACGAATACGATACCGACGAATTTGTAGATAAGCAACTGGCCGAAAACGAATACATGTTTAGCGGCAGGCTGGAACTGGATTACCTCAACGAGAAATACGACCTAAAGTTCTCCATAACAGAATCTGAAACCCTGAGTGGCTATATCATTAACGAACACGAAAGCATGCCCGCCCAAAACGAAAAAATCATCATTGGCAATTACCAGTTCGATATTATGAACATGAGCGATACCAGAATAGAGCTTGTGAAGATGAAGGTGTTGTAGGCTTAATATCCAGGGTACTGGCGGCAAGGTACAAGACGGCAGTATTAAGAATTTATTTACCCATATTTATTTTATTCAGCAATTTGGTGAAAACACATTGGCCGTCAACTTAAGGTAGTAAAACCGAAGGCTCAGGTCATTTTGTAAAAACGAATTTTAATACGTTGACTTGAAATGGGGCAAAAGTGGAGAGCTGTAGGCTCGGTCTATATAATCGGTGCGGCACTAACTTTCTCTCGGGTTAATTCACCGGATTAAAATCCTTTGTTACAAAATAAAATCGAGCCTAAGGCTTTACACATAGCCTTAAGTTTACGAACATGGTGATAAAACCATCTACGGTAAGGGTTGTTCTTTCTCCTTGAACCGCGCTTTATGAACCCTAAACCCTGCACCTTGTACCTCCCCCTTTCACCGCTTATACATTACTACATTCCATTTGTTGCCAACTCTCCATTATATTCGGTCTCCGAAAATTTTTTTATTATGACTATCCAACAACGAATTCTTGCATTGCTATTGGCCGCATTGCCTTGCATAGCCTTTGCACAGGAAAAACCAAAAATACCTACGCCACCGGTTACCGATACCGCCAAGGTTAAGAAACCTCCAGTAGGCATTACTGAAAAAATTAAGTCTAGTAAAAAAGTCCCTGGGCTTTTTACCATTTACCAGGATACTGCAACCGGCACTACACAAGTGTACATCCGTAAAGACCAGTTAGGCAAAGAGTACATTTATCAGAGCTTTTCTATGGGCGGCCCCACTTCTTTAGGGCTTAACCAAAGTATGCACCGGGCTAATTTTATTTTTAAAATGCAAAAGACATTTGATAAAATAGAATTTGCAGCCGTTAACACCAATTTCTACTACGACCCAAATAATGCCGTTAGCAAGTCGGCCAATGTGGATGTACCCGGCGCCATTTTTTACAGCGATAAATTTGCCGCCGAAGATTCTACAGGCTACCTCGTGGCCGGCGACGCCTTGTTTATCAGCGAAAAGCTGGATCCGGTAAAACCAAATTTTCCGCCAGGTACACCGCCTACGGCTTTTTTTAACCTTGGTGGCTTAAACCCATTAAAGTCTAAAATAGCACAGGTTCGCAGCTACCCCGGCAATACCGATGTGGTGGTAGACCTTGCCTACGAAAACCCAATGCCATTTAACGGTGGCGGAAAAGACATAACCGATGCCCGTTTTAACCGGATTAAAATTCAGCATTCATTTATCGAAATGCCCAACAACGATTTCAGAGGCCGCAGAGATGACCCTAGAATTGGCTATTTTGGTTCGGAAGTAGATGACCTTACTTCTATTTCGCCAACACCATATAAAGATGTTATCAATCGCTGGAATCTTAAAAAGAAAGATGCAAGCCAGCCGCTTAGCGATGCTGCAGAACCCGTTATTTATTGGATAGAAAACACTACCCCGGTACAATACCGCCAAACTATTAAAGAGGCTGGCGAAAAGTGGAACGAGGCTTTTGAAAAAGCTGGTATTAAAAATGCCATCGTAATGAAAATTATGCCCGACACTGCCACTTGGGATGCCGGAGATATTAATTACAATGTTATCCGTTGGGTATCTTCATCGCAGCCATCCTATGGCGCCATTGGCCCAAGCTTTACTAACCCCCGCACAGGCCAAATTTTAGGAACCGATATTACAGTAGAATGGAAAAGCGGGGCCGGCACACCCATTTTTGATGACCTTTTTAATGGTAGCAATGCTGCTGTAAAAGCAGTACAACTTCCATGGCAAACTGCCAGTGCAACTGAAGGTGCCGAAGCCGTGCCACATTTTGGATTTAATAAACAGCACATGGCCACCTGCACCATGGCCCACGAATTACAAGGCCAATACATAACAGGCCTTACCACTCTGGAGGCACTTGATGAAGACATGCCCGAGGATAGTAAATATGCCAGCATTTCAGAAATGCACAAGCAGTTTTTATATTACCTGATTATGCATGAAATGGGCCACACATTAGGTCTTAACCACAACATGAAAGCTTCGCAAATGCTTAGCCCTGCGCAGTTACACGATAAAACGTTGACCCGCAGAATTGGTTTACAGGGTTCTGTAATGGACTACCCTGCTATTAATGTTAGCCTCGACAGGAGTAAACAAGGCGATTACTACACCACCAAAGCCGGTCCATACGATTTATGGGCTATTGAATATGGCTACACGCCTTTTAATGAAAGCGAAGAAGAGGCTGGTCTTAATAAAATACTGGCCCGCAGCACCGATCCGCAATTGGTTTTTGGTAACGATGCCGATGATATGCGCAGCCCCGGCAGCGGTATAGACCCAAGGATAATGGTAAACGACCATAGCAACGATATGGTAGCCTATGCCGAAGAAAGGTTAAAGCTTGTGAACGCAATGATGCCAAAACTAAAAGCCCGTTTTAGCCGTGAGGGTAGAAGCTATCAGGAACTAAGAGGCCGCTACGGTGCGTTAAACAGTCAGCGTAGCCAAATGATTACAGCCGTAAGCCGCTATATTGGTGGTGTTTATGTAGATAGAAGTATGGTGGGCCAAAGCACAACCAACAAACCTTTTACACCGGTGCCGGTAGCCTACCAGAAAAAGGCTATGGAGTTACTTAGCAAATACGTGTACGCTCCAAATGCTTTTGATGCCGATGCACAATTGTTTCCGTATTTACAAAACCAGCGCCGTGGCTTT